>DAOUIC010000001.1:0-4691 GCA_034428255.1 Anaerolineales bacterium
GTATCGAGGTCAGCGACTACCTGGATGTGATCGTGGCCTGCGGCTGGGAGGACTGCGTCTACCGGGCGTTCCTGGACTGGCTGGAGGGACCCACCGCACCCCCATGGGAAGTGGTTGATCTCTGCAATTTGCCATCATCCAGCACCACTTGGCAGGTTCTGCCCGTGCTCGCCGAAGCCAGGGGCCTGTCGGTCAGGGTGTTCCAGGAGGATGTGGCGCCGGCCATCGAGTTGCCGGACACCTACGAAGACTATCTGGAACACCAAGTGGCATCCAAGCAGCGGCATGAGATCCGCCGCAAGCAGCGGCGCATCGAAAGGGAGGCCGAGGTGGGGGTCTACGTCGTGGGGCCCGAACACGATCTCCGCCGTGAGGTGGGGGATTTCATCGCCCTGCAGAAGGCCAGTCAGTCCTACAAGCGGGAGTTCATGACTCCCGACATGGAGCATTTCTTCCACGAAATGAGCCGGGACATGTTCGATGCCGGCAAGCTGTCGCTGATGTTCCTGACCCTGAACGGCGAAAAGGCGGCAGCCCTGCTCGCCTTCAGCCAGGACGGCCATTATCTGCTCTACAACAGCGGGTTCCGTCCGGACCTGCACTACCACCTCAGTCCCGGCTGGGTGATCCTCTCCTACGCCCTGCAGTACGCCATCGTGTCGGGCCACAAGGTGTTCGACTTCATGCAGGGCGACGAGGAATACAAGGGCCGGTTCGGCGCGGTCGACCACCCGGTGATGCGGGTCATTCTGGAGCCCTGACGCCGGGACCGCCGACCTCCTGCCAATCCGGCTCCACCGCGTCCACCACCACGGTGCGGGCCTTGCCCTTGCGGATCGTCACCTGTCCCGGGCGGGCGCGCGCGGGTTTTCGCACATGCCGCCGCTCGGCCACCATCACGCGCGCCCGGTTCTCGCCGCGCAGGCCCGAGTGGTAGGCCGCCAGTCGGGCTGCGCCTTCCAGCGTGTCGTGCGGCACGGTGCGGCCGCCGTTTTGGATGACAACATGGGATCCCGGGTGGTCCCGTGCATGCAGCCACAGGTCCTTGGGCGATCCCTTGGCAAACGTGACCTGGTCGTTCTGGCGGGCGTTGCGGCCGACCAGGACGGTGAACTGGCCATGGCGAAAACGGCGGGGGCCGCGGGCCGGACGCGGCACCTTGGGCCGGGACTTGCGCACCTGCGACCGGCCGGCCAGACCGGTCTGCTCCAAATCCTCCCGCACGGCTTCCAGTTCCGGCCGGTCGGCGGCTTGTTCCAGATCGAGCAGCAGTTGCGCCAGATAATCCCGGTCGCGCTCGAGTTCCCGGATGCGGCGCGGCACAACCTCGGCCGCTCGTTCCAGCTTGCGGGCGCGCTTGAACATGGCTTCGGCCTGCTGCACCGGCGTCCTGCCCGACACCAGGGCCACGGGCCCGCTGCCGTCCGGCGGTTCCAGTTCGGTTTGGCCGGGCCGAATGGAATGCTGCAGGGCCAAGAGCCATTGGGCCTGTGTGCGCAACCGTTCGGCGACACCCGGTTCGGGCAGGTCGCGGGCGGCCCCCTTGAGCCGTCTTTCCGTCCGGGTCCCGGCCTTGCCAATCTGGGTTCGCAGCGTCCTGCGCACCTCGGCGTAGGGATCCGGAGGCTGCAGGCGGGAGAGCAAGGGCGTTAGTTCGGGTTCCGGCTCGGCTCCGGGCAGATGGCGGATGGGATAGGGTGCGCAGGTGGTTACGCCGCCGTTGTCCCCAATGCTGCTGGGCGACCATTCCCCGCTGAGGACCGGCTGCCAAAGGTCCTGGATGGCATTGGCCAGGGCCGGCGCGTCCAGTTCCCCTGCCGCGACATCGGCCCGGCCACAGACCCGGAACACAATCTCCCGCGCCTGCATGGGGCCCATACCGGCCACGGTCGTCGTCAGGGCGCGCCAACCCGGTGCATCGGCCTGAACCCGGAGTGCCGCCTCCAGCCCGGGTACGGGGCACTCCAGCGGGGAGCACATGTTCCTGCGCGGCAACGGCTGATAGGGTTGCCTGGGCCGGAGGTCACGGGGGGTACCTGGTGGGACGCGTCGCAAGGAACCCCTGATCTGGTTGTCCTCCCCCAACAGGAACAGGTTGCCGTTGCGTCCGGTCAGTTCGCACAGCAGCGTCTGGTCGCCGTGCTCCCGATGCGCAAGGGCAAGACACACTACGCGTTCGTCCGGATCGGGCAGGTACAGGGCCGAAGCTCTGGCACCCTCCGCGTACTTTCTCAGCAGTTCCAGGAACGGTTGGTTGGGTCCCTCGCCTCGGCGTGGACGGATTTCCGTCAGGTACAAGCCGCACTCCGGGCCCCAGCCCGTGATGCGTAGCCAATGGCGCCGACCCCGGCCGTACAGCTCAAGCACCAGAGAGCGCGGATCCGGCATCACGATCTTCTGGATGCGGCCCGGCAACGCCCGGGCCACCGTCTCCTGCACGAGGCAGTTGAGGGCAAGGGCATCGAACTGCATGGGAGGGTGCCTCCTCGGTTCCGGCTCGCTCTCAGGCGGCTGCGGCGTACAGGGCCGCGTGCTGGTCGGCGATCCGTTCCCAGGAACGGTCCGCGGCGCTGGCTCGGGCGGCCGCAGCCGCGGCCACCCGTTTCTCCGGGCTGGCGGCCAGGCATGCGATGCGGGATGCCAAGGCCAGGAAGTCCAGGGGCGGCACGGTCGGCACCCCTGGGGCCAACCAATCGTCGGACAGCGGCGTGCTGGTGATGGTGGCGCAGCCGTGGTCCAGGCATGCCATCAGGGAGCCGTGGCGCGTGCTGGCCCCTTCCGTGTAGGGCTGTACCATCAGATCGCAGGCGGAGAGGGCCCGGCTGACCTCTTGGTCGGACAGGGCTCCGGTCCAATGGACCCGATCCTCCAGGCCGGCCGTGCGGATGGCGTTTTGCAGGCTTTGCAGAAAGGCCGCGTTGCTGCGGTCGGAGGCTCCCGGCGTGCCGCCGATAATCACGATGCGCAGGTCGGTACCCCTGGATTTCAGCAGGCGCGCCGCCTCGACCAGGGTCTGGAGGCCCTTGGTGCGACCGGCCAGGCCGAAACATCCAAGCACCGGCTCGCCGGGCCGGGCCCGCCAGGCATCGCGCAAATTGGCCCGTTCCCGTGGCTTCAGGGGCGCGATGGGAATGTTGCTGCCAACCGGACTGACCTCCGCCCGGATCCCGGCTTGTGCCAACCGGTCGGCATCCTCCCGATTGGTCGCAACCACAATGTGGCTGGCCCGCCCTGGTGCCAAGGTCACGCGCTGCCTCAAGGCGTGGCCTGCAAGGGGAAAAAGATAGGGCGGCAGCAGATCATGGTAGGTCCAGGCCACGCGCAGCCCCCGTGCGGCCCAGGCTGCAGGTGATCGGTTTATCGCCGGGTTCATGCGGTAGGCCGCGGTTTGGTACTGCACATGGATCCAGCTCTCCGGCTCGGCCCGGGCCAGCTTGGCAATCGCCGCTTTGAGTCCCCGGGTCCACTGTTTCGGAAGGGTTAGGACTTCCGGTTCGTCCGCCGCGGCGCGGTCGGCGAACGGGGTGCCCGTGGTGGCTGCAATCCTCACCCGATGGCCCTTGCGGATCAGCGCCCGGGCCAGTAGGCGCGTGTAGTCGCCCACCCCGCCCGTCAGCGGGGGGTACTCTCCGGTCACCATGAGGATGTGCATCATGCTTCGTCCCGCGCCAATCGGTCCTCCAGTTGCTGCCACAACCCTTCCTGATCTCGCAGTCGGGGCAGCTCCAGCTGTTCGCGGTGGGATTCCCGACGGCACTCCACCAGGATCGAGCGGGTCACGCGTCCAGTCCAGCGAATATTGGTTACGGCCGACCAGGCCACAGCCTGCCGGGCCCGCCCGATCCGGTGCAGGACCAGTCCCCGGGCATTGGTTTCAACGCGGCTGCCCAACCATTGCAGGTGCCACAGGGCAAGGCCGAAGGCCAGCAGAGCCATCAGGATGTTGCCGGAATCCGGTTGGTGTCCATCCTGCAGCACCAGCCAGACCGTCAAGAGTGCCAACAGAGCCGTCAGTACGGCGTACTGGGGATGGGCGTGCCAGGTGCGAGCCTGTCCTTCGTCCTCGGCCATCGGACTGCAGGCACGCCGCTTAGCGGGGGCCCTCAAGGGTTGCGGCCAGCCGGCGCGTGTGCAAGGCCAAGGCTGTGGCGAAGTCCCTGACGCGGCCGGCCGTGCGTTCATCGGCGAGCCGATTGCCGTCGAACTGCCGGTAGACGGACGGCAGGCTGATTTGCTGCGGAATGACGTGGCCGTTGACCCCGCGTATGACGATGCGAAGGTGGCCCAGGGCGTTGACGGCGCCCATGTCGCCTCCGGCAATACCGATCAGCCCGAACATCTTGTCGCCCAGCTGCTCGCTGCTGAGCAGATCCAGCGCGTTCTTCAATACACCGCTGTAACTGTTGTGATACTCCGGCGTCGCCAACACGAACCCCTGGGCCTGCGCGGCCCGCGCCACGAGGTCGCGTTTGCCGGGATGGTCGTCCGTGTCTGCGGCGCTCTTGCACATGGGCAGTTCGGTCTCGGCCAGGTCCAGGAAATCGGTGCACGCACCGACCGCATCCAACTCGGCCATGACCAGGACCAGGAGGCGTCGGGTAAAGCTGTCCGGCCCGCGCAGGCTTCCGCACAGGCCGAGAATGCGAACAGGTTCGGAGTAAACGTTGGACAGAAGGCATCGGGGACTGGCG
>DAOUIC010000002.1:0-3621 GCA_034428255.1 Anaerolineales bacterium
CGGTCTACGTACCGCTGGAAAGCCCCGGGCGGACACCGGGACGGACGCTGACGGCAGCCGACTGGAAGCTGGACATGGACCGCCTCGAGGATGCGTTCTCCGAACGCACCCGCATGCTGATCATCAACACGCCGCATAACCCGGTCGGCAAAATGTTCAGCAGGGAGGAACTGGAGCAGATTGCGGACATCGTGCAGCGGCACAGCCAAAGCCACCAGCCCGTCTACGTACTGTGCGACGAAGCCTACGAGTGGATTACCTACGACGGCGTGGAACACGTGCGCATGGCGACCCTGCCGGGCATGTGGGAACACACCATCACCTTGGGCAGTTCCGGCAAGACCTTTTCCGTCACCGGCTGGAAAATCGGCTGGGCCATCGCGCCACCTGAAATCGTCCACGCCATCCTAATGGCCCACCAGTGGATCCCGTTCACGATTTCCACGCCGTTCCAGGAGGCCGTGGCCACCGGCTTTCGCACCGCCGCGGCACAGGGCTACTTCGAGTGGCTGGGGGAGATGTACCAGGCCAAGCGGGACCGGCTGCTGGGCTACCTGGAGGCCGCCGGCCTGTCCTCCTGCGTTCCCCACGGTTCCTACTTCATCCTCTCGGACACCAGCCACCTGGATGTGCCGCCGAACCCGTCCGAACCCCGTGATGTGACCGTCTGCCGCTGGCTCACCGGCGAAATCGGCGTCGTGGCCATTCCCCCCAGCGCCTTCTACAGCGAGGGCAACCGGCACCTGGTCGCGGATCTGGCCCGGTTCACGTTCTGCAAGACCGACGAGACGCTGGATCAGGCCGGGGAGCGTTTCCAGGCCCTCAACCGCAAGGCCTGAACACCGGCAGTTTCCAATCACAACCCGCTCATAAGGACAGAACTTCCATGGAGCTCCTGATACAGCAAGGCGACATCGCTGCCACCGAAGCGGACTGCGTCATCGTCAACCTCTTCGAGGATGTCAACCACCCGGGCGGCGCCACGGGTTTCGTCGACCGGGCCCTGAACGGGGCAATCACCAGCGCCATCGCGGCGGGAGACTTCAAGGGCGAGGCGGACACCACGCTGCTGCTGTACACCAATGGAGCGATCGCGGCACCCAGGGTTATCGTCACGGGCCTGGGCAAGGCCGAGGACTTCGACTTCCTGGCTGCACGCAAGGCCGCAGCCGCGGGCTTGGCCAGGGCCGCCGGCCTCAAGGGCGTGCGGGCCGTGGCCACCATTTGCCACGGAACCGGGATTGGCGGCCGGGACACGGAGGAGATGGCGAAGGCTCTGGCCCTGGGCTCCTTGCTGGCCGCCTACAAGGTGCGCAAGTACCCGGCCGACGACAAGGAGCAGGGCGTGTCCACCTGCACGCTGGTGGAGTACCACGCCGAGCAGATTCTCGCCATGCAGGCCGGCTTGGATGCCGGCCGGGCCTTGGCCAACGGGGTCTGCTTCACACGCGATTTGGTGAACGAACCTCCCAACCTGCTCTACCCCGCGGAGATGGCGGACCGCGTAAGGGCCGCGGCGGCGGATACCGGCCTCCAGTGCGAGGTGCTCGGCGAAGAGACCATGCGCGAGCTGGGCATGGGCATGATCCTGGGGGTCTCCCGCGGCAGCCGACGCGAAGCGCAGCTCATCATCCTCCGCCACGAACCGGAGGGACTCGCGGAACAGCAGCCCCTGATCTTCCTCGGCAAGGGCATCACCTTCGACACGGGCGGCATCTCGCTGAAGCCACCCTCCGGCATGGAGGAGATGAAGACCGACATGGGCGGTGCCGGAGCCGTCTGCGGCGCCATGCTGGCCATTTCCGCCCTGAACATCCCCCGCCGGGTCTTTGGCCTGGCCATCTGTGTCGAAAACATGCCCGACGGTGATGCCTACCGTCCCGGCGACATTCTCACGGGTATCAGCGGCAAGACCGCGGAAATCATCAACACGGATGCCGAAGGCCGGCTGGTATTGGCGGACTGCCTGGGTTATGTCAAGCGGTTCTCGCCGTCCGCCGTGGTCGATCTGGCCACGCTGACCGGGGCCATCGGCATTGCGCTCGGTTCCCAGGCCGCCGGCCTGTTCGCAAACGACGATGCGTTGCAGGAAGCCATCGTGGCGGCGGCCGCCGCCACGGGCGACCGGGTCTGGCCGATGCCGATGTACGACGAGTACAAGGAAGACATCAAGAGCGACATGGCCGAGGTCAAGAATGCGGGCAGCCGCATGGGAGGCGTGTCCTCGTCGGCCAAGTTCCTGGAACACTTCACGGAGGACTACCCTTGGGCCCACCTGGACATCGCCTACATGGCGTTGCAGGGCAAGGGCAAGCCGGGCCAGCCCAAGGGGGCTTCCGGGTACGGCGTTCAGCTGTTGGCGTCCCTGGCGGCCGCCATCTGAACGGCAATCAATTCGATCGCATTCGAAGCAATGCCGGCCGCAATCGCTATCATTAAGTAACTAGGGCCCTCTCCCGCCCCCCGCCACAGCCATCGACACCGCGGGCCTTCATGTCCCTCACATCGCGTCTGCACCGCCCAACCGTGCCGCCAGCGCGCTGGCGTTCCACCATAGTCTGGGCCGCCGGACTGGGTGCGTTGCTTGCCTTCGTATCGGTCCGGACCGCATCGGCCGGCTCGGCGGCCCAAACGTTTCCCGGTGCCAACGCAGTCGAGGCCTGGCCCGTGCTCGTACCCATGCTGGCGGCCTCCGCCAGTCTGGAAAGGGCGATCGAGGTGTTCTGGAACCTGGTTGAGTGGTTCCTGCTGCGCGTCGGCGGATGGCAGGCTGCGGACCTGAAACGCCCCGACTATACGCAACTCAAGAGCGGCCTCAGCCTCATCATGGCCGGTGTTCTGGGGGTCGCCATCACCGGATACACGGACATCCGGTTGCTCAGCTACCTGCAGCCGCAGGCGAACGGCATTCTGGATCAGGTTCCGGTTGCCTGGGATGTCCTGCTGTCCGGCATCCTTTTGGGTACCGGCACCAAACCCGTCCACGATCTGGTGGGCACGCTCACACGCGTGAAGATGCTGGTCGGCAACCTGGGACTGAAGCAGCGGGAACGGGCCGGTCTGTTTGCGGCAGACGCCAACTACCGCATGCGCGAGGCCGAACTGCATGGAACGCGCTCCATGGCCGCCCATCAGCCCACCCGGCGCACCACCCAACAAGACGTGGCCGCCGCATCCACACCTGATCGGCCGGACCGGCGATTGATCGATGATCTGGACTCCCGTTACAACGGATGAGTTCCTGTGCCTTTAACCGGCACACTTTGATACCGGCCCAGGTCATTCGCTCTTGGTTGACAGGGGCTGTGCGGCAACCCCTGCAACTCGAGGCCGGAGGGAGCCGTCCCCACCGTGGTCCCGGTTCCGTCTCGGCGATCCTACAGGCGACAGAGGCCTCCGTAGCCCAACACCACTACGTGTGCGGCCAATGGGCGGAACGGCAGGTCCGGCTGGAGGCAGAACAGGCTGGGCAGAAGACCGCCCGCGGCACGACAGAGCGATTTCGGGAACTGGAGGAGAAGCTGCGCCACTTCGAATCCTGAATATATCGGAACTTTCGACTGGGAATGTTGCCTGCAGTCCCCCGGAGGTGCATCGGATCCATTCCCGCTGGTTGCCCCG
>DAOUIC010000003.1:0-24428 GCA_034428255.1 Anaerolineales bacterium
TCGTGGGCATCTTGATCATGCCCGAAACAGCCCTGATCATCCCCCAGTACATCATGCTGTCCGACCTGGGTCTGGTGAACTCCTACACCGCGCTGATTGGTCCTTGGTTCGCCTCCATCTTTGGCACGTTCCTCATGCGGCAGCAGTTCCTGAGCATCCCCAGGGACTACGACGACGCCGCCCGGATTGACGGTGCCAACATCTTCGACACTTGGCTGAGGGTCCTGATGCCTCAGTTGGTCCCGGCGATGGTGACCTTGGGCATCCTGCGGTTCATGGGCAACTGGAACTCTTTCCTATACCCGTTGATAGTCACGACCAAGGCAGAAATGCGCACACTACCGGTGGGCTTGGGTACCGTAGCCCGTTCCGGAGGCGATGCCGGCTTGGATATGGCGGGGGCAGTACTGGGCTTCGTACCGACCTTTGTCGTATTCCTTCTGGGCCAACGTTACATAATTCAAGGTGTTTCCCTGAGTGGTCTGAAGGGTTGACTGAGGAGTTGGTACGACGATGACGGTAATTCACCCCGCAGTTGCCTACGCACCCGGCGTTGTACCCGAACCGCTGGCTGAACCAGTCCGGCCGATCCAGTTCCTCCGTTTGCTGCGCGACAACCAGCTGTCCATGTACACCCGCGACTCGTTCACCACCGACTTCAGTGAAGCACGGCTTTTTTTTCACAACTTTGTTCTCGTCAATGAACCCGATTTCATCGAACACGCCCTTGTCACCAACCACCAGAACTATGTAAAAGGGCACATCGCCCGCAAAATGCTTGAGCCGGCTCTGGGCAACGGCCTGCTGATCAGCGAGGGTGACTTCTGGCGCCGCCAACGCCGCATCATGGCCCCCGCTTTCCATCACCATCACCTCGCACAGGCAACCCACATGATGGTTCGTCGCGCCCGGCAGCGCGTCGAACGCTGGCGCACGCAGTGTGAGAGGGGAGAACCCCTCGACATCGCCCACGAAATGATGTCGCTCACGATGGAGATCGTTGCCGAGGCGCTGTTCTCCAGCGAGATTGCCAACTCAACAGATGAGCTGGGCCGGGCAGTGACGACACTCAGTGCGTCCTTGGGCACGCCGAATCCGCTCGACATCTTCGGCTTTCCGGAGTGGTTCCCACGATGGCGCTCGCGTCGCACCCACTCGGCGCTGGCTCAGCTCGACCGGACGATTTACGGCATCATTGCCGCACGCCGCGCCACCCAGGAAGGTCCTGATGATCTGTTGGGTTTGCTCCTTGCCGCGCACGACGAGGAGACCGGCGAGGGGATGACGGACCGGCAGCTCCGCGACGAGGTGATCACGTTCTTCGCCGCCGGACATGAGACGACGGCGCTGGCCCTGACTTGGACGCTGTACCTGCTGTCGCGACATCCTGGCATCGAACGCGCGCTGCACGACGAGGTGGACAGTGCGCTGGGCGAAGGAGCGACAACGTTCGCTGACATCGAAGCGTTGTCCTTTACCCGTATGGTCATCGAAGAGGCGATGCGGTTGTTTCCGCCGGTCCACTCTTTCAGTCGCGTGGCGATCGCGGACGACGAAGTCGGAGGACACGCCATCCGTGCCGGCAGCGTAGTGACGATTAGCCCCTACCTCACACACCGCAACCCACGGCTGTGGGAGGATCCGTTACGCTTCGATCCCAAGCGGTTCACACCCGATCGGGTCAAGGCGCGTCATCGTTTCGCGTACTTGCCTTTCGGCGGCGGGCCGCGCATCTGTATCGGCAGGGGCTTTGCGATGATGGAGGCGTGCGCGGTGCTTGCCACCATCGCTCGTGCCTATCGCCTGCGTATGGTGCCCGAACACCGGGTCGAAGCACACGGTGGGATTACCCTTCGCCCGCGCTACGGTCTTCTCATGGCGCTCGAGCCGCGCTCGGGTTTGCATTCTGACCTTCGCTGTTTCGCAACGCCCAGCGCGAAGCCGAGGTAGTCACTGCGAGCAACCGTTCGTCGAGCCGGTACACCGTGGCCGGTCTGGTTCCATAATCTCACCCTCGCACCCGTTTCGCGCCCTGACAAACGGCTCCGCTACTGTGACGCGGCGTGACGACGCTAAACGTGCCCAAGCCAGTAGCGTTTGCCGCCGCGAAAACGGATACGGCAGTGACCGTTTGCTGCTCTTATTCCCCTTCCTGGAAGGACGACTTCGCCGGGAGTGGCCGCACCAGTGGGGCAGCGGGGCAGTGTTAGTCCGACAAGTCCCACGGAAAATTACGCTACAGCTCCAATCTGCACTGCCCAGCTGATTGGCAGGGACCTCGCAAGAGCCTTGCCATTGGTTGTGGGCAGATTGACTCCAAACCAGGAATTCGACCAGTCGGGCCCGGCACAGACGTTGCCAAACCGCCAAGTCAACCATGCACTAATAGCTGTATAATGATAATTATACAGCTTAAAAGACGCCAACGGGTGGTGGCGAAGTCCAACGGCATTTGCGGCAACGGGAAGGTTCTCCTACGCGGTGGCGGTGCACTGACAACGAGCTTCTGCAACCAGCAGTGTCTTGCCGACCCACCGATCGCGCGGCAGGAGTGCTACATTCAGTCTTGGTTGGACATGGCCTTGGCGGCGCGTGTCCCATCGTTTCCATGCCCGGCCGCCGGAGTATCGTGTTTCATGCCCGAGACCCTGACCATTGAACGTCCAAGGGCCGCGGAAGACATTGCCTACTGGGACCAAGGGACGGAGGATGAGGAGACTGTGCTCGTCTTGCACGGAAACTTGGCCACGAAACGATGGTGGCAACCCCTGTTCGACATCCTGCCCCCCGACATGCGGCTCGTGGCACCGGACCTCCCCGGGTGTGGTCAGACCCCCTTGGGAAACGACCTGTACTCGGTGCAGTCACAGGTGCGTTTTCTCTCGGATTTCACAACCTCCTTGAAGTTGCGTGGCTTGGCCCTGGTCGCTCATTCGACCAGCTGCGCAGCAGCTCTGGAGTTTGCCATCTCCCATCCCCATTTGGTCAACAGCCTGGTGCTGTGCAGCAATCCGCCTCTGCACGGTGTCAAGAGCCCCCCCGAATTGTATCGGCATCTGCAGACTGCTCGGCGGGACCGCTCAATTATGTCAAAGATTATCGCTTCCCTAATGCCGAATCTCGACTTGGATGTCCCCTCGAACCGAACTTGGTTCGAACTTCTGGTCGATGACGCAGCAAGCATGGACGGGAAGTCAATTGACGGGCTGACCAGAGCCCTGGAGCGGTGGTCGGTGGCCGACAGAATCGGTCAGCTTCGAACGCCTGTATTGTTGATGAGGGGGCATGACGACGACATCGTTTCCTACCAACAGGCCTTGGCCACCCTGCGTTCGATTGCCGTGGCCAACAACCTCGAGGTGATCCGCGGAGCCGGACATTCGCCGATGATCGAGAACCCTGAAGCCTTCGCCATTCGCCTGATCGATTTCGTGGCCCAGGACTTCGGCGCATTCGACAACCTTCCACTGAACCAGACCGGGACCTTGTCCTGAGTGCAATTCCAATCCATCCACATCACCAACCAAGTGCCGCAATGGAACATCGCATCGAACAAATCCTTGCTCAGCTGACCCGGGAAGAGAAAGCCTCCCTTACCGCCGGGGAAACCCTCTGGAGCATTGGCGGCGTGGATAGAGTCGGCCTGCCGGCGATGAAGGTTTCGGACGGCCCCAACGGAGCCCGCGGCACGTTTGGTGGCGACCAGACCGCCGCCTGTTTCCCTTGCGGTTCTGCCCTGGCAGCCACATGGGACAAGGAGCTCCTGGTCAGGATAGGCGGCGAATTGGCTTTGGAGGCCGCCTCCAAGGGTGTGTCGGTGCTCTTGGCGCCCACCATCAACATCCATCGCACTCCCCTCAACGGCCGGCATTTCGAGTGTCTGTCGGAAGATCCGTATCTCTCGGGCAAGCTGGCATCGGCCTACGTACAGGGATTGCAGGACGGGGGCGTTGCCGCGTGTCCCAAGCATTATGTCTGCAACGACTCGGAATACCAGCGAATGACCCTGGATGTGGTTGTAGACGAAAGGACCCTGAGGGAGATCTACCTGCTTCCATTCGAAATCGTGTTCAAGGAGGGCGGAGCGTGGGCCTGCATGGCCGCCTACAACCAAGTCAACGGAGAGTTCGCCGCCTCCAGCAGGTATCTGCTCACGAATGTTCTCAAGGACGAGTGGGGCTTTGACGGCATCGTCATGTCCGACTGGTTTGGAACCAAGTCCACCGTCGGTTGCTTCGAGGGGGGATTGGACCTGGAGATGCCGGGTCCGGGCATCATGATGGGCACATCCCTGCTTCCCCGCCTGGAAGCGGGAGAACTGAACGACGCGGACCTTGACGATAAGGCCCGCCGCTATCTTCGGCTGGCCGGGCGTACCGGTGTGTTGGATGGCAAGACATTCGGGGCCGAGACATCGAGAAACGAAGCCGGTACCCGTGCTCTGGCGCGCCGCGCCGCTGCCGAATCGTTCGTGCTCCTCAAGAACGAACGCGGAGCGCTGCCGTTGGACGCGGACGCAATCGACAACATTGCGGTGATTGGACCCAATGCCAGGACCGGCAGTCTCATGGGTGGCGGCAGCGCGATGGTCAAGCCGCCCTACACATCGAATCCGTTGGAGGCCATACGGGAAGTTCTAGGTGACACCACCGAGATACGCTATGCCCAGGGATGTGCCAACCATCGGTTCTGCCCGTTGGTGGAATCCGAGATGGTTGACAACGGATCCTCCAGCCTGACAATCGAGTACTTCAACCAACCCGATTTCGAAGGCCGGCCGATTGCTATCGAGTCGCGCGATTCGTCGGAGATCTTCTGGTTTGGCCATCTGCCGGACGGCGTCGAGCCGGGATTCAGCGCCCGGATTTCCTTTGATTTCACGCCAAGGGATACCGGAACATATGAATTCGGCCTGTACACGTTGGGGCTGGGCCGGTTGTACGTGGGCGGTGATCCGTTTGTCAACCTGTGGGAGGAATACGAGCAGGGAGACACGTTCTTCGGCATGGGTTCACCTGAAAAACGGGCCCAGTGCCATTTTGAGACGGGATCGTCCACCAAGGTCGTTATGGAGTTCATGTGTATGCCAGGAACACCGGTAGCCGGCTTGCGTTTGGGAGTGACACCGCCACTGCCGGACAACGCGATTGAACTGGCCGCCAACGACGCGGCCGAAGCCGATGCCGCCATCGTAGTGGTGGGCTTGAATCAGGATTGGGAAGGCGAGGGTCACGATCGCGGTCACATGGATCTGGTTGGCGAACAGGATGCACTGGTTTCGGCGGTGGCTGCGCGGAATCCTAGGACGATCGTCGTCGTCAACGCCGGTTCACCGGTCCACATGCCTTGGATCGACGAAGTGGCAGCCGTCCTGTTTGCATGGTTTCCCGGACAGGAGTTTGGCCATGCGCTGACCGATGTCCTGTTGGGGAGCACCAACCCGTCAGGTCGGTTGCCAGTGACATTGCCGAAGCACATTGCCGACACCCCTGGTTATGTAAACTATCCGGGCGAGAAGGGCCAGGTCCGGTATGGTGAAGGGTTGTTTGTCGGTTATCGCCACTACGACGCACGGAACCTGGCCCCCCTGTTTCCGTTTGGACACGGGCTGTCCTACACGGATTTCACCTATTCCAATCCTCATGCTGAAGGTTCGCCACATGACGGGGAACAGGGCTTGCATGTGTTTGTAGAGGTGACCAACTCGGGTGACCGTCCGGGTGCCGAAGTAGTCCAACTGTATGTGGGACACAACGATTCCCAAGTAGCTCGTGCACCCCGGGAACTGAAGGCCTTTGAACGAATTGAGTTGGAACCGGGTGAAACACGGACGGTTGAGTTCCTCCTGTCGGGCCGCGACCTGTCCTACTACGATGTCCGCGCCGAGGATTGGAGGGCCGAGCCGGGCCAGTATCGACTGGACATTGGCGCATCTTCCAAGGATATCCGGGGTACCGTTGTATATGAACTGGATACAGCCTGGCCGGTGGCGGACGATGGACCGTTGCCCTTGGACTTGGAGACACCCTTGCCGGTGGTCCTGGGCATTCTCGGCGAGAGACTGTGGGAAGGTCTGGGCCCCGTTGCACAAGCCCCGCAAGTCCGCATGGTGATTGGATATGGCCTCTCGGAAGGTTTGTCCATCCAGGACGTTGCTGCGTTTGTGCCCGATGTGTTGAACCTCCAAGTGCTGGCCGGGTTCGCCGAATACCTTGGGGCGCAGTCGGCACAGTCCGACAACGATGGACAATGACGCCTTCCAGTCCGCGGCCACTCGGATGGAGTTGACACAGCCCCACTCTGTGGACTGGGGACCTCCCGACGGCCCCGAACGGTGCCGTCCGGCTAGATTATGCGAAGGGCGTTATGTAAAGCAGACAGGGTGTGCTGAACCTGGGGTCCACATCCGGTTGCACGAAGGGCATGGCCGGAACTTGGCATTCCGTCTGTACAGTTGGGCCTGTGTAGAGTTCCCCCAAAAATGCGATGGCCGTTGTCTTCCGGCTCAATCAAGAAACTCCTGCAACCCAATCCACTCGTCCCAGATATTCGTGTAGGCATCATAACCGGGCGCCACCCAGTCGCGGTGTCGCAACCTGCTGATCAGGGCGTGCCGCACATTGGGTGAGAGGTTGTAGCCACCTTCGTGTTGCATGAGGTGGTGGGCAAGCACAACATCGCCGGCCTTGCCCGTGATCATGACCGGGTCCTGCGCATGGTGAATGTGGGGCACCCCCTGGCTGAGGACTTCGTGCCCGACATCCCGGAAGTATGCCTGCAGTTCCCGGTGGGAACCCGGCCAAACGGTGAAGTTGCCCGACTCCCTATCCGGCACGTCGGCCAGATACACGACGGCAAACAACGTGAACGAGCGAATGTACTTGCCTTTGGCCGTTCCGTTGTTGCCACCTCCAATGCCGTCGATGTGGCCGTGTTGGTCAGGTGGCCCCTCATCAAGGGCCATCGGGAACCGCGGTGCGATCTGCACCCGTTCCACCGGGAGCATGCAACCTTCCCCCATAAGGCCTTCCGCTGCCTGGCGAACCCCGGTCCGGTTGAAAACGCCTGTCATGACCGGCTGGCCTGCCAGCTCGTAACAATACTGGTCGACCGTAAAGCGCGCGGGGTCGCCTCCGGTCTTGCCCACGTGCCCAATTGAGTGATTGATGGCTCTCAGGGCCTCATCGCACATGGTGCGCGGTACCACTTCGGTCAACTGGAGGAAACCGCGGTCGATGAACTCCTGCTTCTGGGTATCGGTAATCATGGAGATTTGCCTGTAGCTGCGTGGACAATCAGCCGCCTTGGGACGTGGAAGTGCTTGTACCGGCCCGCATGCAGCTTGCGAAGGTTGCTGGTTTGTTGATTCTACCCACTGTCCGATTATCGATTTGGCTTGGGAAACAGCCAGTTCAGGAAAGCCAACGCCAGCAGCAAGGCGGCGGGAACCAGAAACAACCCGGTGGCGACTCGATACCGTTCCGGCACGTATTCATGCCAAGATTTCATGTGTTACCCCCAATCCGACCTCGATGTGGTCCTGCAAGGCGATACAGTCCATCCAGCGCACGGACAATCGACAGACAGCATGGAACCGTGCTGCCTGAGGGTCAGGAACCAACTCACAACGTGTTTTCTCAGTGTTCGCGCAGAAACCCGGCGGCCTACGTCCGACTTGCAGCACATCCCAGGCCGTGCCGCCGATTCGGAGAGGGCCACCAGGCACATGCCGGTTCATACCTTCAGCTTGCGGCGAATCCAAAGTCGTTGCAGCCTGTTGACGATCAGATGCACATGGTCGGCCAACTCTTCCTCACATGCAGGATCAATCGAACGCGCATATCGCAGTTGGACGATGTTCGTCGCCACCCCTCTCAGAGCCCTGCGCAGGAAACGGTAAGCGTCGGCGGATACCCTGCGTTCGGCTTGCAGAACCTCTTCCATCGCTGTGAGGTACTCCGTCTCGGTATCGGCCGCATGCTTGGGCGAGCCTATGCGTGCACCCCATCCCAACAGGGCAAGCCAAGCATCCCCCCGGCTCCGCCGCTCGAACACCAGCCAAACAATGTATCCCGCCGGTACCAGGAGCACGAGCCAAAACAGGGATTGGGGGGTGAAACCGCCGGTCAACGGCGCGGGCGGACCCGCATCTTCCAACCCGGCGCCGTCTGCCAAGCTGCCCTGAAGTTCGATCGGGGTAACGAAAGAACGGTCGAGGCCCGCCCGCCCGGCAGTGGGTTCGAAGGGAATCCATCCCAAGCCCGGGAACCACACCTCCGGCCACGCGTGGGCCTGGGCGTCGGTGAATGTCCACTCCTCGGCGTACGGTTCGAAGTATCCGGGCGCATATCCGATGGTAAACCGTGCCGGTATGCCGGCAAGCCTCATCAACACTACAAACGCCGTGGTGTAGTAGTCGCAGTAGCCGCGTTTGAGGTCGAATAGGAAATGGTGGGCGACATCCTCCACCTCAGGTCCTGGCAGGCTGACCTCAAGGTCGTACGGATATTCCCGGAGATACGCCTCGACCGCCAGTCCCAGACTGTACAGTGCGGTGTGCCCTGCTCCGAGCCGGGAGGCGAGCGCCTCGGTTTGCGAGCTGACGGTGTCCGGCAATTGCAGGTATGGCTGCAGGGTTTCGTCGATTGATGCGCTGACGCTGTCCAGCGTCACCGATGCCAGGATGTCATCGCCCAGTCGGGGCCAGTGGGACAGGACGTTGTAGCTGGGCTGGCCACCGGCGCGGTAGAGCAGAGCCGCCCCCCCTGCACCTCGCTCGGGTGAAAGCGGAATCGTGGCGCGCACAGGTTCGGGGATCGAGTACAGCAGCAACGACTGATTGTGACGCGTGACAGACTGCCAGACCGGGAGTACATGCGGATACAAGTACGCTTCCAGGTCCGCGTTGGGCTCAACGCGGGCATCCAGCCAGCTGTCGGGATTCGACCATCCGCGTCCGTCATAGTGCCGAAACGTCTTGCCTCGCATATAGAAGCCGGCCGACTCGTCAAGCATACTGCTGGTGGTCACCGTCAGTGCCAGGCTGTTGGTTATGTCCGGCGGCGCGCCAAGCAGAAAGGAATTGGGAAGGCCACCTGCTTCAGACTGGCGACGGCCGTGGAACTTGCTCTGCATCTCCGGAAACATGCGGCTGCCCACGTCGGTGGTGGCCGCGTCCACCGGATGGAGAATCGAGTTGGCCCACTGTTGGATTTCGCGGAGATTGATGGAAGGTACAACCGACGCCAGAACAACCATCGCCACCAATATGGCAAGCGAACCCAGGGCCCGATCAAAGACCAGGCTTTCCGGATAGTCCATGCCGCGGCTGTCCCACGTTGCCTGTTGGTGCCGATGCCCTTGCCACGCGTACAGCAGGAACATGCCGGCCAGGTAGGCGACCGCACTCAGTCTGGACCCCTGGCTGTAAAACACGATGAACGCGGTCAACGTCACGGAAGGCAGCAGACCGTACAGGATGGGCCGTTCGGACAAAGTCATCCAGGTGGCATGGAACGCCACCAGAAACAGGACCAAACCGCAAATGCCAATAAAAATCAGGTCGTCCTGTTGAGCACCCGGGCCTCGAACCCCTTGCAGCCAGAAACCAATCCGGCTGCCCAATCCCTCCAGTGAAGACCCGGTTTCCGCTACGGTGTGCGACCACAGTTCCATTGCCACAGTGGCCACGGTCGTATGGTCGGCAAAGGCGGGGGACCAATCCGAAACCCTGCCTATGATCCCGGTCAGTTGTTGGATCAGTAGCAGGCAACCCAGCAGAATGGCTCCCACGGCAACCACTGGACCAGCCACCCTGGCCAGCCGACCTGAAGTCCGAGTCAGGACGCGGACGGTCAGCCAACCAGCGAGCATCCCGCCGACGGTCAACCACTCCGGTGCAAGGCTTGCAGTGCCGAAGTCAACCCAACCGGTGGACCGCAGTACCGAAGAAATGCCCAACTGGAGTGCGGCCAGCAGGAATACGGTCATGCGCCCTGTTTGCGGCCTGTACCACCGATCAAAGAGGTCCTGAAGCCTTTGGCCCAACGTTGCGTTCCGCTCCGGATCGCCCGCGAGTTCCCGATCCGATGTGAGCACGGTCATCCAACCAGCTCCTGTTCCGTCACAGCCACGGTGCGGCCGAAAGGCGTAGTGATGTAACGGGTGGTTTGGCGCCGATGGGTCAATACCGGTTCAAATTCTGCCGAGGTATCGAAAATCCTGGGCTCAAACGCGGCCAAAGCCGTCTCAACCGGGCCGGGCAGTATGACATCCGGTGTATCTGAGTTGAACCGGCAAAGGATCACGCCGCAGGCCACTCCGGCCTGTTGCAGGGACGCCAGTTCCGAAACCCAGGCCTCCATCAAACCCACTTGTTCGGAATTGGTGGGGAACGCCGCCACTACCATGACGGAGTTGCCTCGGGCCTGGCTCAGCTCCCTGCGAGTCCGGCTCAGCAGACTTGCCAACGTCACTTGCCCGGGCGTGATTCCCGCAAGGGCGTGGACCACATGCCAAAGCAGACGCGGACCCTGCGCCGGCGCAATCACCTCGATCGCATTGTCCGAACCGGCGCACAAAAGGCCGCAGCGGGACTGGTCGCGTGTGTCGAGAACCTGGGCGACCAGGCTCCCCGCGATCATGATGGAAAACTCGAGTGTGCCCGTCGGCCCGTCGCCGACATGTGCCGAATCCTTCAGATCAAGGACGACCGTCATGCTAACCCCGGGTTCGGTTTCGAGTTCGGTCACTGTTAGTTCCCCGCGCCGCGCCGTGGACGGCCAGTGGACATGGCGCAAACTGTCGGTGGGAGTGTATTCGCGCAGGATTGGGGCCTTGACCGTGTCCTGAAGGCGTCGTCGCTGGCGCCAGCTTCCGCTCTGAATCTGTTGGACCAGGCTGTACTCCGGCAACCGCACAATGCGGGGATACACCAGGATCTGGTGTTGCTGCACGAACATCCTGGTGGCTTCCATTAAGCCCAAGGGATCACCCAGTCTCAGCCGAACCGGTCCAAGGCGCAGCCAACCGCGCCTTTGGCACAGAACCGTTTCAGTCCATTCAGTGGAGTCGTTGTTCGGACAGGCCACCACTCTGTTGGCCGCAAATCGGAAACGCGGGTCGGCCGCGTCAAGGAATTCGCACCAGATGATCGGCAGGGAACTTTGGTTGGTGACCCGACACTGGATTTCGACTTCGTCGCCGACCATCGTCAAGCTGTCGGGCAACACACATTCAAATCCGAGATGGACAATCTGCATCCGGACCCAGGCGTAGGCAACCCCATAAATCAGCACCAATGCGATTGCCAACGCCAGCCACAGCCCACCGGGCGAAATCAACTGGGACGCCAGAAGGAGCGGCACCAGCCACAACGGCCAGCCATGGACCGGCCGGATATTGGTTCGATTGTCTAGGCCGTGGGCCCAAAGATTGCCGGGCAACCGCCTGACGCGACTGCTCAGCGCCCGCCTGACCGCCTCCAGGTTGGGGAAGTTCTGGCCGGGGGTTATGGAACGGTGGTTCGTCAAGTCCCGGATACCACAACTGACCGGGACACGGGATCAGGCCGCATCCTCGCGATTGAGGTCCGCCAGCAGCGCTTGCAGTTTGGCCTGGGTCAAACCCGCTTCGGGATAGGTGGACACTTCCATCAGGGTCATGCCCAACGCCATGTGCAGCTGCGGATGGGAAGTGGCTCCCGGAATATGACGTTCAAGGATTTGCTTGGCTCGTTCGTCGTTGATGAGTTCGCCAATCCTGGTCTGCATGGTGTATTTCATGAGGTGTTGTTCTCCTCGGTTTCAAGTGTGAAGGGATACCGCAGGATCAGGCAGCCGCCAAGAGGGCGTCCGCGTTGTGTTTCTGCCACTGCAGTTGCTTTTGCGTCGACTCGTGCGGCTGGAAACGAGTGGTCACATCCGCGACGGGTATGCCCAGGACGTTGATTTGCTCCGGCCTGGTACACCCTAACCGATACTTGCGGGCGTAGTGCAGGGTGCCCATGAGTTCCGGGTCGAACCCCATCACCTCGGTCATGACCGCGTCGACCGCAAACACGTCAACGCCTGCGGCCACCACGTCCAAATCCGCCTGGTTGGTTCCGCCGGGGCCATTGCCTTGCAACCCGGTTATACCATCCACGACCGAAACATCGGGGGACAGGTAACGGGCAAGCCGAATCAGATTGACGTTAAGGTACTTGGCCTCGACGGGCTGGCGTCGTTCCGGGTGGGACGGGAAACCGTGCATCAGTACCCGATCCGGCTGGGCAATGGTTCCCATGATCATGTTCTTCAGGGACAGAGTCACCACGCACACGTCATGGGTCTTGGCTCGGGCCAGGCTGAACGTACACGGCGCGTCCAGGAGCGTCCGCGGCATGCGTACGGTCCGGACCCGGTCGCCGGCGGTGAAGATGGTCATCTCGCGCCAGCGGGTTTCCTGATGCAGGTCGAAGAGCTCAATATCCACGTCGTACTCATCCGCAAGTTCAGAGTAGCCAAATCGTTGAAATGCATCAGTGGTCGAGCCTGCACTGCCTTCTGTGATCAATACCCGACGGGGCGGGGTATCGGAACCAAGCAGGAAATCCAGGACGCCGCGGACTGTGTCGGCGTGGGACGAGGCGAGTTGGATTGAGTCGGATAGGAAGTTGGGCTTGAGCAGCACATCCTCGTGAAGGTGCGGCTCAACATCCTCCCGGACTCGGTTGAGCGCTTCAAATGCGCAGGCTCTCCGATCCGTGCCCCTAACCAAGGCAACATTGGCTTTGGTCTTCATGCTTATATCTCCTTCCGTCCCGTCTGACATGCTGCCAACCGGCATTGGGTGCCCGATTTGTCAGGGTGACATGTTACCAACGACCAACCGCGGCGCGAGCGGATTCGGGACCGTTTCAGTGTTGTGTGGGTCCGAGTCCCACATGAGGTGTCTCCAAGCATGAAAGCCCTGCTCGCTTGGGGCAAGCCATGATGGTGACCATCAGATGCAGGAAATTGAGAGCCCCGCTTCCGTCTTCAGTCCCGGGCCAGGCACTCTCGGGCCATTACGTTCCTGCGGAGCGCCTTGGTGAATGTGTGCCGGTAGAACCGCGGAACCTGATCGCGATGGACATGGTGCACTATGTGTACAGCGCGCTCGCGGCCGCCGTCAACCGTCATCTTGCCGACCGAACGGGTTGAATCTGCTTGATTACACTGCTACCGAGGCGCCAGACGAGGACACCGTTGATGGCACCTTCGGAGGCACGTTCAAACAGTTTGCCGACGACTGGAGCTGCTCCAGCTGCCAGATGGCCGACAACACCGGCACCGACCTCTTCAACTCCCTCCGTTATGTCCTCCATGATGTCCGGCAACGGGCCACTTTCCGAAAGGCCATCGGTCACATCCTGCAACGTACCGCTCAGGTAGGTCGCCATCACCGAGTGTGCCAGAAGCAGCGCTGCCTGAAACGTGGTGGGCCGTAGGCCGTAGAGCGACAACAACTCGCGAAGCATTGCCATGCATGTGGACAGCACGATTGCCTGATCAAGCAGAGGGAACCGGGACGCGGCGGTTGCGATGCCAACCCTGACTGCGTGCGATCGAACCCGCCGCGCGGCAACCGCGTCGAGAATCGCTTGGAACCGTTCGTTGAATGCTTCCAGCCATTCAGGGGCAGACAGTGCCTGTGGACCCTCAAGCAGGTAATACCGCGCGTTCTTCAGCCGGGTTCGTTCGTCGCCGCTCAGATGAGGGTGTGCCTTCTCGCTGTCGAATTCCTCCAAGTACTCCCGTAACTGCAACCGTGCCTGATCTGCATGGACAATCGCGAGTTTCTGCCACTGCCGACGCTCATTCAGGGCCTGAAGGCCCGCCGAGATGCACGGCAGGCCTGCGGCGAAGACGCATGAGTGACCATCCGAGACGCACGACTAGGATTATGAGGACCAGGAAGGAACCACCTGCGACTATCCCGGCTACCCTGGCTAGCGGCGTCGGCAGGATCTGGATGTGGCCAATGGCTGCCGCGCGCTGCCCGATAAGCAGCAGGCCTAGAACCGATGCTGCGGCCAGAAAAGCCCAGCTTAGGAAGTTGAGTATGGGTTGCGGCAACCGGATTCGGCCCGCAGCCTGCTGCCACCGCGCTTTTGGCCAATGCACGGTGCTGACGCACAATTCCGTGCGACCGGCCTGCGCCGACCATGCCATTGCGAGGATATTCCCATGCTGTCGAGTTCCGTTCTGGAAAAGCTGACCACGTTCGACACCCCCACCATCTGCAACATCATCGAACTGTTCGATGTGCGTCCGCGCAACACCGGCTACATGGATGCCCGCATCAAGGCCGCGTTTCCCGAAATGGGTCCCATCGTCGGCTTCGCTGCAACCGCAACCTTCAGGTCCGACAGTTTCCCGGCATCGGAAGACGGTTACAGCGGCATTCATCAACAGGTCGAGTTGTTCGCATCCCTCTCTGGACCGCCCATCGTGGTCTTTCAGGACGTTGACGACCCGCCTGTGGCGGCCACGTTCGGCGAGGTCATGTGCACCACCTATCAGACGTTTGGTGCAGCCGGTCTCATTACAAGCGGTGCGGGTCGCGACCTCGACCAGGTCCGGGACATCGGATTCCCGGTATTCACCAGCGGCACGATCGCGGCCCACGGCTACTGCCATTTCCCCCAGATCCACGTTCCGGTTCGGGTCGGTGGCATTACCATCAACCCCGATGACCTTCTCCACTGCGACTGCAATGGCGTGTCAACGGTGCCAGTGGAGATCGCAGCCGAAATCGCAGACATCGGCGACGAGTTCGTGGCCGCGGAGACCGTGGTGCTGGAGGCCCTGCGCGAACCGGAACCGACCCTGGAGAAAACCAACGCGGCGCGGGCCGAAATGGGCGCGATCGTGGCGCGTCTCAAGCAACAGGTCAGTCGATCACGTTGATTAGGGCCCGTGGCAGCCTGGTGGACATGGCACGGTTGCGCCGTCCGCCAGGCACTCCCGCGTCACCCGAACAACAACGCTTACCGCTGCTACCTCTCGGTCCTGACGGGGTTCACGCGAGTTCGCTGCACAGGACCCAGCAGCCGACGCAACGGTGCCATTCCACCCGGGCTGCACACTTGTGCGGAGAGGGAGGGATTTGAACCCTCGAGGGTTTTGCCCTACGAGCTTTCCAGGCCCGCGCACTCGGCCAGACTATGCGACCTCTCCTTGATGCTGGTCGCATTGTAGCCCCGGACCTGCCATTTGCAAGAAGAAATCCTGATTTGGCTCCTTGCGGAACTTCGGTGCCGTTCATGTTTACAACTTTGGTTGTTCCACGGCCTGCACGGGCGTGCGTCCGTGCAGGAAGTCAAAGTCGCATCCCTCATCGGCCTGGGTCACGTGGTCCAGAAACAGTTGGCCGTAGCCCCGGTCAAAATCCGGTTCGGGCACGGTCCAGCTCGCGCGGCGACGGGCCAGTTCCGAATCCGGCACCTTTAGTTCCAGCCTGCGGCCCGTTACGTCCAACTCAACAAGGTCCCCGTCCTCAACCAGCGCCAAGGGACCGCCAACCGCGCTCTCCGGCGATACATGGAGGACAATCGTGCCGAAAGCGGTTCCGCTCATGCGGGCATCGGAAATGCGCACCATGTCGCGCACACCTTGTTGCAGGAGCTTGCGGGGAATGGGCAGGTTGCCGATTTCCGGCATGCCCGGTCCCCCGACCGGACCGGAATTCTGCAGGATCAGAATGTCGTTTGGTCCGACATCCAAGTCGGGAGCGTGGATCCTCCGCTGCAAATCGTTGTAGTCGCGAAACACCAGTGCCCGGCCCGTGTGCTGCATCAATGCGGACGAAGCCGCCGAGTGCTTGATGACTGCACCCTTCGGGGCCAGATTTCCCTTAAGGACCGCGAGTCCTCCTTCCGGCTGGAAAGGCTGATCAAGCGGCGCGGTCACGACGCCGTCCGGTTCCGGTGCATCTGCCACGTTCTCGCCCAGCGTACGGCCCGTGACCGTCCGGGCGTCGCCATGGAGCAGGGGCAGAAGTTGCCGCAGAACCACGGAAACCCCGCCGGCCTCGAACATTTCTTCCATCTGGTAGTCGCCTGAAGGCCGGAGGCTGGTGAGCATCGGGGTTCGGCGGCTGATGCTGTCAAACAGGTCCAGATCCAATGCCAGGCCCATGCGACGGGCAATTGCGCACAGGTGCACCACGGCATTCGTGCTGCCACCCAATGAGCACAACAAGGTAATCGCGTTCTCGAAGGATGCGCGGGTCAGGATGTCCGAGGGCCGTACCTCCGATCGGGCCAACTCGACGATTCTGCGTCCGGCGGCCACTCCAAGCCGCAGACGCCGACTGTCCACTGCGGGGGTGGCACCGTTGCCGGGTAGGGAAATGCCCAACGCCTCGCACACGCAGTTCATGGTCGATGCCGTCCCCATGACCATGCAATGACCCTGACTGCGGACGATCCCATCCTCCACGGCCGCGTAGTCTTCGGCGGAAAGGGTTCCCGCCTGGTACTCGGCAGTCAACCTTCGGCAATCGGAGCAGGCTCCAAGCGTCTGGCCCTTGAAATGACCGTTCAGCATCGGCCCACCGGACAGAACGATGCTCGGCAGGTCCGCGCTCAAAGCACCCATGATTGCCGCGGGAATGGTCTTGTCGCAATTGACCAACAGCACAACGCCATCGAGGGGCTGACTGCGGATCATCTCCTCCGTGTCCATTGCGGCAAGATTGCGCAGGAACATGGATGTCGGATTCAGGAAAATCTCGCCCAGCGAGATGGTCGGGAACTCGAGCGGAAGCCCTCCCCCCTGCAGAATGCCGCGCCGGACCGCCTTGATCAGTTCAGGAAAGTTGCCGTGGCAGTTGTTGAGTTCGCTCCAGGTGTTGCAAATGCCGATGACGGGACGGTCCACGTCCAGATCGTCGTACCCCATCGACTTGATGAAGGCGCGATGCAGGAAGCCGGAAACCCCGGTTTCCTGAAAGAAGGTTCTGCTCCTGAGCATGGCATCCACCCGGTTGTGCAGGTCTTGTCGGGGCTCCGTTGTTCCCCCAACATTCGGTTCCGTCCACCGGACCCCGCGGTGTCAACCGCCTCCCGAGTCGAACCCCCGGCGCAGGCGGGACAGAATCGACGGATGCAGGTCCGGGTCATCCTGTGTTCCGACAGGCAGCACCAGCCAAAGAGCCAGGTACAACAGCAATCCGCCGGTTGGCAGAACGAACAGTACCAACGTCAAAAACCTGATGGACAGGCAGTTGACACCGGTGTAGTCGGCAACACCGGCACAGACACCACCGAGCATACGGCGAGTCGGGTGCCGCTGCAACCTGTGTTTCGTTCGGATTTCCGGTGGCATCGATGCGTATCCTGGCCTGTCGTCGTAGGTTGATTTTACCGCCGAGGCCGTGTGTATACCGTACTGCCAGGGTGCGGCATGATCCCGTCAAGCCGACAGCAGCAGGCATAATGGCAGTTGGTCGCTGCGGCTGACCTCTCTCCGCTCCTCGTCCCGCTGTTCCGCCCGTATTCGTTGATTCCCAATATTGACAATCGGCGGCAGGATGCCGGACAGGCGACCGCACACAGACGACCAAAACAGGCAACAAGGCAAGGCAACACACCGATGGCCTGGATCGGCAAATTATTGTTGGTGCTTTTCAGCATCGGCCTCGTGGCAGGCGGCTTCCTGGCGTATGTGTACCGGTGGCTGCTGACCAAACCGGTGCCGGACATTGCCGGCAAGGCAAGCAGTCCGGGGTTGGATGCCGAAGTGGTTGTCCGGCGCGACCATCACGGCATCCCGCACATCAAAGCGTCCACCACGGCCGATCTATTCCGGGCTCAGGGATTTGTCCACGCCCAGGACCGATTGTGGCAGATGGAGCAGCTGCGGCGTACGGCGCGCGGATCCCTGTCCGCGGTGTTCGGCGAGGCGGCCTTCGATGCCGATCGCTACAGCCGCACGATTGGGTTCTGGCGGGCCGCGGAAGACGAGCTCAAGGTACTTGATCCCGAAATTCGCAAGGTCCTGGGCTGGTACGCCGAGGGAGTCAACCTCTACATGGCGGAGAGAGCCGGCCAGTTGGCTGCCGAGTTCCGGCTTTTGCGCTATGAACCGGAGCCCTGGACCCCATTGGACACGGTCGGCCTGGCCAAGGTCATCTACTGGTCCATGAGCGTGAATTGGGACAGCGAACTCCTGCGCTTCCTGATGCTGGAGCGATTTGGTCCGGAACAGGCCTTCGATGTGGAACATGCAAGTGCAATTGGCACTCCGCCCGTGCATCCATCCCTGACGGCAGACGAGCAAAGCCAGGTGGCCCGGACCGCGGCCGCGCTCAGGGAAGCCTATCGGAGTGCCCAAGCATGGCTGCCCCACGGAGAAGGCAGGCAGGGCAGCAATGCTTGGGTCCTGCACGGCCGCCACACCGAGTCGGGGCACGCCATCATGTGCAACGACCCCCACCTTCAGGTGGCGATTCCCTGTCCGTTGTACGAACAACATCTGTCGGGACCCGGCATCAACGCAGCCGGTGCGATGTTCCCTGGCGCACCTGGCATCGCGTTTGGTCACAACGACGGCTTGGCCTGGAGCATCACCAATGCTGTCACCGATGTCCAGGATCTGTACGTCGAACGAGTGGACCCGAAGCGCCCCGATTATTGCCTGGTCGGGAACGAGTGGCAGCGCATGGAAACGTTCAGGGAAGAAATCCATGTCAAGGGGGAGGACAGGCCCCGCGTCATCGAAGTGCGCCAGTCCCGGCACGGACCGCTGGTTTCCGATTTGGTACCCGAACTGGACCGCGCCAACCTGGCACTCCAGTGGGCCGGTGCCGCCCCGGGACACACGTTGACGGCCATTTGGCGCCTGATGACGGCCCAAAATTGTCGCGACGGAGCCGCGGCACTGCAGTTGTGGCATTCCCCAACGCTGAACCTGACGCTGGCGGATACGCAAGGTGAAATGGTCTGCCTGCTGGTCGGCAGCCACCCTCGGCGCAGGCAGGGCATGGGACTGATTCCCTCGCCCGGATGGGATCCGGCCTACGACTGGGATGGCTTTGTACCGGCCCAAGAGCTGCCGGCCGATTGGAATCCGTCATCCGGAATTCTGGTCAACGCCAACAACAGGACCACCGATCGCACAGACCTGCCTTGGTTTGGTTGCGAATTCGATCCGGGCTTTCGGGCCCAGCGTATCCACGACATGTTGGCCGACTTGAGCGATGCCACCGTGGCCGACATGCGCCGGATGCAGGTGGACACACACAGCCTGTACGCGGAGCAGCTGATCGCCGAAGTGGTGCGCCTTCAGCCGCACGAGGGCTTCGAGACACACGCGGTAAATACGCTGGCCGCATGGAACAGCCGCATGGATCCCGACAGCCAAGGTGCCGTCATTTTCCACTACCTGCTCGACGAGATTACGAATGGCCTGTTCGGTCCCCAACTTGGGGACTTGCTCGGCCGCTACCGCGGCCAGGTGACCGGGGCCCTGTTCGATTTCTCCGGCTTCAAGTGGGTGGCCGCCACTCGAACCTTGGACTTCGTCACATCGCAGGCAACTTCACCACGGTACGCAACACCGGAAAACCCGAACAACACCAGCCGCCAGCAGTTTCTGGCGGCTGCCCTGACGCGGGCGGTGCGACGGCTGCGCAGTGAAGTCGGGGAATCCACACGCCGCTGGGCGTGGGGCCGCGTGCACCAAATCCGTTTCAGCCACATCCTCGGCAGCGTGCGCATCCTGGGTCCCGTCGTCAATCGGGGGCCCTATCCCATTCCCGGCGACGGAACGTCGATTTTGCAGACCGCGAGTCGGGCTGGCGATCCCACCGCCCTCGTGCAGGTGTCCCCCTCCTATAGGACGATCATGGAGATTGGCAACTGGGATACTTGCCTGTCGGTCATCAACACCGGGCAGTCGGGCCACCCGGCATCCCGCCACTACGACGACCAGATGAACCTCTGGCGAGCCGGCGAATACCATCCCATGCCTTTCAGTGACGAGGCCGTAGAGGAGGCAACCGCCTTCATCATGCGGTTGCGCCCGGATTGAACAAACCCATCCAATAGGCGAATGTATCTTGAGCATCATTGAACACGGCTTTGAACTGCTGGCGGACAACCCGCTGCCGGAACTCGGCTGCAATCTGAAATCGTACCGCCATGTCCGGACCGGAGCTCGCCTAGTGTCGGCGGTCGCGGACGATCCCAACAAAGTGTTCGGTGTCTCGTTCCGGACTCCCGTCGGCGACTCGTCCGGAATCGCACATATCCTGGAACACTCGGTTTTGTGCGGGTCCGAACGGTATCCGGTCAAGAAGCCGTTTCTGGAAATGCTGCGCAATTCCATGCACACCTTTCTGAATGCATTCACGGCCTTGGACAGAACGATATATCCGGTGGCGAGCCTCAACCTGCGAAGCTTCCGCAATCTGGTGTCCGTCTATCTGGATGCGGTATTCCATCCGTTGTTGACGGAAGCCGCCTTCGAACAGGAAGGATGGCACCTGGACCTGGAAGAGGTGGATGGTCCCCTACAGTACAGGGGAGTCGTCTACAACGAGATGAAAGGGGCGCAGGCCAATCCCCATTCGGTTTTGATGCGGGCTTCCACCGGCTCCCTGTTTGAAGATCATCCCTACGCCCATGACTCCGGCGGGGTCGCCCATGAGATCAGGGAACTGACCTACCCTTGCCTGAAGGACTTTCACGCGCGCCATTACCACCCATCCAACGCTTGGTTGTTCTTCTATGGCGACGACGATCCTCGTTGGCGACTGGAAACACTGGACACCTTCTTCGAGGATTTCAGGTTCCGGGCCGACGACACAAGGGTGCCCCTTTACCCGCTGGCCGCCACCCGGCGGACGGTCGAGCTGCCCTTCTCCCCGATCGAGTCGGGACAGGAGACGGAAAAGGGCTTCATCACGGCCAATTGGCTGCTGCCCGAAATCGACGATCCGCTGGAACGCTTCCTGGTTGGCATCACATCCAGTTGTTTGCTGGGCAGCCAGTCCGCCCCCTTGTACAAGGCGCTCATCGACTCGGGCCTGGGGGAATCGGTTGTGGCCGGCGGGTTTTCGTTCGATCTGCGCCAGCCCATGTTCACCGTGGGCCTGGAGGGAGTCGAATCGGACCGGTTTGACCGGGTAACAGCCCTGATTGAGCAAACCCTGTCCAACTTGGTGGACACAGGCTTCGACGACGACCTGATTGAGGCGGTGATCAACTCCAAGGACTTTGCCCACCGCGAGTTCGGCAATTCCTCCTTCCCTAAAGGCCTGGCCATTATGGCCGGGATGCTGTCCGGACAGATGCACGGTGGCAAACGGCAGAGCGCGACCCTAGGGTTCCAAGACACGCTGAAGCAGGCCCGGGACCGCATTGAGTGGGATCCGGACGTTCTCACTCGTCCGTTGCGGATCCACCTGCTTGACAACCCCCACCGGTCCACGGTGCGCTTGGTGCCTGATACGGGAGCCCAGGATGCCCAACGCCGGGCGGAACGGGAACGCCTGGACGAACTGGAGGCGTGCCTTGACCCCTCCGAGCGGGAAGGCATCCGGGATCGCAGCCTCTGGTTAAGGCAATACCAGGCGGAACCGGACTCGCCGGAAGCCCTCGCGAGCCTCCCGGTTCTGAATCTGTCGGACATCGACAAGGAGACGCGGGAGTACCCGTGCGAAGAGATTCCTCTTGACGGGGTTCAGTACCTTTCACATGACATTGCGACCAACGGCATCGTATACGTCTCACTGCTGTTCGACCTGCACCACTTGCCCGAGGAGTTGTTGGACCACGTTGAGCTGTTTGCCGATGCATTGCGGCAGACCGGAGCAGGTGCATTGGACCATGTGGCCTTCAGCCGTCGGATTTCCGGCACGACCGGAGGCATCGGAGTCGCCACCGACCTCCACAGCAAGGAGCACGGCGAAGAAGCGGCCGCCCATCTGGTCGTAGGTGGCAAGTGCCTGGTGCACCAGATGGAAGACATGGTGAATCTGCTGGAACAAATGCTGCGGTCGGCCCGGCTTGATAGTCGGGACCGTGTCCGGCAGTTGGCAACGCAGGCGCGCAGCCATGCCGAATCATCGCTGCTCCCGTCCGGCCACTCGTTTGTCGGCTGCCGGTTGGCGGCCAACAACAGCGAAGCCGACTGGTTTGACGAAGTTACAGGCGGAATCGCAGCATTGCAGTCGATGCGGACGCAGGCTGACAACTTCATCGCCGACTGGGATCGAACGGCCGCCGTACTGGAAGAAATTCGAACCCGATTGTTCACCGCTGACAATCTCCTGGTCAGCGTGACGGCGCCGTCCAGCGATCAGAGTCGGCTCAGGGAACTGTTGCGGCCGGTCCTGGAAAGGCTCCCGGACACTTCGGGCCCCTGCCAGCGGTGGCAGCGCACGCAGTTTCCCGAGGAGGAGGGGCTGGTGGTGCCGGCTCCGATCCAATTCGTTGGTCGGGCCTACGACTTGCGGCAAGCGGGGTACGAACACCATGGTTCGATGGCCGTGGCTGCCAGGTTGATCAACACCTCTTGGCTTTGGGCCAATGTGCGGGAACAGGGGGGCGCCTACGGATGTTCGGCCGGATACAACCGCCACACCGGCCAGTTTTCCTGCGTCTCCTACCGGGACCCCAATGTTGCCGAAACCCTGGGTGTCTATGACGCGATACCGAGCTTCCTGGACTCCGCGGAACTGAGTGACCAAGATCTGATCCAACTGATTGTTGGCACGTTCGGATCGTTGGATCGGGACCTGCAGCCCAGAGCCCAGGGCCAAACGGCGTTGGCCAGGTTCCTTACAGGCAGCACGCGCGACATGCGGCAGCAACGCCGGGCGGAGATCTTGGAGACGCGTCCGGAGCATGTGCGCACCTTGGCCGGATTCCTGCAGGAGGCGGGGACAACTTCCAATACGGTGGTCATGGGGTCGGCGGAGGCGTTGGACAAGGCCGAGACCAGCGGTGCCGTGCGTTTCCGCGCGCGGACTGTTCTCTAGAGGCATCTGAACGACACATGGTATCCGCCGCGCCCCCGCCCTGGTCGGGATCGCCCCTGTTTGATCCCCAACGCCCAGCCAGGGGGCAGGGTTGGCCAAGCGCGGCGAAGGCCTCGGCTTGGATGGTGCGCCAGGCCGCGTGGGTTGCCGCCCGCGAACCGGTGGTACAGGCCCTGGTTTCCGATTGGAACCCACATCGATCCCGCCTCAACGACCTGCCTGCGGGACCATTGAGGGGGATGCTGGCCGGCATCAAGGACATTTTCCATGCAGACGGTCTCCCCACCCGGGGCGGCACATCTCTGCCCGTTGAGGCCCTGTCAGGATCGACCGGCAATGCTGTGAGACGGCTGGTTCGGGCCGGAGCCATGATTGCGGCCAAGACCGTCACCACCGAATTCGCCTACTTCGAGCCGGGCCCCACAACGAATCCCTGGCACGCGTCCAGGACCCCTGGAGGCTCCAGCAGCGGCTCGGCCGCGGGTGTCGCCGCCGGGTTTTTCGATATTGCACTCGGGACCCAAACGGTTGGTTCCGTGATCCGGCCAGCCGCCTTTTGCGGAGTTCCCGGCTACAAGCCCACGCTGGGCACCATCCGTCGCGACGGCCTGCTCGTGTTTTCCCGGACCGTCGACCACGTAGGCTTGTTCAGCCGCACCTGGGAAGACATGCTGGCCGCGGCCAATGCCCTGTCAATTGTGGCGATGGCTCCCCCATCGTCAAAGTCTCCGGTGCTGGGTCTGGTAACCGGCCCCTATGCACAACAGGCATCGGGATACATGCGCGGCCAAGTGTCCGCATGGTGCGAGCGAATGGAACAGGCGGGATTCCAAGTTCGAGAAGTTGCGACCCTGCTGGACATCGAGCAACACAACAACATGCACAGGGACCTGACTGCCCGCGATTTGGCTGATCGGCATCAGCGGCTGTTCGTCGACTTCTCGCACCTGTACCGGCCGCGCACGGCGGCCTTGATCGAGGACGGAATGCACGTTGACAACCACCGTTACGCGGCCTGTCTGGCCAACAGGGCTGCAATCCAGGCGGAACTGCGCGATGCCATGGTGGCAGCGGGGGTGGACCTGCTGATCAGCCCGGCGGCTCCGGACGTGGCGCCGGCTGGCCTCGCCTATACCGGTGATCCGATCATGAACCTTCCCTGGACGCATGCCGGTGTTCCGGTAGCGACGTTTCCCGTCGCCCTGGACGACCGGATCCCTGGAATGCAACTGCCGGTCGGTGTTCAGGTGGCTGCCGGTTTCGGCCGGGACTCCGATCTGCTGCACTGGTCAAGGACCCTGGCTGGGCTGTCCGAGCCCTGGCTCCCCAACGCATCACGTCATGAAAGTTGACCTGCACCTGCACACCCACTTCAGCCCGGACTCCCTGGCCCCAATCCACAGGGTCATGGAACG
>DAOUIC010000004.1:0-6847 GCA_034428255.1 Anaerolineales bacterium
TCCGGATGTGTTCGATCCGGAGCGCTTCCTGGACCCGGCTGCAGCCAAGGACGCGGGGTACGCCTTCATTCCGTTTGGCGGCGGTCCCCGTCGCTGCCCCGGCATGAACCTTGCCTATATGGAGGTGTTGACGGTGCTGCTGGCCTGCCTGCAGGCGGGCACATGGACCGTTTCCGCCCGCGAACCCGTTGCCATTTTTTCGCGCGGAACCATGCGGCCAGCCCGGCCAGTCTCGCTGACTTGGCAACCGCACGGCCCAATCAGGATGTCCGGTCGGCCGACGGATCCGGACGACTGCCCCGTTTCGAATGTAAACCTCGGTTCCCTGTGACCGTCAGGCAGGAGAACCGGAATCCATGACCATTGCGAACGACACCACGGTGCTGGTGACCGGTGCGGGCCGCGGGATCGGCGAAGCGGTGGCTACGGCCTTCGCCGCCAAGTCCGGAAGGGTCATCGTGACCGACATCGATCCCTCAGCGGAGGCAGTGGCGGAGGCCATCGGCGCTTCGTTTGTCGAGGCCGACTTGTCCGACATGGACGCGGTGCGCAACCTGGGCTCCCGGGTGATTGCGGATTTCGGCCCCATTGACATCCTGATCAACAACGCCGGTCTGCAACACGTGAGTGCCATTGATGAGTTTCCCGACGACATGTGGTCCAGGATCATCCAAGTCATGCTAACGGCCCCCTTTCAGTTGATGAAGGCGGTTCTGCCAGGCATGAAGCAACAGGGATGGGGCCGCGTTATCAACATTGCCTCCGTCCACGGACTGATTGCCAGTCCGTTCAAGGGCGCGTATATCGCAGCCAAGCACGGTCTGGTGGGTTTGACCAAGACGGTGGCGCTGGAAGTGGCCGCCTACGGTGTCACGGTCAATGCCATTTGTCCCGGATACGTCAACACGGCCTTAGTCCGAAACCAGATCGCGGATCTGGCGCATATCCGCGGCATTCCGGAGTCGGAGGTGGTCGAACGGGTCATACTGGAACCGGCCGCGGTCAAACGCTTGGTGGAACCGAAGGAAGTGGCCCGGATGGCACTGTTCCTAGTGGGACCGGATGCGCGATCCATCACAGGATCCACGCAGGTCATGGATGGCGGCTGGACCGCCAGGTGACGTTCAATTGCGAACGGAAGGGCTGCCGCCGGAAGCCGTCTTGGTTTGAGTAGAATCTCGGTGCCAGGCAGAACACTGCACCGTTGCGTACCGGCCTCACCGAATATCCGGCAGTTCCCGCCTGGACCTTACGTCCACGCCGACACTTTCCCATGAACCAATCGCGCATCGCCTCCGTTGAGACTCACCTGTTGTGGGTACCCACCCGGCAAGCCATCCGCCGGGAGATGGAGAGGGCACTGATCCACGCCTGGTCCGAAGTCGAAGTGACGATCGTTGAACTGGAGTCCGGGATCATCGGCACGGGTGAGACGATCCAGAACTACACGTGGGGCCGTTCCGTTGACCATCATGCCGTGATCGGCGGCAACCCGTTCGAACTCATGTGGCAGGACCGGCTGGGTGCCGGACTGCAGATGGCATTGTTGGATGCCGCAGGCAAGGAAGCAGGAGTACCTGTCGCCCGATTGCTGGGCGAACCCTGCAGAACTCATTGTCCCGTGTCCCACTGGGGCCACGACATGCCGCCTGATCTGTATCGGCAGGAGGCGTTGTGGGCGCTCGAACACGGCTACACCAGCATGAAGATCAAGACGCGGCCCTGGTTCGACGTGGTCGAAACCCTCGACCTCATCAGCGACTCCACGCCGGACACGTTTGAAATCGATACGGACTGGAACGACTTCCTGTTGTCCGCGCCCCGCGCTATCCCGGTGCTGAGGCATTTGGAGGACCGGTTCCCGAAAATGGCGCTCGTGGAGGGGCCAATCCCAGCTGCTGACTCCAACGGCAACAAGGCCATTCGCGACGCCATTACGTGTCCGGTAGCCCATCACTACTCGGACGAACTTGCGCTCCGAATTGACCACGGCGGATGTGACGGATACGTCATGGCGGGTGGGGTTTCCGCTGTGATGCGCGGCGGACACGCGGCCGCGGCATATGGACAGCCCTTCTTCCTGCAAATGGTGGGCACCGGCCTAACTGCTGCCTTGGCGGCGCACATCGGTTCGGTGCTTTCCCACGCCCAGTGGCCCGCCATCACATGCACCGGCATATACGAACACGATCTCTTGTCGGATCCGCTTGAAGTGCGACATGGACTCGTGACCGTGCCGGACGGACCGGGACTTGGTGTGGATCTTGACCGAGAAGCACTGTCCAGATTCAAGGCACGCGGCGACGAAATTGACCTTCCGCCGCGCATCGTTACCTATTGTCAACCGGATGGACTCACGGTGCATTTCGCGAACAATTCCCATAACTCGTCGGCCGTTTGGGCGTTCTTCCGCAGGGGCACTCTGCCCGTTCTCATGCCGGGGGTGACCACCGCCATGGTCGATGTTGGGGACGACCCGGAGTTGGTCGAACTCCACCGACGGGTTTCCGCCGCCGGCTACCTCATCGAATCCGGCTGAAGTCAGTACCAGGACACTGCGGGAAAGCGCAAACATGTCGCAGATAGCCAACCGCCATGCCGTGGTGTTCGGAGCAGGGAGGGGGATTGGTGCCGCCATTGCCAGGGCTCTGCACGACGCCGGCGCGGAGTTGACCCTGGTGGACCGCGATCAGCAGGTCGGAACGGTGGCGGCGGAACTGAAGTGCCACAGCTTGAGGGCCGATGCCACGGACTGGGACGCAGTGCAAGCCGTGGCTGCGAAATGCGAGGGGCAGGCACCAGTCCACCATGTCCTCTATGCGGTGGGATTGGGTTCCGGCAAGTCGGGGTTCCCTTTTTGGCGGCTGGCCCCATCGGACTGGAAGGGGATTTTCGAGGTCAATACCCTGGGTGCCGTGCACGTGGCCCACGCCTTCGTCGAACCCATGGTGCAACGCGGCGACGGGAGCTTCGTGCTGCTGGCTTCGGTGTCCGGGCAGTTCGGTGCCCGCAACGATCCTCCCTACAGTGCCGCCAAGGCCGCGCTGATCAATTTCGGACAGGTCATGGCCATGGACATGGCGGAACACGGGGTCCGCTGCAATCTGATCGCTCCCGGAATCGTGGACACACCCATGCAGGAACGAGTTTATCGGGCCAACGTGGCCCGATTCGGTGCCGCGCAGCGTCCGGACTATGCCACTTGGATGCAGGAGAAACTGGATGCCAATGTGCCGCTCCGTAGACCGCAAACGGTGGAAGACATTGCAGAGGCTGCTTTGTACCTGTGCCGGGCCGTCAATGTGACGGGCCAGGTGCTGAACGTGGACGGCGGCTGGGTGCAAAAGGGCTGACGTTCACTCCTGCTCCACCCTTGTTCAGATCCCTCAGGAATGGTCCGAGGAGTCTTGGGCGCTCACAGTCCTGATACGTTTTGAAGTTGGTAACGCCTTGCAATGCGGCTTGAGTATCCGTGGGCAAAAGCTGTCAAGGCTTCCCGGTTCCAGTCCCGGCCGTATAGGCGGCATACCCGAGCCAATCAGTCTGCCAGGTTCTGCAGCACGGCCTCCAAGGCCTCCTGCTTGGCCGTCAGCAGCGCATACGGGCGATCCTCCTTGGCACAGCTCCTGGAAGAACCGTCCGCGTGGTTGACATAAAGGACTAATCCAGTATTGGTCTCGGCCTGACGTCGTACCGACAATTTGGGGTTGGAAGTGGTTGCTCGTTCGGTAGTCTGGCCAACGGCTTCGCAATCCCGAAGGCGTGTCACGAAGCGGTTAGTGCTTCCAGTTCAATCAGGTTGCGCATCGCCTCGTCGTTGGTGCGACCACAAATCTCGACTGACGGCTCAAACACGCGGCACACGTCGGGCCGTTCGGGTTTGCCGTACAACTGGCAGCGGTTGTCGCTGGTCAGTTGAATGCAACGCACCCCTGCCGGTTTGGGTCCGGACATACCGGGAATTGTGGTGCTAATGCTAATGGCGATGCAGCATGCCCCGCACCCGACCCGACACTGGTTTCCGGGATCCGCATCCCACCCGGATGCAGATAGTTGTTGGGTCATGGCGTTGGCGGACCCGAGCCCCTTTGAGGGTGTTGCCATTGGGGCACGAAAGTCTGGAACGTTCCTGGCATGCTGACCGTCCCCGTGCCGTGTCGGCACATCGGAAATTCCTCCCGGGGCGAGCTCCGGAAGTTGCATTATCGAACTGCTGGATGTCGTAGGGCAGTACGCGACGTACCGTTGGCGTTAGCCGTCGACAACGTCGTGGACTCTCACAATCCAACCGCTGGTCGCGTCGCAGTACAGAAAGTCGCCACCTTGCCGGGTCATGCCGTGCGGTTGCGGCATGTCGTCGGGAATGTTGATGGTCCGACCGGGCTCGCCGGAATCTGGATCCGTCTCGACGATGGTCCGTTCGTTGGTGTAGACGATCCAAAGCGCTTTCTCGGTGCTGACCAGGCCATGCGACCGATCGTGCTGGAGAGGAATGGTTGCGGTGACACTCCAGTCCGCTATGCGAACCCGGCTGAGAGTCTGCCTGGCCAAGGTGCTCAGCCAAATGTAGTTCGGGTCCCGGCAGTCAATCTCAATACCATGCGTGCCGCCGCCGCCGGGCAGCAGACGCCGTTCCGTCAGTTCTCCGGTGTTGGTATCCATCCTCAATACCTCGCCGGCCCCTTTCCGCGCATCCTGTTCACGGGATGGCCGCCACAGGTCCGAACTCCCGTTGGCTGCCAGCCAGAGATCGCCGTCGTGCCAGCTCAGGCCGCTGGTGTTCGATGAAGCGCTGGGGTAGTCCTTCAGGAAATGGGTTACCTGGTATTCGTTGGGTTCGTCCAGGCTGACCAGGGCCACCCGGTCCGTGATCTGATCCACAACCCAAACGCCGTCAGGACAGGCTGCAATGCCGTTGGGCACAGCGTAGGGGGATCTGAAAATTCGTTCAAAACGACCGTTGCCGTCCATGGTTGCCTCCGGGCACTGAATTAGGCAGGAACCGGTATTTCGTATTTCGACGCCGATTCCACAATGCGATTCCAGGTCGCGTCCTCGATCGGAATCCCGCTGGCAGTCCGTTCCCTGATGCGCTGCTGCTCAATCTCTCCAGGCAGGTAGATTTGATCCGTTCCCGGCATCAGGCGGGAGGACTTGATCCAATCGATCAGATGACGCACTTCGGTACGGTATTCATCCATGTCGACGAAGGCTTCAATTTGCAAGGCCATGCATAGGAATCCGCTGGCGCCACGGGTGGGGTTTTCCCGGCTGCATCCCGCCCTGGACAGCGCCCCTGCCATGACATCGATCATCATGGACAGGCCGTATCCCTTGTGTCCCAAGGCACCGCCCAAAGGCAGCATGGCAGCGTGGGGTGTGCGCAAGAGCGCAGGATCGGTGACGGTGTTGCCGTCACCATCAACGAGCCAACCCTCCGGTGCCTCCTGATTGCGCGCCGTTAGAACTTCCAGCTTGCCGCCTGCAACCATGCTGGTGGTGATGTCCAGCATCATGGGATCGTTCGTATCGGTGGGGACGCTGATGGCCAAGGGATTGGGAGGAAGCCGACGGTCCGTGCCTCCAAAGGGGGCCGCGAAACGGGCTCCGCCATTAAGCATGATGATGCCAATGCAGTGCTGGGCGGCAGCCAATGGGGGAAATGCACCCAACCGCCCAATATGGCTGGCCCTGCGCACGGTCACAACTCCAACACCGACCGCTTGGGCCTTCCGGGTTGCCATTTCCATCGCTTCGTAGGCCATGAGAATGCCGATGCTGCCGTCGGCATCCACGACCGCCGTCGCCGGCGAATCCCGTTCCACAATGTGGGAACCAAGAGCCTTGATGCTGCCCTTTTCAATCTGTTCGGCATATCCGGGAACCCGCAGCACCCCGTGCGAGTCGTGCCCCATCAAGTTCGATTCAACCAGATGGCCGGCCGTGCGCCGGGCTTGATCCTCGGGCAGTCCCGATCCATGCAGAATTCCGGTTACAAGGTCGTTGAGGTCCGAAGGAGCAATGGCAGGCATGGGCAAGGGTCCATGGGTTGGCAGATGGCAGCATCGTCCGGTGCGTCAATTCGCTGCGCCGAAATCGATCGTGTCGCGCGGGTAAGGCGCGTGGGATTATACGCCTGTCCCCGGGGTATCCGACCGCCGGGCCGCACCGGCCTTTGTCAGGCCAAGCGTCCCGCTTTAGAACCAAATGGTTCGCGGCTGCCCAGGTAAAGCAGGCGGTTGTATTTGGCCAGTCGTTCCGACTGGGTGATGGAACCGACTTTGATGTTATCCGCCTGCCAACCCACCGCCAGATCGGCCAGCCAATCGTCCTCGGTCTCGCCGCTGCGGGCCGACACAACCACGTGCCAACCATGGCCGCGCGCCAGTTCAAGGGCATCCCGCGCTTCGCTGAGCGTTCCGATTTGGTTGACTTTCAGCAAAAGGGCATTGGCACAGGCCGACCCCGCAGCCCGCCTGATACGGTTCGGGTTGGTGCACAGCAGATCGTCCCCCAGGACGATGGTGGAATCGCCGAGTTCCGCGCACAGTTCCTGCCAACCGGTCCAATCGTCCTCGGCCAACCCATCCTCAATGCTGTGCATTGGGTAGTCCCGGCACCAGATTCGATACAGAGAGACCAACTCCCCGGAGGACAGGTCCTTGCCGTCCACTTGATAACGGCCGCCCTCATGGAAATGGCTGGCGGCGGCATCAATGGCCAGTTTGTAGTCGATCCCCGGTTCCAATCCGGCGGTTCGACAACAGACGTCAGCCTTGGCCAGCATTTCGTGGGTGCTCTTAAAGGGCGGAGCCAAGCCCCCTTCGTCGGCGGTCAGATTGCGTTG
>DAOUIC010000005.1:0-2401 GCA_034428255.1 Anaerolineales bacterium
GTGGACGGCCACAAGGTGATCGACGGCATGTCGGGCCTCTGGAACGTAAACCTGGGTCACGGCCGGCCGGAGTTGGCGGAGGCTGCACACCGGCAGATGATGAGCGTGGCCTACATGTCCAATTATTCCGGTACCGGGTGCGCCACCACGATTGAGCTTGCCGACCGCCTCGCCGGGTTTGCCTACCCGGATCTCAACTCGACCTTCTTCACGTCGGGCGGAGCCGAGTCGACCGAGAGTGCGTTCAAGACGGTGCGCTGGTATTGGAAGCAGATGGGCAAGCCCAACAAGACGACGATCATTTCGCGTCTGCGGGGTTACCACGGCGTGACTCTGGCGGCGCTCAGCGCCACCGGCATCCCCGGCTACTGGAAGCACTTTGAGCCCGTGATGCCGGGGTTTACCCATATCAATCCACCCTACACCTACCGGTTCGCCGGCGAAGTGCGCGCGGGAGAGACCGTGGGGTTGGCGGCGGCCCGCGAGCTGGAGGAGAAGATCGAGGAGCTGGGCGCGGACAACGTCGGCGCGTTCATCGCCGAGCCTGTAATGGGCGCCGGCGGCGTGATCGTGCCCCCGGACGACTACTTCCCGCGCATCCGGGAGATCTGCGACGAGCACAACGTCCTGTTGATTTCGGACGAGGTGATCACGGGCTGGGGGCGGACGGGCGAATGGTTCGGTCTGCACCACTGGGGCGTCCAGCCGGACCTGATGACCTTCGCCAAGGCCATCACCAGCGGCTACCTGCCGCTGGGCGGCATCCAGGTGCACGACCGGATCAAGGACGTGATGGACACCTGTCCGTTCGAGGATCGCTGGTTCCACGCCTACACCTATTCCGGCCACCCGACGTGCTGTGCCGTGGCCCTGGCCAACCTGGACATCCTGCAGGCCGGCGAATATCACAAGAAGGCCCGGCATGCCGGCACCTACCTCCTGGGTGCGCTCAGGCACCTGGAGGAGCATGACAATGTGGGTGAGGTGCGCGGCAAGGGGTTAATGCTGGCCGTGGAGCTGGTTGAGGACAAGGAGTCGCGGACGGAGGCCGGCACCGCCGAGGCCGTGAAGAGTGCCTGCATCGAAAAGGGGTTCATGCCCCGCGTGGTCGGCAACCTGATTGTCATGTCTCCGCCGCTGATTTCCACCGACGCGGAACTGGACCGGATCGCCGAGATCCTGGCCGAGTCCGTGGACGAGGTTCACGCCGCCTGATCCGAATGCCGGATTCCCGCCAGGAGTTTGAACAGATCGGTACAGGGGCTCCTCGGGAGCCTCTGTTGCTTAAGGAGAATCCCATGCCCACGTGTGCTGAAGTTCTGGCTTGTTCACTGCACGATCTCGGTGTGCGCACGGTGTTCGGTTTGCCGGGCGGGGAGAATGTTCGGATCCTGGACGCCCTCCAGTGCCAGGGCATCGAATTCGTGCTGGTGCGCAACGAATCCAGCGCCGCCTATGCAGCGTCCGCGCGCTGGACCCTGACCGGGGAACTTCAGGCCTGCCTGACCACGCTGGGGCCCGGCATTACCCATGCCGCAGCCGGCGTGGGGCATCTGTGGCTTGACCGGGCCGGTGTGGTGGTGATCAGTGCCTGCACCGCGGAGGCATCCGGGCCCATGCACACCCACCAGGTGTTGGACCAGGAACACCTGATGGCTCCGATGGTCAAGGCGCACATCAAGGTGGAGCCGGACAATGTCCATTCCGTGCGCGACGTGTGTTCCCTGGCTGCTGAGGGCAGGCCCGGCCCCGTCTACGTGCAGATTTCCAACGAAGTGGCCGGTTTGGCGGCCGCCGGCGACGGGATCGTCCCCGATCCTCGGCCTCCGGCTTGGCCGGAACCGGACAAGGAAGGTGTGGAGAAGGCACTGGCCCTCTTGGCGCGCACCCACCGGCCCGTGGTGGTTGTCGGGCTTGGCGCGCGGGACGCGTCCCTACGGGCATCGGTCCAGGCCGTGGCCGACTCTTTGAATGCCCCCATTGTGGCAACCCCCAAGGCCAAGGGCATCGTGCCGGACAGCCATCCGCTGGCCGCGGGCGTCATTGGATTGACCCGGACCGATCCGGTTTACGAGCTTCTGGAGCAGGCGGACCTGGTGATCGCCGTCGGGTTCGATGTTGTGGAACTGGTTTTGCCGTGGGAGTTCGACGGCGTCCTGGTGTGGGTTGCGGAGTGGCCCAATGTGGATCCGTCCCTGCCGGCCGATGTGGAACTCACGGGGGACGTCGCGGGACATCTCGGAGCCCTGGCCCAGGCCGCGGAGCCGGCAACGGGGTGGATCGATACCGACTTCCACACCTTCAGAAGGGATCGGACGGTACCGGCTCCCGAGGCCACGGCCGCAGGCCGGGTGAGTCCGCAGGCGGTCATGCAGTCCTTGCGCCGGCATTCGGACCTCGA
>DAOUIC010000006.1:0-1985 GCA_034428255.1 Anaerolineales bacterium
ATGGGTAATCACTCAGCTAATAAAAATTATCAATTTAGTGACAAGTGATTGTACACGAATAATCTATCATGACATTAGACATAACAAAAATGACTGAAAGATCTAGGTTAATGTGAATGGCATCAACACAGTCGGTACAGGACGCTATGGAACGCAAGGAACCGACCCGTTGACAGTGGCCAGATGCCACTGTCAACGAAAGTGAAACAGTGCCGCTCCTTGAGACACCGCCGGTTAATGCCACCTTGTAATATAGGATTCTCATTGGTACCGTCATTCCGACAGGTCTTCAGTCCTCCCGTGCCTCTCCCAAGATGTCCCCGTGCGTCCGCGGGTTCCACTTGATGCCATGAACGAAACAGACAATCTGGCCGGTCTCGTCCTGCAAGGCCTGACCGCCTTGGAGAACGGTCTCAGTTCACTGTTGCTCACCAGCGAGGATCAGTCGCGCCCGGACGAGGACCGCACCGTGCGTCTGCAGGCCATCATCTCGGAGATTGACAGCTACTACGGCCACGATTCCCGTACGTTCCTCCTGGCCCACTGGGCCCTCCAGCTGCACCTGCTCCTGCCAACCCGCGCCTACGCGCCGACCCTCGAGACCACGCTGTGCGACCTGGAGCGCCTCAGGGAACTGGCCGATTTCTTCAGTCTGCGGGATGTGGCGGACGAAATCCAGGATCTGGCCGACCGCCTCGCGGCAGGCTCCGGCGGGCTCACCCCATTTGCGTCCGTCAGCGGCGGGTTCGCCAACCTGCAGGACCTGACCACGGTCACGTTACTGGCCATCGGCGAACGCATGGAGATGCTGGGCGGCGCCTCCTTCCGCGAAGCCGTGACCACGGAGGTCGAGCTGCTGGAAACCCTGGCCAGCGAGGAGTTGGTTGGACGCTACATCCTGGACGCCAGCCAGGACCGCATACGTTGTTGCGTCTGCCTTGCCACCATGGTGATGGTGATACGCGAGCTGCTGCGCATGGGGGAGACAGGGTCCACGACAGCCGAAACGGCGGATGCCCAGAGACTGGCGCAGTTGGGGGAACTGGTGGGCATCACACCTGTGAATACGCGTCGCAACCCGCTGCCCAAGATCCCGAGTGGCGCCGACCGGGAGAAAACGGACACGGAGACGCCGGCTGCGGCCGAGCCGCAGCCGGACGGGGGACGGGACGCGGGCCTCTTCCCGGACAGCGAGCCGGCCGAACCCATCAAGCGTCAACCCGCGACCGAACCGGAAGACAAAGGCGATCTGACGGTCGACGTGGCCTCCAGGCACCTGCCCGAACCGCCGCCGCCCGAGCCCGAGTGGGAACCGGAACCCCTGCCGGAGGATGGAACCAAGGGAGTGGAACCGGACACGGAGCCGGACATGGTCGATGCCCGGGATGCACCGGCGGAACCGGACACGGAGGATCCGGACGCGGAGATTGCGGAGGCCCTGGCGGAGACCGAAGCCCCCGGTCAGGGCCTGGGCCAGATGCTGCTCATGGTGCTCATGGTCCTGGTGGGCGTCGGCATCGTGGCCCTGGTCGTGGTGCGTCCGGCCTGGCTTGACAACTTGACCAGCCAAGGCGGGATCGAAGGTGTCCAGGCCATCACGCCGGAGCCGGAGGAGAGCGTGGCGACGGCCGTGCCCACCGCCACTGAAATCCCGGCACAGGCCGTGGAGGAACCCGCGGAACCGACACCGGTGCCGCCCACTCCCACCTCCACGCCGGTGCCAGGCTATGTATTCCTGGCGACCACCGCCCAGGTGTACCTGTGGCCCGACGTCGCAGCGGAAACCATTGATCCGCCGCGGGAGGCGGACAGCGGCGTGATCCTGGTCAGGCGGGTGGCGGACGGTGATCAGATCTGGCTGCAGATGGAGGACACCTTCTTCATCCTGGCCGAGACCGTGGTCAATCCGGAGATCGTCGATCAGCTGCCGTTGATCGACAAGGCGGACATTCCCAACATTCCGGTCGAGTACCTCCAAACGTCGG
>DAOUIC010000007.1:0-11918 GCA_034428255.1 Anaerolineales bacterium
GGCCAAGTAGGACCGTCTGTCCCGGCTCGCCGTCCTGTGCGGACGCGTGCGGGGTGATGCGTGGCAGCGGTGCAGCGAAAGTATTTCCGCACGCCCATGGTTCGGTGGATCTCAACCTTGGGACCGAGGTCGTAGCGGAAGGTGGACCGGGACAGCACCTCCAGCACGAGCAGGATGGGGTTGTTCGGGGCGTAGACGACTTCGTGCCGGTTGTCGCCGGGACGGGGGTGTTCCTGGATGAAGACATCCGGCATGACCTGGCCGCTTTGGGCGTAGCGGTTGGTCTTGGACACGCCCGGATCGGGCAGCTTCAGGCATCTTTCCTTGAACACGCGGTCCAGGCCCAGTAGGCGCCGTGCCTCGTTCACGCTGCTGTCGATGCTGAATCCATGGGTGCCGCCGCGGATGCTTTAGGGACGTATCCGCGATGCGCCGCATGGGCGTTCCCCACACGTCGCGGGATCGGACGGATGACCGCGCGCGATGTCTATTAGAGCTGGGTTAGAGCCCCTGTTTTTCGCCCTGCCGCCTGCCGCCTTTGTATACACTCCCCCTGCCTTTCGGACAGGCACAAGTTGCCGGCCGGACCAAATTGGAGAGTGTCAAAAAACACCACGCTGCACCGTTGGCACCAACGGAAATTCCCTGAAGTGTCACAACGCCATCAACGCAAGACCTCGGACTTCGTTGTACACAAAACAGAATGGGTTGCGATACGGCCGCCAAATCTTTCACCGACACCATACACAGAGCCAGACGAACCAAGTCGCATAGGTAACTTCAGATGAGTATGAACTTTCAGGCCTTCAGCCAAAATGCACAGGACGCGGCCCGGGCCGCGATTGAACTGCTGCCGCGCTACAAGCATGTGCAGGTGGATGCGGAGCACCTGCTGTTGGCCCTTCTTTCACAGTCGGACACGTCGGCCCTGCGCCTGCTGAAGCGCATGGAACTGGACGCGCGGCAGTTGGCCAACGAGGTTGAGATCGCACTGGAACGCCGGGCCAAGGGTTCCTTTGGCTCGTTCGGTGGCGCCGGCCAAATCCAGTTGCAGTTGACCCCGCAACTCCAAAGGGTGCTGAGCAAGGCCAAGGAACTGGGTGGCGACGGCGAGGTCACGACATCCCATTTCCTGCAGGCCATCGTGCACGTCGGCCAAAGCGACGCGTCCGCCATTCTCACCCGGGCTGGAGCCAGCAAGGCGCGCATGGACGAAGCCCAGGAAGCCGAGGAGGCCGACATCGAGAGCGGGGCGGTCCCCCGCAACAAATTCAAGTTCCTCTCCCAGTACAGCACCGACCTGACCCAGCTGGCGGAGGAGGGCAAGACCGATCCGGTAATTGGCCGGGATCAGGAAATCCTGCGCGTGTTGCAAATCCTCTCGCGCCGGACCAAGAACAACCCGGTACTGATTGGCGAGGCCGGCGTGGGCAAGACCGCCATTGTGGAGGGGCTGGCCCAGGCCATTGTGAACCGCGATGTGCCCGAACCGCTTCTCGACAAGCGGGTCATGTCCCTGGACCTGGGCTCCATGGTGGCCGGCACCCGCTTCCGCGGCGAGTTCGAGGAACGACTGAAGGGTTCCCTGGACGAAGTCATTGAAAGCAAGGGTGAAATCATCCTGTTCATCGACGAACTGCACACGGTCGTGGGCGCAGGCAATGCGGCCGGCTCGCTGGATGCCAGCAACATGCTGAAGCCGCCCCTGGCGCGCGGCGAACTCCAGTTCATCGGTGCCACCACCCTGGACGAGTACCGGGAGAACATCGAGAAGGACAGCGCCCTGGAGCGCCGGTTCGCCTCCGTGTTCGTGGACGAACCCAACTACGAGGAAGCCGTGGAAATTCTGCACGGGGTACGCGACCGGTATGCCGACCATCACGGCGTGCAGTACACGGACGACTCGCTCGACGCGGCGGTGAAGCTGAGCCAGCGCTACATCCAGGACCGCCAGCTGCCGGACAAGGCCATCGACCTGATTGACGAGGCGGCGGCCAAGCTGCGGGTGGCCCTGCATCTGCAGCCCAATGAACTCAAGAAGGCCAAGGCGGACATCGACAATCTCCTGAATCTGGAGGAGAAGGCCTGGAGCGAACGCAACTACGAAGCGGCCGCGGATCACAAAATCGCGCGTTCGCGCCTCGAGGCGGACTACAACGAACGTTACGCGGCTTGGCGCAAGGAAGCCGAACTGGACGAGGTGGTGGAGGAATCCGACATCGCCGAGGTGGTCCAGGCCTGGACCGGGATCCCGGTGCGCAATCTGATGGAAAGCGAGACGGAACGGCTTCTGAACCTGGAAGCCGAGATCCGGAAGCGGATCGTCGGCCAGGAAGAGGCAATCGGGGCCGTGGCCGACTCCCTGCGCCGGGCGCGCAGCGGCCTCAACGACCCGCGCCGGCCCATCGGCGTGTTCCTGTTCCTGGGACCGACCGGCGTCGGCAAGTCGGAACTGGCCCGCGAACTGGCGGTGCAGATGTTCGACGACGAGGACGCCCTGATCCGCGTGGACATGAGCGAGTACACGGAGCGGCACTCCATCAGCCGCCTGTTCGGCGCCCCGCCCGGATACGTCGGCTACGACCAGGCCGGGCAGCTGACCGAGCAGGTTCGCCGCCGCCCCTACCGCACCATCCTCTTCGATGAAATCGAGAAGGCCCACCCGGACGTGTGGAACAGCCTGCTGCAAATCATGGACGACGGCCACCTGACGGACGGCCAGGGTCGCCGCGTGGACTTCCGCAGTTCGATCATCATCATGACCAGCAACCTGGGTGCGGACGTGATCAGCAAGGGCAAGGTGGGGTTTGCCACGCCGGTGCTCAACGAGGAAGAGGTCAAGGGCGAGTACAGCAGCCAGCTGAAGCGCATGTTCCAGCCGGAGTTCCTGAACCGGATCGACGAGGTCATCGTCTTCCGCGGCCTGGACATGGACGACATCAAGCAGATCGTGCACATCCTCATGTCCGACCTGGTCCACCGGGCCAACGAGATCGGCCTGTCGGCGGAACTGACGGAGGCAGCCGTGGACTATCTGGCCGAGATCGGCTTCGACCCTGCCTACGGGGCGCGACCGCTGCGCCGCGTGCTCCAGAAGTCGGTCGAAAACGAATTGAGCAAGGGCCTGCTGACGGGTATGTTCAGTGCCGGGGACCATGTCGTGATCGACCACGATCCCGAGGCCGAGGGCAACTACAAGCTGCGTTTCGAGGCGCAGAAGGCGGATGCGGTCGAACTGTTTGCGGCCGCCGCAGGCGCGGAGCGAGTGTAGAACGTCCCAGGACTGCTTTCGCCGGGCAGGTAAGGCTCTGCCTGCCCGGCGGCATTGCCTGCCTTCGGTAAGCGGACAGTGCAACGGGCCGTGAATAGGGCTCGCCTGCCGGAAGAGCCTGATGGCCCCGGAACCGAACGACTTCAAGCCGATCCTTGGTCGGACAGACACTATGGTCCCTGGTGCAGATGTACTGCTACCGGGTGGTTCGCGATCACTGTGCATGTCGCTGGCCGGCAGGGATACAGGCATCGGCCAACTTCGCTTTTCGTCGGGTGGCGTGCTGTCCTTCAAACTGGTGTACCAACAGGTTTGAGAGAGTTCAGGGCCGTTGGAACAGCCGCCGCAGCAGCGGGAGGTTCGCATTGTCTCCACCCCAATCGACAGGGATTCCGTTTTCCTACGACCGGACACTGAAGTCCCTCTTCGCCGAAAGGGACGTGGTGCGGGACCTGCTCGACTTCCATGCCGCCGATCTGTTCCCCGATCTGCAGGGCTTCGAACCCCTGGAACTGGTCAGCGCCTCCACGGTGACCGCCGACGCGACCAGTCCGCCCCACCACGAGGAGGTGCACCGGGACATCGTCTGGACCTTGGCGCACAAAGGCCAAGACGGGGACCGCGTCTTCCTGCACCTGGAGTTCCAGTCGCAACGCGACTCCCGCATGACCCGGCGCATGTTCAGGTACGCCGACGGGCTGCTGCAACGCCAACCGGGGCTGGAGGTGTTCGGTCTGGTGATCAGCACCGGCCCGCGGCACTTCGGCGCCTGGCGGCAGCCTGTGCAATCCAGGCCCGGTGCCCACGGTTACGGCTTTCAGGAGGGGCCCCTCCTGGACATCCACGACTACGCGGTGCCTGTGTTCCCGGTCACCGACTATCCACTCTCTCCGCAGAGCCTGGTAACCGGCATTGTTGCCCTGGCGCGCATCCAGGCCGCCATCCGGCGGGGGTCGCACGCGGCTGCGGAGCAGATTCTGCCGTTGCTGCGAGAGTGGATCATCCCCCGGGTCCTGCGGTTGCCCGCCACCCTGCGCGAGGCCTACGGGGCCTGGTTCAAGGCGGCGTTCGACGATCTGCTCCAGGACCAACCCGACCTGCGCCGCGAGTTGCGTAAAATCATCTACATTGAAGAGGCGGAGGTGATCATGAACACATTCGGCAACATCATTGCGGCCAAGGAAAAGGAAGGCGAGGCACGGGGTCTGGAACTCGGCGAGGCACGGGGTCGGGAACTCGGCGAGGCGCGGGGTCGGGAACTCGGCGAGGCGCGGGGACTGGAGCTCGGCGAGGCGCGGGGGCTGGAACTTGGCAAGAAGGAAGTCCTTGTGCAGTTCGTTGCTGAATTCTGGGACGACGACGAGGCGGCACGGTTCGCGCAGCAACTGGACCGTGCGGACCCCAGCCAATTCCCCACGATCGCCGACCTGATGCGAAACCAAGCCGGAGGACAGCGCCCCCGCCTGCGGGAGAACGGTCGCACCGATCCCGGCCAGTAGGGGATCCGATTCGGGTCGGAACCCCTGCGCATGTCCCGGCCAGGTGCCGTCCAGTTGGCCATATGGCGGATTCGGCGTTCCATTTGGTGACTGTCTGCAACTGCTTGGTGTGTTGCGCAGCACCTCCCGCGTTGGATTGGGAGAGGCGGTCGTGACCACCTTCGGCAACATCATTGCGGCCAAGGAAAGGGCAGCCGAGGCACGGGGTTTGGAACTCGGCGAGGCACGGGGTCTGGAACTCGGCGAGGCACGGGGTCTGGAACTTGGCAGGAAGGAGATCCTTGTGCAGTTCGTGGCCGAATTCTGGAGCGACAACGAGGCGGCCCGGTTCGCTCAGCAATTGGACGGCGCGGCCCCCGGCCGCTTCCCCGCGATTGCTGACTTGATGCGGGACCAGGCCGCGGGACGGCTCCCCCGCTTGCGGTACAACAGCTGTACGAAGCTCGGCAAATAGGCGGAACAGCCTCTGTCGCGACACCATCGGCCCTCCACGGTATGCCGGCAGACCCGACCCGGTTTCCCACGGCCGGTCCGGGGTCGCGGTGCTAGAATCCGGTTCTTGCCTTTCCGACGGCCTCATCCCCCGTGGACCTTTTCCTGGCGATTGCCGGCGTCATCGCGCTGATTGTGATCGCCGTCAATCTCTTCATTACCTTCGGTCTGATGCTGGTGGCCCTGCACTACACGAAGCAACTGGTGAAGCTAGCCGGGGGTTGGAGCGAACAGGGATTGGCAGCCGGTGGACGTCATGTCAACACCGCAGCCGAGTTCGTGGACAAGGCCGGCAGGCGGATTGTGGAACCGGTTGTCCAGGCCGAGGCCAAGGCGACACAGGCTCGCCGCGTGGTGGCTTCCCTATTTCCCAGGCGTTGAATGAGCGACTCCGATTCCACCGAACTGACACCGGAACGGGCCAGGGATTCCCAAGGCCGCCTGCGGCTGTTGGCCGGCATCGGCGCGGGCGCTCTGCTCGGGGCCCTGCTGGCCTGGTATGCAGGCGAGGTAAAGGCCGAAGCGGAGCAGGAAGACGGCCAAGGCACACCGCTCAAGGCGGGTGATCTGATAACCCTGGGCGTCGAAGTGCTCGGATTTGTCAAGATCGTGTACCGCACCCTGAGGCGGATTTGACCCGGAACCGGACGGCAGGCCCCACGGCTGCCGGAACGGGCACGGACATGACTGCAACCTGCAAGTACAAAGGAGCCCACCGGCAATGACTGTTGAACCCGTCCTGATTGCCGGCGAATGGCGCGCCCCGCGCGACCCGCAGGGCACCCTGCAGAACGAAAATCCCTCCACCAGGCAGCTTCTGCCCCAGGTGTTTCCGGTTACCGGCCGGCTGGACGTGGAGGATGCCATCGCGGCCGGCAAGGCTGCGGCCCGGGAACTGCGCAACATCCCGGTCGGCCGGATTGCCGACTTCCTTGATGCCCTGGCCGCCGGCATGGAGGAACAGTCCGGGCCGCTGGTGGAGATGGCCCATGCCGAAACCGGCCTGCCGGCGGAACCGCGGCTCAATTCGATTGAGCTGCCCCGCACCACGGATCAGTTGAGGCAGGCCGCGGCCGCGGCGCGGGACGGTTCGTGGCGGCGCGCGACGATTGACACCGGGTCGAATATCCGGTCGATCCTGGGTCCGTTGGATGCGCCCGTGGTGGTATTCGGTCCCAACAACTTCCCGTTTGCCTTCAATTCCGCCTCCGGGGGCGACTTCGCCGCGGCGATCGCGGCCGGCAATCCGGTGATTGCCAAGGCCAACACCGGACACCCCGGCACCACCCGGCTGATCGCGGACATTGCCCTGAAGATCCTGCAGGCCCTGGACCTGCCGTCCGCCATGGTGCAGCTCCTGTACCGGACCCCGCGCGATGTCGGGGCCCTGTTGGTCTCGCATCCGGACATCGGCGCCACGGGCTTTACCGGCAGCAAGGCCGCGGGCCTGCAACTCAAGGCGGCCGCGGACCAGGCCGGCAAGCCCATCTACCTGGAAATGTCCAGCGTCAATCCGGTCTTCCTCCTGCCGGGGGCCCTGCGCGAGCGGGGTGCGGAACTGGCGGCGGAGTTCTACGCCTCGTGCGCCATGGGAGCCGGCCAGTTCTGCACCAATCCCGGTCTGGTCATTCTCCAGGACGATGAGACGGGGCGAGGGTTTATCAAGGAGGCTTCCAGACTGTTCGACGAGGGCGCGCCCCAGGTGCTGCTGGGTGCCGGGGGACCGGGAGACATTGCCGCATCCGTGGCCACCCTGACCGACGCCGGGGCCGAACTGGTGACCGGCGGCGGTCAGGCCGAAGTGCCGGGATACGCCTTTGAGAACACGCTGTTGACCGTCTCGGGCGCGGAGTTCCTGCAGGATCCGGACGTGATGCAGACGGAGGCCTTTGGCACCGTGAGCCTGCTGGTCCTGGCCGACGACCAGGATCAGATGGCCGCCATCGCCGGTTCCATGGAAGGCAACCTGACCGGTTGCATCTACAGCCATGGCGACGGCGAGGACGACGAAGCCTACGATACGGTGGCTGCCGAGCTGCGACCGCGCGTGGGCCGTCTGCTGAACGACAAGATGCCGACCGGCGTGGCCGTCGTGCCCTCGATGAACCATGGCGGCCCCTTTCCGGCCACGGGCCATCCGGGCTTCACGGCGGTTGGCATCCCGGCCTCCCTGTCCCGGTTCGCTGCGCTCCACTGCTACGACGAAGTGCGGTCCCATCGGTTGCCGCCGGAGCTCCGGGACGGAAATCCGACCGGCATGTGGCGGTTGGTCGACGGTGAGTGGACCAGGGACTGAACGGGTTGTGTGCTTATCGGGCAAGGAGGCTTGGCGCAAGGAACTGAAGGAACCGGCCTGCGTGTCGGCCAAAGGCAATCCACCAATATATTGACGGGGGCATCCTGTGCACGTAGATACATCGGCCAGCGAGTTCACGAAATACCGCACGTTGGCGTTGACGGACGCCAAGGTGGTCGGCGGATTCTGGTCGCAGAGACAGTCCGTCAATCGCAAGTCGAGTCTGAACCACGCCTTCGAGAAGCTTGAGGCCTCGGGCAACTTCAACAACCTGAGGCTGGCGATTGGCGAGGGCGAGGGCTCCTACCGCGAGCCCCTGTTCTTGGACTCGGACATCTACAAGTGGCTCGAGGCCGTGGGCTGTGCCCTGGCCAACGAACCCGACGCGGGTTTGCAGGCCAAGGCCGAATATGTCATCGGACTGTTGGCCCGGACTCAGGAGCCCAACGGGTACCTGAATTCCTACTACCAGGTGTTGAAGCCCGACCTGAAGTGGCTCGAGCTGGCGCACGGGCACGAACTTTACTGCGCCGGCCACCTGTTCGAGGCGGCGATTGCCTACCACCGGGGCACCGGAGACCGGAGCCTGCTCGACATCGCCATCAAGTTTGCGGATCTCATCGATCGGGAGTTCGGACCCGGCCGGCGCGACGGCCCGCCGGGACACCCGGAGATCGAACTGGCCCTGGTCGAACTGGCCCGTGAGACCTGTGAGACCCGCTATGTCCGACTGGCCCTGTTCTTCCTGGGACGCCGCGGCCAGGGCTCGCTGATTGGCCCCAAGATGTTCAGCGACGGGTACTACCAGGACCGGGTGTCGGTGTACGACGCGGAGGAACTGGAAGGGCATGCCGTCCGGCAGCTCTACCTGACCTCGGGCATGACGGACATGTACCTGGAGACCGGGGACGAGGGCCTTTGGGCAGCCTTGGATCGGCTTTGGCGGGACCTGGCAACCCGCAAGCTGCATGTGACCGGCGGTGCCGGCGCCCGCCACTTCGGTGAAGCGTTCGGAGAGGCCTATGAACTGCCCAACGACACCACGTACTGCGAGACCTGCGCCGCGATCGCCAACGTGATGTGGAACTGGCGTCTGCTCCTGGCCACCGGCGAGTCGAAGTATGCGGACATGCTGGAGCGTTCTCTGTACAACAGCGTCCTGTCCGGCGTGTCCCTGGACGGGTCCCGTTACTTCTACGAGAACCCGCTGTCCAGTCCCGGTGGCATCGAGCGGCCTTCCTGGTACGAATGCGCCTGCTGTCCCCCCAACCTGATGCGGTTGGTGGAACTGATTGCCCACTACGGCCTGACCACCAACAGCCGAGGGGTGCAACTGCATCAGTACGTGGACGGCGAGTTCACATGTGCCGGGGATTTCGGCAGCTGCCGCCTGCGGGTGGAGACCGGCTACCCCCATGACGGGGAGATTGCGGTCACGGTGTTGGAGGCGTCGGGGGACGAGTTCGATTTCGGCTTGCGCGAGCCTGCGTGGTCGCGCGGCCGGGCTCGCGTGGACGGGAACTGGGACGAAGCCGAGGTGTCGGAGGGCGGGCCGGGATACCGCATCCTTCGGCGTGCGTGGCGGGCCGGCGATCGGATCACCCTGCAGCTCGACATGTCGCCCCGCCTGACCGTGGCCAATCCCCGCGTCGATGCCGCCCGCGGTGCAGTGGTCATTGAACGGGGGCCGCTGGTGTACTGCCTCGAGGCGGTGGACAACGAAGGCATGGAACGCTCGGGGGACCTGTGCATCAATCCGCAAGCCCCACTGGATGACATGTTTGAGGCCAGTCTGCTGGACGGTGTCCACAAGGTCACGGCCCGCGGCTGGGCTGCCGAGCCGGGGACATGGTCCGATTCCCTGTATCAAACCTGGCCCCTGCCTGAAGCAAACCGGGAACGCACCTTGGTGGCGGTTCCGTACTATGCCTGGGCCAATCGGGGGCCCGGAGCCATGGAAGTCTGGATTCCCTGTGGCGTTGCCTGAGGCCTGCTGAGGAGGCACCATGTTTGAGAACACGATCTTCAAGTGCAACCGGGAAGGCCGCAAGGCCCTGTCCGTACGGCTGGCATCCGCCGAGCCGTTCTGGATTGAGCTGGCCGCCCTGTCCGGCTTCGACTGCGTGAGCCTGGACGGCGAGCACGGTGCGTACAGTCCGGTCGAGGTGGACCGGATCGTGTCGGTCGCCCATGCCCACGGTTTGACGGTCAAGGCCCGGGTGCCCAACCACAGTGCGGACGAGATCAACCGCTGGCTGGACCGGGGGCTTCAGGGCATCATGGCACCCCACATCGAAACCGGGGAACAGGCACAGGCGTTGGCGAACGCCTGCTACTTCGGCCCCCTTGGCCAGCGGTCCTGGGGGGGAGGGCGCGGCACGGAGTTCAACGACGATGGGTTGTTGGAGGCGGGCTACGGCAACCGCCGCGGCTTCGCTGAGTTCGCCAACGAGAACATGCTGGTGCTGGCCCAGGTCGAGTCCAAGACCGGTTATGACAACCTGGATGACATCCTGGCGGTCGAAGGCCTGGACGGCATTGCCTATGGGCCCTTTGACCTGGCGTATTCGCTTGGCTTGCCCGGCGAGGGTGCGGACCACCCGGAGGTGGCTCGGGTGCATGCCGATATCGAGGCGCGCACGCGGGCTGCCGGCAAGCGCATGTCCTGGGACTACTTTGTCGAGACGGACCAGGCGGAGATGCTGCTGTCGGCCGGCAGGGAGTTCGTCGAGGTCAACAGGGACACTGCATTCCCGGTCTGAGAACCCGGGAGGCTCTCTGGCGGGCATTCGATTGGTGTGTCGGATACAGTCCATTGGCCTTATGCCAATTGGGTATGACCGGCTTTCTGTGGCTTGGTTGGATCGCGTAGGATGAAGACCATGTGCGGGGCAACGACTTTCGCTGAATCTGTGCCGTCGGAACTCCTTGTGCACATGTCGAATCCAACAGGTGCGACATGACCGTTTCGCAACCCGTCGATGCGGCACTCCAAGCCCCAATTCTGCTGCCGCTTCCGGATCCTCCCCGGCGCAATCCCGACGAGCTGACGGCCAACTTCAAACACCTGACCATCAACGGCTGTGCGCTCCACCTGGCCCGGCATTTCGGCAATCCCGCCACCACCCTGCTGGGGGGCGACCGCTACCTAGCCCTCTTCCCGCCCGGCGACATGACGGGGATTCGGTATCCGGACATGCTGATTGCCTTCGACGCGGACCCGGAGGCCTACGACCGGAGCAACGGCTACATCATCTCGGAGCAGGGCAAGCCGCCCGATTTCGTGCTGGAGATCGGCTCCCCCTCCACCGGACGCGTGGATGTGGAGGAGAAGCGGGACGACTATGCGGCTCTGGGCATACCCGAGTACTGGCGCTTCGACGAGACAGGCCGGAGCCACGGCGCGCGTCTGGCCGGGGACCGTCTGGAAGACGGGGTCTACCGACCGATTGCGATTGAGGCGTTGGAGGAGGACATCCTGCAGGGGCGCAGTGCGGTCCTGCATCTGGACCTTCGCTGGGAGCATGGGCAGCTGAAGTGGCACGACCCGGAGACGGGTCGGCACATTGCCACCTACGATGATCAGGTGGCTCGCGCCGAGGGGGCGGAGGCTCGTGCCGAAGGGGCGGAAGCCCGTGCCGAGAAAGCGGAGGTTCAGGCCAGGCAGGAGCGGGAAGAGCGGGTTGCCACCGAGACCGAACTCAGAGCGGAGCGCCAGGCACGAGCCGCTCTTGAGGCAAGGGTCCGGGAACTTGAAGCACAATTTCGCCGCCCGGGTTCCTGATCGGGCTCGCCTGCGCAACCGGTCGCTCCGATCACGGCAGCGCCAACTGACAGTAAGTGTGGCAGGACCGTTGTCCCAAGGCCTGTAGAACCGGAACCAACACGGTTCCGGTGTCGCGACAGACTTCTCCGTTCATGCAAGCCGCAGTCGGCGTTGGTTTCCACCCGTGACTTTGGCACTTGGTCTGCCGACAGCTGACCCTGTTCCACAACAGGGCTTCCGGCGGGTGCCAGCCCGCGCGGTGAGCAGGCCACGTGCGTCCCAACGGGCTGGAGGCCCGTCTCCCTTCCTCAGGTGCCACAGTCCACAATGGAATGCGGCTGCCCCGGGCCGTAGGCGGACTTCCAGTACTGCCCGCCCGGGCGGCTCTTCGGCTCCGTGTCAGGCGCGCGTCGCGCACTGATACAATCGATCTCTGCCGAAAACCCAACTGGTCTGCTCCCATGGCTGCGGCTCGTCGGTCGACCGCGGCACAGGGGCATCGTGCAGCGAAGAGGAATGCTGCTTCGATCGAATCGATTCCAGTTCTTCGGCGAGGTGAATGAACCATGACTTGCAGACATCTGAGTCCATTGC
>DAOUIC010000008.1:0-2209 GCA_034428255.1 Anaerolineales bacterium
GTGTTCTTCTTCATCTCCGGCTTCACGATTGGTCTTATCGCCGCCGACCGGCCCCTGGGGCAGCAAGTGGCCAGCCGCCTTGCGCGTGCCTGGCTCATCTACCGCTATGTGGTGCTCTTCAGCTTCCTGCTGACGGCCCTCCTCAGCCTGGAGATGTTCCGCGAATACTCCCGGGGCGAACTGACGGGGTGGATGCTGCGCATCGTCACCCTCAAGGAAGGCGCCTTCGACATGGACATCCTGATCGCCTATGTGATCTATGTCGCCCTTGCGCCGCTGGCCCTTTGGGGCCTCAACCGGCGGAGGACGCGGCTGGTATTGGGCACGGTGCTGTGCGTGTATGTCCTGACCCAGTTGAATCCCGATGCCATGAGCCTCGATGTGTCGGCCTTCAGGCACCTGGCGGCGAACAGCCCGCTGTTCTTCGGAGCCGTGGTGCTGGGCTACCACCGCCAGGTCGTGGGAGCCTGGTGGCAGTCCCATCGCGCCGGCCGGGTCGTGGATGCCGTCGTCGTGGCTGTCGGGGCCGCACTGTTCATTGGCTTTGTCCTGGATTACGGGGGCAGCGAGGCCGTGGGAGAGTTTCTCGGGAGCTTCGAGGTGCGGGAATTCCTCATGCCTCCCCACAGCCTGCTGATTGTATTGGTGTATCTCCGCATCCTGTGGCTCCTGACCACCCGGCTGTGGCCCCTGCTGCATCGGCTGGGCGGCTGGCTGTTCATGCCCTTCGGCCAGGACAGCATGTTTGCCTACTGCATGCAGGCCGGCCTGATCGTCTGGTACCGCCAGTTGGACGCGCCCATCCATGAGGACAGCCATGCCCTGCTGCGCCTGGCCGTCGAGATGGGCATTGCGGGGTGCATGCTTGGCTCTGTCCTGCTGCGCCGTTGGCTGGACCGGAGTTTCGGCACGGAAAACCAACGGGCCTGGATGCGCCGGCACCTGCTCAACATTCTGATCTGGGCGTCGCTGGCGATGATGGTTGTCCTGACAATCCTGCTGTCGGAGCCGGGTGGCTGGTGGTGGAGCGAGGGATATTTCTTCGACGACTGGTAGGCCATCTCGTCCGTTGGAGCCCATGCGGTCTGCAGGGCGGACCGGGATGCCTGTCGGGCGAGCAGTGCGTGCATTGGGTCAGGTCCGGGTTCCAAAGTTCGCGGCATCCGTGTCCGGGCCAACCGGGCGCGGTTTTTTGTTTCCCCTTGGGGCCTGCCCTAGACTCAGCCGGGACTCAGCCGGGATGGACCGCCATACTTGGCAGGCGGCTGTTCGCAAGCACAGGAATGGACTTCAATGGTCAGCAGGGAATCGGGGGACCCTCCGAATACCAGGCCCATGGTTTCCGAGGGGGAGGTTGAAGACTTGGCCGCCCTCTACGGTCGGCCGGTCCGGCGGCACTTCTGCATCGACCTGGACGATTATCTGCTCGATATGCGTGCGCGCCGTCGGGGGGACCGGCGTGCGGAGGTCCTGTTCGCCGTCACGCGCCCCAGCGGACGGGTCCTGATTCACTCCAAGCCGCGGTACCCACAGGGTGTGTACCGTCTGTTTACCGGTGGCATCAACCCGGATGAGTCCGTCGTGGACGCCCTGTTCCGGGAAGTGGCCGAGGAAACGGGTCTGGCCTGCCGGGTGGAGCGTTTCCTGGCGGTGTGCACCTACGCCTTTCACCATCCCGATCCGGTGCGGCGCTATTGCTTTGCCTCCTACATGTTTCATCTGGTCATCAAGGACGAGGATGTGCCTTCCCCTCGCGATTTGACCGAGATTGGCCAGATTGGCGAGATTGCGCTGGAAGGCCTGCCCGCCATCGCAAGCCATCTGCGCAGTCTGCAGGGCAGCCGGGCGGCCTGGGGCATCTGGCGGGCCATCGGCCACGACATTGTCTACGAGCAATTGACCCAACAGTCTTCCATGCGCCTGCAGGCGGCCGCAGCCTAAGCGCGCCGACAGGGCAGGCCTGCCCGCCTTTTTGCGAGACAACTGCACCATGCTGGTTCCCCTTTCCTGGCTGCGCGAGTACGTCGACTGGGATCTGTCCACTGCCGATCTGGAGGAAGCCCTGACCAACTCCGGATTGGAAGTGACCGGAGTTGAAACCACCGGCGAGTGGTGGGATCCCGAAGCGTTGCGCGTGGGCCGGGTGGTCGGGGTCCATCCCCATCCGGATGCGGATCGGCTGGTCCTGGTGGACGTGGACGACGGCCGC
>DAOUIC010000009.1:0-22258 GCA_034428255.1 Anaerolineales bacterium
CCTGGATGTCCGAGATCATCGACCTGCAGAAGGAGAAGAACTTCTTCGAGACGCGGGTCACGGACTACAAGACCGGTGGTTCCCTGGACTGGGACTGAGGCCAGGGCGATTGCATCTAAATTGGGAGAGCGCCGAGTAAGTTGACGCGTGGCTACAATGGGCGGTTCCGGATTCAGCCTGCGGAGAAGCCCCTCATGGACGGTCCGATGCCCTCGTCCCTGGTCGAGACCCTGGACAGCCTGGAGGATCCGCGGGTCGACCGCACCAGGCTGCACAATCTGACGGACATCCTGGTGCTGTCCGTGCTGGCGGTCATCTGCGGCGCCGACAGTTTCGTGGCCATCGCCCTCTTTGGCCAGCTCAACGAGGCCTGGCTGCGCACCTTCCTGGAACTGCCCCACGGGATCCCCTCGCACGATATGCTGGGACGGGTCTTTGCGCGTCTGGATGCGGCCTGCTTCGAGGAGGGCTTTCGGGACTGGGTGCAGGCGGCCTTTGCCCTGACCGACGGCCAGGTGGTGCCCATTGACGGCAAGAGTGTGCGCGGCTCCCACGACCGGGGTCGGGGATTGGGCCCCCTGCATCTGGTCAGCGCCTGGGCCCAGGCCAACCGTCTGGTGCTGGCCCAGACCGCGGTGGAGGACGACTCCAACGAAATCACAGCCATCCCGGAGCTGCTGCGCATGCTGTGCCTGGAGGGCTGCATCGTGACCCTGGATGCCATGGGTTGCCAGAAGGCGATTGCGCGCCAAATCCGGGCGCAGGAAGCCGACTACGTACTGCGCGTGCGGGCCAACCACCAGGGCCTCCACGAGCGCATGGAGGACACGTTCCACTTGGAACGGGCCGAGGACTTCGCCGACTGCCCCCACGACTATGCGGACACGGTCGGGAAGGACCACGGGCGGATTGAGACCCGCCGCTGCTGGACGACCGGCGACCCCGCCTACCTCGCCCATGTCGACCCCAACCGGGAGTGGTGCGACCTGGCCAGCCTGGTCTGGGTGGAGTGCGAACGCCGCTGCGGGGACCGGGTCGCGACCGACACCCGCTGTTTCATTTCCAGCCTGCCCCCCAGGGCCAAGCCCCTGCTGCAGGCGGTGCGCCAGCATTGGAGCATCGAGAACGCCCACCACTGGGTCCTGGACGTCGCCTTTGGCGAGGACGACAGCCGTATCCGCACGGGCCATGCCGCCCACAACATGGCCATCCTGAAGCGCATCGCGCACAACCTCCTGCGGCAGGACCGGTCTCTCAAGGTGGGCATTGCCAACAAGCGGCTGGCGGCCGCCTGGAACAAGGACTACCTGTGCCGGCTGATTGGCCTCAAGCCCAAACCCGTTTAGATGCAATCGCCCTGCCGCATCAGGCAGTACGGAATGGGCTGTTCAGGAACTCGCTGTCGAAGGCCCACGGACACCTGTAGTCTGTGCGTGGAAAGAATGGAACCGTCGGTCGTCCTTCGTGGGACGAGGGATGCGACCGGACGGGACAGGCTCATGATAAATGGGTCGATCCACCAATCCGCCCGCCAAGCAGCCATTTCGTGCGGCAACAGAAACCAATGCCTATGGTCGAAGCATGGGACCGGGACTGTGAGCATTGTATTCGTCATGTGGGTGCCCTGGAACGGCACCGGAGGCGAGCACGGACATTGCAAGGTTCGCCGCTCTTCCGCAACCTCCCGGACACAGGCACCGCCATCCAGGACCCGTCCCCCACGCAGGAGGGGTCCGGGTCGCCGCCCATTTACAATGGGACGGGAATGCCGAGGGCTTTGAAGCAAGCGGCACCTCCCCGTCCCTCCATCCACATTCCCCCTTTGAACCCATGACCATCAACAAGGCCGTTGACCTGCTCAAAGCCGAACAGCCCGTCTTCTGCACAGGCGTGTCGGAACTCTCCTACGCCAGCGGCCAGGCCGCGGCCGGCACCTGGGCCGACATGATTCGCATCAACATGGAGCACGGCCTGTTCGACATCCGGGCCCTCGACGAATTCATGAAGGGGCTGCTGGACGGCGGACCCACGGCCTCGGGCCACCTGACCCCGGCCATCATGGTCGAACTGCCGGTCCTGGGGCACAGCGCCGACGCCGTCTACGCCAATGCCTGGCAGTTCCAGCAACTCCTGGCGCGCGGCGTGCATGCCCTCCTGCTGTGCCATGCCGAGGTGCCGGAGGCGGTGGCCGCCTACATCGAATGCTGCCGCTATTCCTACCACAAGCAGGGTGTCGGCGCGGGTCTGAACATGGGCACGCGGGGCGCGGGCGCGCAGGCCGGCGCGGGCGCGCGGTGGGGCGTGTCGGGTCCGGAGTACATCGAGCTGGCCGACCCCTGGCCCTTGAATCCGGACGGCCAGCTGCTGCTGGGCATCAAAATCGAAAACCAGGCCGCCCTGGCCAATGCCGAAGCCTCGGCGGCCGTGCCCGGCCTTTCCTTCGCGGAATGGGGTCCCGGCGACATGGGACTCTCATTCGGGCACCTGGATGCCCACGACCCACCCTATCCGCCGGAGATGTGGGCGGCGCGCAACCGCGTCAAGGATGCCCTGGCGGTCCACGGCATACCGTTCTTCGAGGGACAGTTCAGTGCCGAAAACGCCTGCGACCGGTTCGACGAAGGGGTGGTGATCTTTGCGTCGTCGGACACCCACAAGGACATTGCGGCAACCGTGCGCGCCCACGCCGGACGCACCATGCCGGTGTAACCGCCGGGCAGGCAGCCGCCCGCCGTTATTCCGGAACGGGGATGACCAACTCCTGGCCAATGCTCAGGGTGATGGAACTGCCCAGGTCGTTGGCCGTCTGAATGGCCTCAACCGTTGTGCCATAACGCAACGCGAGGGCAAAGAGCGTATCGCCGGCCTGCACCGTATGGGTGACAAGGGTGGGCGTGGCGGTGGCGGTGGGTTCGGGCTCCTCTGTGGGCTCCTCTGTGGCGACAGGTTGTGCCGGTTCCCCTTCCTGGGCAGCCTCTGCCGTCGGCGTGGCCGCATCCTCGGGCGTTGCGGACTCGGATTCGGTCGGTGCATCCTCGTCCTCGACTGCGGGTGTCTCCTCCACAGTCGGTTCAGGGGTGGTCGTTGGCTCCGGTGTCGACGTCGGTTCCGGTGTCGACGTCGGCTCGGGTGGCGACACTCCGGGCACCAGCAGTTCCACGCCCACGGCCAGCTTGTCGGCGTCGCTTAGGCCGTTGGCCGCCATCAGTGAAGCCGTGCTGACCTGATAGAAGAGCGCAATCCCCGACAGGGTTTCCCCGGCCTGCACCACATGCACCACGCCTTCGCCCCGGGGCTCCGGCTGTTGCATGACCGCGCTGGATACGGAGGCGTGGTCCGGCAGCCGCAGAATCTGGCCAATCTGCAAATCGTCCGCGGAGACCAGCTCGTTGAGCAGTACCAACTCGTTCGGATCCAGGCTGTAGCGCAACGCGATTGCGTTGAGGGTGTCGCCGGGCTGGACCGAATAGGTCAATCCTTCATACACCAGTTCGGGATCGGCCTCCGTGCCCGCCGGCACCGGGATCACGAGCCGTAGGCCAACCGGCACCTGGTCCAGGTCCACCAGGGGATTGGCTTCCCTGATCTGCTCCAGCGTGACGCTGAACCGCTCGGCCAAATCGACGACCAGGTCGCCCTGCCGCACCACGTAGTAGAGCGGTTGGCTCGGCTGTTCCAACGGTGCCAGTCCGGCCGGAATGCGAATCTCGTCGCCCGGCAGCAGGTTGTCGCTCGTCAACTGGGGATTCAGCTCCCGAATCACCTCCACCGTCGTGCCGTGTTGCGCGGCCACGGTGGCCAGGGCATCGCCGACCTTGACCACATAGGTGAGGTATGCGGCAGCCGCGGCCTCCGCTTCGGCTTCGGGGCCCACCAACGCGGCCGGATCCACCGGATCGGCCTCCACTGTCAGGCCAATGCCCTCCCCCCGGTCGCGGGCACAGGCACCGATCAGCAACAGACACAGGACAACAGGCAGCAACGTGTGCAGACGCGACATGTCCAAATGGCCTCCGGTTTCCGCAGAAGGCTGTAACGAGGGTCAAACCCGGCAGGCTGGGTCACCCGGAATATAGCACAGGGTCCTCTGCCACCCCGTGACGGCCCGTAGGCCTCCTACTCCAAATCGATTTCGGTGGCGGGCCTGGCAATGGCAGCCAGGCTGAGCAGGCCGGCCGTCACCCTTGAGATCTGGCGAATGGCCTGGGCGGCCGGATGGTCGGGCTGTTCCGCCACGATCGGCTGGCCCGCGTCGCTGCCCGCACGGATCAGGCCGTCCAGCGGCACCCGGCCGATGAAGTCGACCCCCAGATCGCGCGCCGCCTGTTGGCCACCCCCCTCGCCGAACACATCGCCGGTCATGTTTTCAATGACTCCCAGGACCGGCACGTCCAGCTTGGCAAAGGCACCGGCGCCGCGCCGGGCATCGCTCACCGACACCGCCTGGGGCGTGGTCACGATAATCCCGCCGGTAATGGGAACACTTTGGGCCAGCGTCAACTGGGCGTCGCCCGTACCCGGAGGCAGATCCACAATCAGGTAGTCCAGAGGGCCCCAGTGCACGTCGGTCAGGAACTGCCGAATGGCACTGTGCAGCATGGGACCGCGCCACACGACGGCCTCCCCCTCCGGCATCAGGAACCCCATCGACATGACCTTCACCCCGTAGGCCTCGTGCGGCATCATCTTGCCGTCCCGGACCGACAGCGGGCCCTCCAGGCCCATCATGATGGGCACGTTGGGCCCGTAGACATCGGTGTCCATGATGCCGACGCGGGCCCCCTCCATGGCCAGGCTGACCGCCATGTTCACGCTGAACGTCGTCTTGCCGACCCCGCCCTTGCCGCTGCTGACGGCCAGCACGGTGCGGATGTCCACATTCAGCTTCTGGGACACCCTCGGATCGCGCACCACCTGGTGCGTGAACTCGATCTCGACCGGGTCGGCGTCGGGAAAGGCTTCCTTGACCGCGGCCAGGCAATCGCGCTCGATCTGGGCCTGCATCGGGCAGGCCGGCGTCGTCAGCTCGACCTTGAAGGCCACACCCCCGTCCTCAATCCTGATGTCCTTGACCATGTCCAGGGACACGAGGTCCTGCTTGAGCTCAGGCTCAATGACGTTGGCCAGGGCCAAGGTCACGGCTTCGACAGTTGGGCTGGAAATTGCAGGATCAGGCATGGGTCTCCACTTCGGGGCGGGGTGTCCATTAAGGCACAGCGGCATGTACAGGGTCAATTCGCGCAGACCCGTGCAACCGCAACCTTGCAGGAATCAGGCCTCCAAATCAACCAGAATCCGCCGGGCGGCCTGCTTTCCAATCCGAACTGCGTAGTTGGTGCCCCGATCCCAGGGCCAGACCTGACTCATGGTCGCCAGATACAGGCCGGACAGGGGCGTGTGCAACGGCAGACGCGTGCGCCCGGAACCCGGCACCGGAATGGGCTGGGCCCAGGCCGTCCGGTTCAGCCAGCGCCCGCGCACCCAGGAACCGTCGAACCCGGGGTGGATGCGCGGCAGGCCCGCCAGCAACGCCTCGGCCACCTCGTCCTCCGGCAGGGACAGCCACGGATGATCCTGTTCGACGTACGTTCCCAGGTAGAGAATATGGTGTCCACCGTACCGTTCCTTCGGAATCATGGCGGTGTGTTCCACCAAGGCCAGAAACGGCAGGCCGGCATCGGCCGGGATGCTGAGCCAGTAGATCCCGTTCAGCAGCGACCGGTTCAGCGCTGCCGTCAGCACCACGGCGCCCATGTGTGCCTCTCCGGCAAGGCGGGCGCGATAGGTTGCCGGAAGGGCGGGGGCAATGCGGCCCAGCAGGTTCGGCGGTCCGGTGTAGAGCACCGCCTGCACCCCCTCCCAGGATCGTTGGCCGGATTGGACCGCCAGTGTTCTTCCCTGCGGCTCCACCAGGGTAAGTGGAGTGTTGAAGCCGACTTGGGTGCCGCCCTGCTCAACCCTCTCCCTGACCGCGTCGGTCCACGCCTGGAATCCGCCTCTGAAATAACCCAGCCGGGAGGTCCGCTTGTAGATGCGGGCGGCAAACCAGGCCAGTGAAACGTCACGATACCGCCGGCCGAACTTGCCCTCCAGCAGCGACCGCCACAGGGCCTCGTAGGCCCTGCGCCCCATCCAGCGCTCCAGCCACGCGTGGGCGGTCACGGTGTCGTGCCGGTGCCAGGGCGGTCGCGGATGCCAGCGCAGCCAGGCCAGGGCCATGCCCATCCGCACCTTGTCCGGCAGGGACAGGCCGGGCACCGCCAGCAGGCTGGCCGGACTGTCCAGCCGCAGCGGCCGACCCCGATGCCAGTAGGCGGTGACCGGGCTGTGGATTTCCACCAGGTCCTGCAGGTCCAGTTCCCGGGTGAACGCCAGGATGTCGGTGTCGTTGGTGAACAGGTGGTGGTAGTAGCGTTCGATTGCCCATTCCCACGTCTCCGCACCCCGAAATCCGGAGGCAAGCCCCCCGGCCCGCGGACCCGCCTCCAGAACCGCAATCTCCGGTCCGGGGATTCCGGCCTGCTGCAGCGAGGCCGCCGCCGCCAGGCCGGCCGGGCCGGCACCTGCAATCAAAACGCGCACGGCAGCGACGGCAGTTTGCGGGGGATGGGCCGGCCGCCGCGATCAGCCGCGGGCACAAACCTTTTGACCCGGTGTCAAAACCGACCGGGCCGGACAGGCTGAAGGCGGCCTTCAGGAGACAGGACAGGTGAACTCGATGCGGTTCGGGGATGGAGGGGTTGGGGGGTACAGCGGCGCCACTGCCGGATACTCTTCCTGAATACGCCGCCGCGCCTGCTCGAACCGCAGCAGAAGATCCTCGTCACTGCCCTTGAAGCATCGAATCGTGCGCGAACCGCACACCGCACATCCCTGCATGAACTTGTAGCTTTCACTGGAGCACTTGAGGCACTCCCCCAACTCCACCATCATCAGCAGGAAGGCCAAGCTGTCCGGATCCGCCTCGTCGAGCGACAGCACATGGTCCACGAGGTCGGCCCAGGCGGGCCCGCGCAAATCGCGCAGTTCGCCAATGAGGCCATGGGGGAACAGCAGATCGGCCGTCGGGTGGTACACGCGCCCCTCCTGGTTGCTGGTCAGGTGCTGGCAGTAATTGGACCGTGGATTGCGGCGGGCCGAACCTGCTCGGCAGCGGCCGGCGGCGGTTTTGTGCGGCGGGGGTGCGAAACCGGATGCCCGGTCCCGCCCGGCAATGGCTCTAGAGGATTGTTTCGCCTCCGGCCTCGAGAATCTGGCACCCGATGCCCTCCGCCTCGAGCAAATCGGCGAAACGCTTCGGATCCTGTTCGATTCCGGGGAAGGTGTTGTAGTGCATCGGGACCACGCCCTTGGCGTTGACGAACTGGGCGGCCACGACGGCATCTTCAGGCCCCATGGTCAGCAGATCGCCGATGGGGAGCAGGGCCAGGTCCACTTCGTTCCGTTCGCCAATCATGCGCATGTCGTAGGTCAGGCCGGTGTCGCCCGCATGGTAGAGCACCTTGCCGTTGTTGAACCGGATCAGCAGTCCGGCCGCAATGCCGCCGTAGCTGCCGTCCGGCAGCATGCTGCTGTGCAGCGCCGCCGTCATGTACAGATGGCCGAACGAGAAGAGCTTGCCGCCGCCCGGCTGCATCCTGACCTTGCGGTTGTCCGGAACATCCGAGAGCCACTCGCAAATCTCGTAGCCCGCCACCACCGTGGCCCGGGTGCGCTCGGCCAACTCCTTCAACCCGGAGACATGGTCGAAGTGCCCGTGGGTAACAAGGATGTAGTCCGGCTCGGTGGATGTGGGCCGCCCACCCAAATCCCCGGCGGAGTCGACCGAACCCACAAAGTGGTCGACCGTGACCGGGCAGGCCGGATTGTCCGGCGCCAGATGGGGATCAATCAGGATGCGGTCCTCGCCGGCCTCCACCAGAAAGGTCGCATGACCGAGAAAGGTGACCTTGACGTCCATCTCAAAACTCCTGTGTTCCGGCCTGCGGCCGCGGCGCCTCGTCGGCCCGGTGCGAGGAGGCGGGCGTCAACCCTGTGCTTCCCGGCGCTGGCGGGCCCGTTCCATGGCCTTTTGTTTCAACTCCTCCGCCCGGGACAGCTTGGCCTCGGGGGCTGGAGCCTCGTCCTCCTCCTTCTTTGCGGCCTTGGCGGTCGCCCGCGCGGCCTTGGCTTCTTCCTTGGCCCGGGCTTCGGCAGCCTCCTGGGCCCTGCGTTCCTGCTCCTCGGCGTACTGGGTCGGCCACAGGGCGGCGTAATAGTCGAGCGGAACCGTGAGTTCACCCTTGTCGTAGACCAGGTGGGGGAACCGCTCGAACGCGGCCAGCTCGGCATCGTGATCCATCTTGATGGCATCGAACGGACAGAACTCGACGCAATAGTTGCAGCTCATGCAAATCGTGGCGTCGATGAAGAAATCCTGCGGGCGCGTGACCGGCTTGCCGGCCTCGTCCGTGGCGCGCGTGATCCAGATGCACTGCGGCGGACAGACCTTGGCGCAGATGCCGCAGGCCGTACAGCGCTCCTCGTCGGTCTCCGTGTCCCAAATCAGCATGGGGATGTAGCGGAACCGCTCCGGCAGCAGGCGGCGCTCCTCCGGATACTGGATGGTGAGCAGGCCCTCCTGGTCCACCGGCTGATCAATGACCTTGAGGCCCTTGCCGCGGTCGTCGCTGCCCTGGTAGCGGGCCGGGGTCGACTGCATATCGTCCTTGTAGGTGTCCACCAGGTGCTTGAAGGTGATTCCAAGCCCCTTGAGCAGTCCCGTTCCGAACATGGCGCGTTTCTCCTCTGGCCGAATCAGCGATCCACTTCCCCGAGGACGATGTCAATCGCCCCCAGGATGACGATGGCGTCCGCCACCTTGTAGCCCACGGTCATGGGCGCCAGTGCGTTGAGGTTGATGTAGCTGGGTGCGCGGATGTGGTAGCGGTAGGGGTTGGGCTTGCCGTCGCTGACAAGGTAGAAGCCGAGCTCGCCCTTGGGACCCTCGACCCGTCCGTAGGCCTCGCCCTCCGGCGGGCGGAACACGTAGCCGCCCTTGCCGGCCAGGATGTCGCCTTCCGGGAGTCCGGCCAGGGCCTGCTGGACAATGCGGACGCTCTCGCGGGCTTCCAGCAGGCGGATGTAGTACCGATCGTAGACATCGCTGTGGGGCAGCGTCGGGATATCGAAGTCGAACCGGTCGTAGACCCCGTAGGGCTCGCAGCGCCGGATGTCGTACGGCACGCCGGCGGCCCGGATCATGGGACCGGTCACGCTGAGGCTGATCAGTTGCTCGGCGCTCAGGTAGCCCACGCCGCGCCCGCGCGTGTTGACGATTTCGTTGCCGGACAGCAGGTCGTCCAGCTGGTCCAGCGCCCGCGGCAGCCGTTCATGGACCACGTACCGGGCCCGTTCCGCCCATCCGGCCGGCAGGTCGCGGTGCACGCCGCCGAAGCGGAGGTAGTTGCACATCATGCGGGCGCCGCTGACCGACTCGAAGAGGTCCAGGATCATCTCCCGCTCCTCGATGGCGTACAGGGCCGGGGTCTGCAGGGCGCCCAGATCGTTCAGGATGAACCCGATCGACCACAGGTGGTTCACGATGCGGGACAGTTCCGCCATGATGACCCGCAGGTACTCGGCCCGTTCCGGCACCTCCAGCCCCATGAGCTTTTCCACCGCCAGGGCGTAGCCCCAGTTGTTGCTCATCGAGTTGATGTAGTCGAGCCGGTCCGTGAACGGCATGTTCATCAGCCAGGTGTTGCGCTCGCCGATCTTCTCGTGGTTGCGGTGCAGGTAGCCCATGTCCGGTTCGAGGGCGATCACGGTCTCGCCCTCGATGCGCACGACCATGCGGAACACGCCGTGGGTGCTGGGATGATGCGGCCCCAGGTTGACCACCACGCTCTCCGTGCTCAGGTGATCGCCGGCGCCGTTCCGGTGCCGCGGATCCTGGCTGACCGGAACGTAGGTGACGGGCTCCTGCCAGTCGTCCGGATCCCAGTCGGCCGGGTAGCGGGTGTTCTTGCCCCAGGGAACCTTGTCCTCGCTGCGGGCAAAGTCGGCCCGCGGATGGCGGCTGCGGAAGGGTTTCTGGTCCTCCTCGTAGTAGGCCTCGTGCCAGTCCTTGCGCATGGGGTGGCCTTCAAAACCCTCCCAGAGCAGGATGCGACGCAGATTGGGGTGGCCTTCGAAGACCAGGCCGTACAGGTCCCAAACCTCCCGTTCCTGCAGATTGGCGCCGGGATACACCGGCGTGGCCGTGGGCAGGGGCTGGCCGTCGTCCACCGGCACGTGCAGGACAACGCAGTCCCCGCCCTGGGCGGTGCTGTACAGGTGGTAGACAACCTCGAACCGGGGACCGTCCTTGGCTCGCGCCCGGCCCTGGTAGCTCAGGTAGTCCGTGCAGGTGATGCTCGACAGCAGGTCGCAGCCGCCCTGGTCGCGCAGAACCTGCAGGGCTTCAATCAGTTGATCCGGTGCCACCTCCAGGTAGTCGGTGGGACCGGCGGACACCGGCTTGGCGTCGGGCAGGGCCTCCTGCACGAGGGCCAGGGTGCCGGCCACGTCCAAAGGGCCGGCCAGGGTGGCGGTCGGGGCGACAATGTCGGACATGGGCAGCCTCAACCCGCCAAACGGGCCGCGGCCCGTTCCTTGGCCTGGGCGATGCGGGCCTTGGCCTTCTCCCCCAGGTTGCGCAGGCCGCCCGGCACGCCGCCTTCGGCACGGTCGCCGCCGGTGTCGGCCGCCACGGCCTCGCCGGACATCGTCTCGGCCCGGATCAGGTCCGCCTGCCGGGGATCGAAGATGTCGGGGCCCAGCTGGGGCACGGGCACGAAGGCCGACCCTTCCCGCTTGTACCAGTTCGCCGTGGTCACGCTCTGCGTGTCCACCTTCTGGTGCATCTTCATCAGACCGAACATCAACGCCTCGGGGGTCGGCGGGCAACCGGGGATGTAGACGTCCACCGGGACGTACTTGTCAATGCCGCTGACCACGTTGTATCCCTCCTTGAAGGGACCGCCGCCGGTCGCACAGGCCCCCATGGCGATCACGTAGCGCGGCTCGGCCATCTGGTTGTAGATGCGGACGATGGCCGGCACCATCTTCTTGGTCACCGTGCCGGAGACAATCATCAGGTCGCTCTGGCGCGGGCTGGGCCGCATGACCTCCATCCCGAAGCGGGACAGGTCGAAGCGGCTGGAAGCGGTGGCGATCATCTCGATGGCACAGCAGGCCAGCCCGAACAGCAGGGGCCACATGCTGGACCGCCGACTCCAGTTGTAGAGCCGGTCGACCGTGGTCACCAGGACGTTGTTGTTCAGTCCCTCGGGCACGGAAACCGAAGGATGCAGATAGGATTCAACCTGATCTGTCTTAAGGGCCGGGAAGTTGGGTGGAGCAAGACTCATGCGCGCGCAAAAAACAGGCCGAAACGGCACCGGACAGCAAGGGGAGAGCGGATTTTACCGCAGCCGGAGTCAGCATACAACAACAGCCCCCCGGCGTATGCGCGCGGACCCCAACCGGCGGCCGCAGCCCCCCGGCTTCCCGGCCGATTAGGACGCTCCATGGCCTACTCCCTCAACGATCCCTACCGCCCGTACCGCTACGTGCTGCGCGTCAACGCCCTGCTGTGCGGCCTGGGCCTGGGCCTGCTCCTCCTGGGACAACCGCACTGGGCGACAGACCTGCTGGGCTGGCCCATGCCCCGGCAGGTCCTGTGGCCGGTGCGGCTGGGCGGCGCCGGCCTGGCCGGCATGGGCCTGCTGTTCCTGGACCTGGCCGCCCAACCGGTAATCCGGGGGCGATCCTCACTGGTCGTGATGGCCTGCAACGCGCTGCTGGCCGGGGTGGTCCTGACCGCCTATCTCACGGGGGACCTGGTACCGACGGCACCCGCCGGCATCGGCGTGTTGCTGATCCTGTTCCTGAGCCAGCTCGTCTGCGCGGTGCTGCCCGTAACCTATCTCGGAGAAAACCTGAAGCCCTGAGGCCGCGGCCGGTTCAGTCCTCGTCCACGAACTCCGCCACCGGGTTCTCGGTCCGACCGTAACCGTGCCAGATGCGGTAGCCCAGCATGGTCCGGAGATGCTCGTCGGCGTTTGCCAGAACTTCGGGCGAGGTTCCCACGAAGTAGTTCTCCTGGGGACGGTACTGCGGACCGCAGAAGGTGGTCAGCACGGTCAGGCGATCGTTGTCGGTGGCGTTGGCCCCGGTGCCGTGCCAGATGCGGCCGTCGATCACCAGGACCGTGCCGGCCTTGCCCGCCACGGACACGGTTTCCGTCTCGGAGTAGTCCGCCGGCGGCTGGTAACCGAACAGGTGGCTGCCCGGCACCACGCGCGTGCTGCCGGTCTTCTCGCTGAAATCCCGCAGGTACCACAACACGTTGACACAGGCGCACGGCGCAATCAGGGCCGGTTCGGCCGCGGGCGGCACCGGCGCGGCGTCCCGCCGGATGGAACCCACCGGCATGGGATTGACATCGGCTTCAACGGGTGCCGGCATCCACCATTGATCCGTGTGCAGGGGCATCGGCACCCCGCCCTTGCGTGCGATGTTGGCACCGTGGCTGGACAGTTGGAAGCATTCCCCCAGCAGGGCGCGCACCAGGTGCAGGACGGGTTCCTTGGACAGGAGGTCGACAAAGCACGGCCCCTTGTTGACGATCATCCAGACCCGCTGGTTGACTCCGCCGGCCGCCGCCCGGAACTTGTCGCGCGCCGTCAGGCCGTCCACCTCCTGGAAGTCCCCCCATTGCTGGCGGGGGCCGCCGTCCTGGAAGGCCTCGCCCGCAGACAGTTCGCGGGCCGCCACGGACTGCAGGGTCTCCGCCAGCATCCCGGTTTCCTGCGGACTCAGCACCCCCTCCAGCAGCGTGAAGCCGTGCACGTGAAGGTCCGCCAAGGCCTGTTCGGGATCCGTTGTGGCAGCGGGCAGAACCCCGGTCTCTGTCTGGATCATGATTGTCAAATCCTCATGTCATTCGACCAACCGCCCTCGCGGGCGGATGGCTGGATTCAGTCCTGGAATGCTGTCGGCCCGTGGATTAGCAACCGCACCGAACCTCCCGGCCCGGCCGGCCGGCCTCGCCGGCGGTGGCGTAGCCGTCGCGTTTCCACCAGTCAAGGCCGCCGATCAACTCGCGCACATCAAAGCCCAGCTGCAGCAGTTTGAGAGCCGTCTTGGTCGAGGCATTGCAACCGATGCCGTCGCAGTAGCACACGCAAGTGCTGTCCGCGGCCAGGACCGCGACCGTTTCGGCGCAGATTTCCCTGTGGGGGAGGCTCACCGCCCCCGGGATGTGCTCCGCCGCGAACGCCTCGCGCGAACGACCGTCGACAACCACCACGGCCTCGCCGCCTTGCAGTGCCTCATAGAGATCCCACGAATCGGTTTCATGGGACAGCTTGTTCCGGTAGTGGGCCAATTGCGCCTGCTGCGCCGCGTTCATCCTGCTCTCTCCTCGGCCCTCCAGCCTTGTTACTGTATTCCAATCCTAGGTTTTGCGGTAGGGCCGGTCCTGTCCCGACACGCTGTCCACGCGCCGGAAGATCCGACGCAGCCGCTCCGTGGTTGCAGCGGGCAGCGCCGGTCGTCCCAGACAGGCCGCATTGGCCTCCAGGTGCTCCATCCGGCCGGTTCCGGACAGAACCACGTCGATTCCCGGTTCCCAGCGGCAGAACCGGTAGGCCGCTTCGGTCAAGGTTGCGGCATCGCCCTGCTGCAGGACGAAGTCCAGGGGCCGGTCGACTTCCACCTCGGCAGCATCCACTTCGCCCGCCGCGATCAGGTCGCGGACGATGCGGGCCAGCACGGCCGGATTGCTGAAGGCGTTGCGCACGGCGAACATGCAGGTCACCCCGATACCGTGCTCCAGACAGAGCGGCAGCAGTTCCCGGCGCGCACTCTGGTTCAGGATGTTGAAGCCCACCATGAGCACGTCGACCAGTTCGGGCGCGGCCTGCACGACCTCCAGCAGAACCTGGTGGGAGGGATCCGTATTGAAATGTTCGGAGATGGCCGCGGCCCTGATCAGGCCCTGTTCCTTGAGGCCCTGGAGGCCCGGCAGGATTGTCTCGAGGGCATGCCCGACATGCTCGGCATACAGGCCGTGCACATAGTAGATGTCCAGATAGTCCAACCCGGTGGCCTCGAGCGAGGCGTGGACGGCCCGTTCGTAGTCCGCCCATGGCACGGGGACCATGTCCTTGTGGCAAGAAAACTTGGAGGCAATCAGCAGGTCGCTGCGGGACACGCCGGACCCGCGCACCGCAGCTCCGACAATGCCTTCCGTACCGTAACCGGTGGCGGTGTCGATGTGGTTGACCCCGAGTTCCAGCGCGCGTTCCACGATGGCCGCGGACTCCTCCGGTGTGGCCCCACGGCTCTGGCCAATGCGGCTGTGTCCGCCACAGCCGAGGCCCATGACGCTGCTGGGGAGTTTGAGATTGCCCAGGGAGGTTCGGTCCATCTATGGGAGCCTTCGCATGCAAGCAGGGTATGGAGGACGGACACACAGCATGCCGGCCGGGCAAACCATTCTGCCGAGTCGGGTCCGTCCGCGGAGGCGGCATTATATGCCTGCTCCAGGCGGTTCACCGACAGTGCCGCGCCTAGTGTAGGCCATCAGGGTTGCCGGGTGGTTCCCGGCAATCCCGTAGAATCGAAGGAGCGGCGAACCCTCCTCCGCCATCGCCCGCACCACCGTGGCCGGTTTCGCCGCGGCGTCATTGAACACCCCCACCCACCGTGACCGCACCCACCCCTTCCGCGTCTCCGGCGCGGGACGAATTCCAAATCGGACAGATCGCGACCATCACCGGGGGACACACGGTCCACGACGCCTTCAGTGCGTTCTTTCCTCCCCTGTTGCCGCACATTCAAACCCAACTGGGCCTGTCCTACAGCCAGATTGGACAGGTCAACGCGATCATGCAGATTCCGTTTCTGCTCACCCTGGTCCTGGGCTGGCTCGCAGACCGCTTCAGCATCCGCTACTTCGTCATTTTCACGCCCGGCATTACCGCCACGCTGGTCGTGTGCCTGGGCATCCTGCCCAGCTATCCCCTGCTGCTGGCCGCCACCCTGCTGTTGGGCCTGAGCGTCGCCGCGTTCCATGCACCGGCGCCGGCCATGATCTCCAACGTGTCGGGACGCAGGGTGGGCCTGGGCATGAGCCTCTTCATGGGCACGGGGGAACTGGGACGCACGATTGGACCGTTGGTCGCGGCGGTGGGCGTCGCGTGGATCGGTGTCCAAGGCCTTTGGCAACTGTGCGTCGTCGGCTGGCTGACCACCGCCGTGCTGTACTGGCGTCTGCACATGGTGGGCGCCAAGTCCCAGCAAAGGGCCACGCCCCACTCCCTGAAGGTGTTCGTGGCCCAGGCCGCACCCATGATGGCCCTGCTGACGCTGATGGTGGTGGGCCGCACGTTCCTGCAAACGGCGTTCACCACCTACCTGCCCCTCTACATGCGGGATGTGCGCGGCCTGACCACCTTCACCGAAGGTGCGGTCACCCTTTCCATTCTCGAAGGCGCCGGCGTGCTCGGTGCCCTGCTGGCCGGCTACCTGGCCGACCATGTGCCGCGCCGCGCCCTCCTGCTGATCGCCTTCTGCTGCTCTACGCCGCTGGCGTGGGCCTTCACTCAAGTCCCAACGCAATTCATCTACTGGACCCTGCCGGCAGTGGGGTTCTTCTCGCTGTCCACCACGCCCGTCATCTTCACCATTGTGTTGACCCGCTTTCCGCGCAACCGGGCCCTGGCCAGCGCCACGTTCATGAGCATGGGAGTCGGCAGCCGGGCCCTGGCCAATTGGGCCATGGGACTCGTGGCCGACGCCTACGGCCTGGAAGCCGTGTACACCATGTGCATCGTCATCGCGGCCCTGGCCATCATTCCGCTGCTGTTCATGCGCCGCGAGGATCTGGAACACGGGTAGCCGCAGCCGGCCGGCCACGAAAGCTTAACAGGCCTTAATGTTCTCTTGATACACGCGAGTGCGCATAACCGTCTACAATTTGGCCCGCAGTCTCCTCCAAACCGCTGCCGGGCTGCACGGGCCGAACACAGCCCAGCGACTGCGCACGTGTCGACCGCACAACATGACAGTGCCAACGCAGTTGCACCCGGCAGCACCTCCCCTTTCCGCATTGACACGATATCCCTGCCGGGCGGCGCTCCGGCACGGGTCCTTGTCGGATGTCCCGAAAACGGCCGTCCCCGGCGTCGGCCAACCCTAAAATGTCTCCGAATTCCGCCGGCGAGACGAGAATGGGCCACATGTCGACAACAAGACTGGTCGGGGCCGTCTTCGGCCATACGGGCCGCGGAGACTACGGACACGGGCACGATGTCTGCCTCAACCTGCATCCGAACATCCGGATCGAATCGATTGCGGACCCGGATCCGGCGGGCAGGGAGGCGGCCGTGGCGCGCACCGAAGCCCGACGCGGCTACGCGGACTGGAGGGAACTGCTGGCCGCCGAGAAACCGGACATGGTCAGCATCGCCTGCCGCGATGTGCGGGACCACGCGGACCAGATCGTAGGCTGCGCCGAAACGGGCGTGGCCGGCATCCTGTGCGAGAAACCCCTGGCCGCAACCTTGGCGGAGGCGGACCGGGCCCTGGAGGCCTGTCAGGCGAGCGGAACCCGCCTGGTGGTGGCCCATCGCAAGGCCAGCGGCTACGAACTCCATGCGCGGGACATGATTCGCAATGGAGGGATCGGAGACCTGGTGGAACTGCGCGGGCGCGGCAAGGGCGACCACCGGGCAGGCGGGCAGGATTTGGCGGTGCTGGGTCCCCACATCCTGGACAGCATGCGCTGGATCGCCGGTTCGGATCCCCAGTGGGCCGTCGGCCACGTCACCCAACACGGCCGCTCCGTGACCAGGGCGGACCGCCGTGAGGGAGACGAGGGCATCGGAGCCATTGCCGGAGACGCGCTTACGGGGCTGTTCATGTTTGAGCGCGGCCTGCCTGCAACATTCACGTCGTATGCGGTGGCACAGAGCAGCGCGGCGGTCCATTCAGCGTGGTTTGGCTACGAGGTGTATGGCACCAAGGGAGCCTTGAGCGTACGCAACTCCCCGGGCGGACTCTGCTACCACTGCCCCACGGGCATGGCAGCTCCGGGCGAACAGGCACCCTGGAAGAGGATCCTGCTGGACTCCTGGGAGAAGAACGCCGACGGTTCCGTGCGCGACGGCCACGCGCGCAATATTGCGAGCAACCTGATCATGGTCGAGGATCTGGTGGCCGCGGTCCTGCACGACCGGCCGATCACCCGCGCCTGCACCGGTCACGATGCCCGTTGGGCACTGGAGATGGCCGTGGCCATCCACGCATCGCACTTGGCCGGCACTCGACTGGCACTGCCCCTGACCGACCGTGGCAACCCCTATGACGACTGAACCGCGCCCACTCCGACACCGTCCCAACCATCATGCTGCTTGACCAACTCCACCAAGTCGAGGAACGCTTTGAGGACCTGGCCCGTCAAATGGCCGACCCCGCGGTGGCCGCGGACTACGCACGCCTGTCCGTTCTGGCCCGGGAACACAGTCGGCTGAAAGAGGTGGTGGACAACTATCGGCTCCACCGGCGCACGCTCCGCGAACTGGAGGACAGCAAGGCATTGGCGGCCGACGACGAGGACCCGGAACTGGCTGCCATGGCGGCCGAGGAGGTAGCGGCACTGGAGGAACAGGCGGCGCAGCAGGAGGAGGCCCTCAAGATTCTGCTGCTGCCACGCGACCCGCAGGACGACAAGGATGTCATTGTCGAGATCCGGGCCGGGGCCGGCGGCGACGAAGCCGGGCTGTTCTGTGCCGATCTGTTTCGCATGTACACCCGGTGGGCCGAGGATCACCGCCTGAAAACCGAGGAGCTGAGCCTCAACTCCAACGGCATCGGCGGCATCCGGGAAGTGGTCTTTGCCGTCAAGGGTGAACGCATCTACTCGCGGCTCAAGTTCGAATCCGGCGTGCACCGCGTCCAGCGGGTCCCGGTCACCGAAAGCCAGGGGCGGATCCATACCAGCACGGCCACCGTGGCCATCCTGCCGGAAGCGGACGAGGTCGAAGTGGAAGTGGATCCCCAGGACATCCGCATCGACATCATGCGCTCCAGCGGACCCGGCGGCCAGAGCGTGAACACGACCGACTCGGCCGTGCGCATCACCCATCTGCCTACCGGCCTGGTGGTCAGTTGCCAGGACGAGAAGAGCCAGCTGCAGAACCGGCTCAAGGCCATGCGCATCCTGCGCAGCCGCCTGTACGATCTTGAGCTCCAGAAGCAGCAGGCAGAACAGGGAGCGGCACGGCGCTCGCAGGTGGGCAGCGGCGACCGCAGCGAGAAAATCCGCACCTACAATTTCCCCCAGGGTCGGGTCACGGATCATCGCATCAACCTGACGCTCTACAAGCTGGAGGACGTGATGAACGGCGACATCGACGGCTTCCTCGAACAGTTGGCCACCCGCGACCAGGCGGAGCGGTTGGCGGCCGTGGGCTCGAATCCGGGTGGCGCCTGACACACCCGACCTCCCGCACCTGATTAGGGAAGGCGCGCAACGCCTGCGCGGGGCCGGCTCACCAAGCCCGGTGCTGGACGCCGAGCTGCTGCTGGCCCACTGTCTGGGCACCTCCCGGAGCGGCCTCTACGCGCGGGCGTCGGGGATTCCGACTCCATCCGTGCTGGCACGCTGGCACAAGTGCCTGACGGAAAGGGAATACGGCAAACCCCTTGCCTACATCACCGGCACCAGGGAATTCATGGGCTTGGAGTTCCAGGTAGACGAACGGGTCCTGATCCCGCGTCCCGAGACGGAACTGCTGGTCGAACTCGCGGGCACCTGGCTCGATCACTGTCGGAATGCGTCGCCAACCGTCGCGGACGTGGGCACCGGCAGCGGCTGCATTGCCCTGGCACTGGCCCACAGGCATGCCCGGGCATCGGTGTACGCCGTGGATCTCTGTCCAGATGCCCTGCGCGTTGCCGAAGCCAACCGGGCGCGGCTGCGGCCTGCCGGCCGGGTTGCGTTCCTCGAGGGCCCCCTGTTGAGCCCCCTGCCACAGCCGGTCGACCTAGTGGTAGCCAACCTGCCCTATGTGAAGGAGGCGGAGTGGGCCGTCCTTCCCAGGGACATCCGGCTCCATGAACCAGGCCTGGCGTTGCGTGCCGGAACCGACGGCCTCGATGCCATCCGGGGTCTGCTGGAGGACCTGCCGGACCGTCTGCTGCCGGGCGGAGCCGTCATGCTTGAACACGGACCGGACCAGGGACCTGACATTCGGTGTCTGATGGGCAGGATGGGTTGTTTCACCGCCGTGTCGACCCGATTGGATCTGGCCGGGCTGGAACGCTGCACCGTCGGTTTTGGGCACCACGCGGGGTAAGCCGCGTACGGTTGTCGGCAGCCAATTGCCGAACCACCCAACTTCCGGGGCACGACCGGTCCAGCCCCGACTGTCCGCGGTCTACGGCTGGTACAGGATTTCCCATTCACAGTCGATGCCCGTCGCTTCCGTCCTCTGCGGATCCCGGCGGAAATTCAGGTAGATGCCGATCACGGTTCTGGATCCGTTGAACCAGGGTTTGGCATAGCCCTTTCGCCCGACCTGCTCGCGGGCCGCCTGAATGCTGCGGTTCAGCTTGACCTCGATTACATACACGCGTTCGGCCAGTTGAACAACCAAATCCGAATCGCCTCCCCAACTGGATTCTTCACCCCGCTGGTCCGTCTCCATCACGATGAGAAGGCTTTGCAGTACGGCGCGGTAGGAAGCCTCCGCCAGAAGATTCTGGTGGGCCATGGGCTGAAAACAGGCATGCAGGGCCTCCAGCCACTTTGTCTCGGCCCCTTCGACCAGAGCGCCATGCAACTGTCTGAGGATCGGTGTGTTGAAGTTTGCATGGCAGATGGCGAGCAAGTCCTGGGCATAGGTTGCGCGTACTTCCCGGTTGGGAAAGTCGAGGCGCAGGGGTAGGTCCCCGCCATCCCTGAAGGTGAAGTAGCCGGTCTGCACCATCAATGCAGCGTAGTCGGGCTCGTCGAGGCGGTAGTTGCTCAACGTTTGATGAGGCCACTCCCCAACATCCTCCGGCAGGTACGCCTTCCCCTGCTGGGCCAGACCGATCAGGAACGCCGGGGTTCCCGAGTCCGACCAGCGGTTCGGCCAACGGCCCCGTTCCGCCTGTCGGCGTTCCGCCGGGGATTCCAACAGGCGCATACACTCGAGCAGGGTGTACGGGTTGTAGACCAATGGCGCCTTCGGCGAACGAACAAACCGATAGCCCTTGTAATAGTTCCTCAGGCCATCGCGCAACCGACCGTCGGCAAACGACGGGGACTGCTGTTCCAGCCACTCCAGATAGGGCGTCAGGAAGGTTTCCACCTCCTGCTCCGTAAAACCGCACAGCGTTGCACAGGACTCGTGTTCGGACCAGTCGATCAGGTTGTTGAGGGCCGAAAACAGGTTGACTCGCGCGAACCGGGAGATGCCCGTCAGAAATACGCCATACAAATGCTGCTCCGCGGTTTTGAGCACGCCATAGAAACTTCGCATGGCGGCCATGGCGACCGGGATTTGCTCAGGTTGACCAATGAACTGAGTCAGAGGCGCGTCATATTCGTCGATCAGCACCACGGGCTGAACACCGAAACACATATGCAACCCCTCAAGGATGTCTGCGAAGACCAACGCGGGAAGGTCGCCGGGCCTCGGTTCGGGAGCCAACCCATCCACTCCCCAAGGCACGCCCCGTCCCCTCCAGTGACGTGCCAGCCGGCGCATCAGGTGGGACAGGCCCTGCTCCAGTCTGTTGGCATCAGGCGTAATGAGATCGGACATGGTCAGGTGGACCACCGGATGCCATCCGTGGGCACCATGCCAATCCTCGCCGTCCAACCCTTCCCACAACCACTTGGATTCCGCAAGCAGATGCGAACTCCATGCCTTGTGACCAACGCCACCGGAACCCAAGCCAACCGCTGGCGCGCCCTGAAACCACGCCGCCAGTGTGGAGATCAACAGGCTCTTGCCAAAACGCCGCGGCCGCGCCAGGAATTGGTACTTGTACCTGAGACTTCGGACACCCCCGTCAAGGGGTTTTGGACCCAGTGCCAGCAAATCGCGCAAGTAGCCGGTCTTGTCCACGTAGAGGCCTTGGGACCGGCGAATGCTGACAAACGAAGCTTCGCTGGTGTGCAGCGGGGGTAGGTGTGCCGGATACACGATGGGTATTGCGACAGTGCCCAAAGTCCCGGTGGATGGAACCAGGCACCCAAGCTTGTCGATTCGGAATCGCATTGTAGCCATCGGTGCAACTTGTTGGTTTGCGGACGGCCCACTCCATGACATCGAACTGCAGGATGACAGCCAAGCCAAATCTTGCAAGGGCGATCCGGTCGCCGTTGGTCGTGACCGCTCCGGTTTCGGTTGGCGTCGACTGCACAGAACAGGCTGTCCGGTGCATATCCGCCGAAAAGAGCGAAGCCTTCCGAATCCCGCGACGGCCATCCGACAAGCACGAACAACCCATCCACTGTCTTATGTAAGGGAACCAGCAGCCCCAACGGGCGCGATGCATGCGGACGGGATGCTCCGGCTTCGAGGCCCGTCCGTGTGGCGGAAATCTTGAAACTTGCCCGTGGCCTGCACTATCATGGTCGGCCGATCTGTTGTGGCACGGCAAGGAGGAAAGCTGTCCCTGAAACTGGTCCGTCCCGGACTGTCCGCGCACCGGCCGCGTTCCGGCTCCCGGGTCGACGCCGCGCCTGGACCTTGTTCGGGCCGACGTAGCTCAATCGGCAGAGCTCTTGTCTTGTAAACAAGTGGTTATCGGTTCGAGTCCGATCGTCGGCTCTGCCGGCTTCAGGGATGTCTGCATGCCAAACAGGGGCGAGTGCCCGAGTGGACAAAGGGATCTGACTGTAAATCAGACGGCGATCGCCTTCGGTGGTTCGAATCCGCCCTCGCCCATGAATCAGGCCCACATAGCTCAGTCGGTAGAGCACCTTCTTGGTAAGAAGGAGGTCACCGGTTCAAGTCCGGTTGTGGGCTTTCCAGCCCCGGTGCCGACAGGCTGTGGCCGGCCGGCACGGTGGTTCGCCGATACAAACATGCATGCACTGAACAGCTCGCAGGAAGAGGAAGAAGAGGAAGATGGCCAAGGCGGTATTTGAGCGGACGAAGCCCCATGTGAACGTGGGCACGATTGGGCATGTGGACCACGGCAAGACGACCTTGACGGCGGCGATCAC
>DAOUIC010000010.1:0-2336 GCA_034428255.1 Anaerolineales bacterium
CCCCTGACCGGCCAGGGATTCCCCGTCTGCGACGCGGAGTTTTACAAGGCCTCCTAAGCCCACACCCCGCACCACTCTCGACCTTCAGCCGGCGATCCGAACCAATCGCCTGGTGGCCGTTGCACCAGGCCTGACCTTGGCCAACCCAACAGGGAAAGATTTTCCGCATGTCCCAGCCCAACGTGATCGTGTTCTTTACCGACCAGCAACGCTGGGATACCTCGGGACTGCACGGAAACCCCTTGGACCTGACTCCCAACTTCGATGCCATGGCCATGGGTGGCACGCATCTGGCACAGACCTCCACGTGCCAGCCGGTCTGCGGACCGGCCCGATCCTGCCTCCAAACGGGCCTCTATGCCACGGAAACGGGATGCTGGCGCAACGGGATTCCCCTGCCGGAGGATGCGCGCACCCTGGCCCACTGCTTTCGGGACGGCGGCTACGACACCGGCTACATCGGCAAGTGGCATCTGGACGCGGGCTCCCGGGGACCGGTGCCGGCGGACCGGCGCTTCGGATACGACTACTGGCTGGCCTCCAACACCCTGGAGTTCACTTCGGACGCCTACGACTGCGTCATGTACGACGGCGACGACCAGCCGGTCAAGATGCCGGGTTACCGCGTCGATGCCCAGACTGACGCCGTCATCCGCTACATCAACGAACACCAGGACAATCCGTTCTTCCTGTTTGTTTCCTACATCGAGCCGCACCACCAGAACCACCTGGACGATTATCCTCCGCCCCACGGCTACCGCGAACGGTATGCCGGCCGCTGGACGCCGCCGGATCTGCTGGCACTGGGAGGCTCCAGCCAGCAGCACCTGGGTGGCTACTACGGCATGGTGAAGCGCCTGGACGAGGCCCTGGGCCGGCTGCGCGACGCCCTTTTCAGCCTCGACATGCTGGACAACACCGTCATCCTCTACACGTCGGACCACGGCTGCCACTTCAAAACCCGCAACGGGGAATACAAGCGCTCCTGCCACGAATCCTCGGTGCGCATCCCCACCATGCTGACCGGTCCGGGCTTCAGCAACGGCGGCCGGGTGGACGAACTGGTCAGCCTCGTCGATCTGCCGCCGACTCTGCTCACCGCCGCCGGCCTGCCGGTTCCCACCGCCATGCAGGGCCGGAGCATTCAGCCCCTGCTGACCGGCCGGCGGGAGGGATGGCCCGAGGAGGTCTTTATTCAGATCAGCGAGGCGCAGGTGGCCCGGGCCATCCGGACCAAGCGTTGGAAGTACTGCGTTGAGGCATCGGGCCTCAAAGGCGGAGAGGCATCGGGCTCCGACCACTACGTGGAGTCCGAACTCTACGACCTCGAGTACGACCCGTACGAGCTGACCAACCTGATTGGGCAGGAGTCGCACCGCGCCGCGTGCGACGTACTCAAGGAGCGCCTCCTGCGGCGCATGCGGGAGGCCGGTGAGGAACCGCCCGTTATCGAGAACGCGCCTGTCATACAGCGCTTCCAGCGCCGCGTGACCCAGGCCGAAGCAGAATCCTGAACCTCGCGCCCGCGCAGTGTCGCGGGCCGCGTTCCCCGTTGGTGGCTCCGCATGCGCATTCTGGCCATTGAAACCAGTTGCGACGAGACGGCCGCGGCGGTGGTCGAGGACGGCCAGTGCGTCCTGTCCAGCGAAGTGGCATCCCAAGTGGAGCTGCACGCACGGTTCGGGGGCGTATTCCCGGAATTGGCAAGCCGACAGCATGTGTTGGCTATCGAGCCGGTCGTGGCACGGGCGCTGGCTGATGCCGGCACTGAGGAACCGGCAGAGTTGGACGCCGTGGCCGTGACCTGCGGTCCCGGGCTGGTGGGCAGTCTGATGGTCGGGGTCAACGCGGCCAAGGGTTTCTGCCTGGGTTCGGGCCTGCCCCTGATCGGGGTCAACCACTTGGTTGGGCACCTCTACAGCCTGTGGCTGGAAACGGACCGGGCCCTGGGCTGCGACTGGCGGGATTTGGCCTTTCCCCACCTCTCCCTAATCGTCTCGGGCGGCCACACGGAGCTAATCCTGATGCACGGCCACGGCTCCTGGGAACGTCTAGGGGGAACCTTGGACGACGCCGCGGGCGAGGCCTTCGACAAGGTGGCACGCATCCTGGGCCTGGGGATGCCGGGCGGTCCCGCCATCCAGCAGGCGGCCAGCCAAGGGAATCCGGCCGCGCACGACCTGCCCTATCCCCTGCGCCGCGATCCGAAGCACGCGCTGGACTTCAGCTTCTCCGGTCTCAAGACCGACATGTTGCACCGGTGCCGCCGGGCCGGACTTGATCCCGATGGGGAAAACAACGGGGTGCCGCCGGAGGTGGTCAACGATCTGGCCGCG
>DAOUIC010000011.1:0-7812 GCA_034428255.1 Anaerolineales bacterium
CCAAACCGGCGAGGACACATGGGCAAAAATCGTGGTTCTCGAAGGTCGGCTTCGTTATTGCACTCTTGAGCCGGAGGCCAAGGAGCACGAACTGTCGGCCTCCCGCCCCGGTATCGTTGAACCCGCGGTACCGCACCGCGTGGAACCCATCGAACAGGTTCGGTTCCGGCTGGAATTCTACCGCTGACAAATCGTCCCCTGCCTCAGTCGGCAACCTGGGGCGTGTCGAGCAGGATGATGCCGCCAATGTGCGCGGCATAGGTGCGGAAGATCGCCCGCATGGCCGGAATGCGGCACCGTGCCGCCGGTCTGGTCATCAGTCCCCAGACAAAGCGGAGACTCCGCGCCGGCCCCGCCCCGGATGAACCAACCCGGTTCCAACCCAGTGCTTCGGCGGCGCGCGGTGGTCTACCCCGTTATTGGGCCGGAGTTGCAATGGGCGGGAGACATGAATTCGTCTCGAAACGGCACGACCGGTGTACGGCCCGGATCGGGCTGTGCCCGTTATGGGTTGTCGCAGTCATACACCCGCACCCAGTCCACTTCCATCCGTTGCGGCCAAATTTCCGGATCCACGCCGTGCTGTCCGCCCCAGCTTCCTCCCACCGCGATATTGAGAATCAAGTGGAACGGCTTGTCGAATGGCCAGTGCCGGAAATCGGCGTCCGGATCCGTCAGCCTCTCGTTTTCGAACGTGAAATAGTGGTTGTCGTTGACAAAGCCTCGAATCTCGGACGGCGTCCACTCCACGGCATACAGGTTGAACTCCGAGCGCGCCGTGGGCACATGGATCGAAGATCCCTGATGGGTGCCCAGCCTGTGATTGTAGGCCGCGGTGTGCACCGTTGAGTGAACCGTGTCCGGATTGAAACCCACATGCTCCATGATGTCGATTTCCCCCGCCCTGGGCCACCCGCCGTGCTTGCCCAGGTCCGGCAGCATCCAGATGGCCGGCCAGGTGCCGCGTCCCGACGGCAGTCGGGCCGCAACCTCGAACCTGCCGTAGGTCCATTCCTGCCGCGATAGGACGCGGGCTGAGGTGTAGCCGTTGCCTTGGAAAGTTTCCCGGTGGGCCTCGATGACCAGCAGCCCGTCTTCCACCCGCGCGTTTTCCGCCCTGGACTCGGTGTAGAACTGGAGTTCGTGGTTGCCCCAGCCGTGGCCGCCCCGGTCGTACCGCCACCGCTCCGGATCGGGCAGCCCTTCGTAGTCGAACTCGTCGGACCAGACCAGATTGCATCCATCGGGCGTTGCGACCTGCAAATGAGTGACCTCGCCCGCCCCCGTGTCCAGCCAGACAGTCATTTGGTCGGACGTGCATGAACCGAGGGCCAGCAGGCAGACTGCCGTCAACAGGAATGCACCGTGCCTGCATACAGCGTTACGGGGAAACTTGGGCATGAGAGCACCTCGATGGCTGACGTTGGGAGTCGAAATGGCCGCCCGGACACTGCCGGGCCCCAACCGTAGCAGGGTGGACGCGCGCGACCCCGGCGGAACCAGCCAAGGTGGACAGGATAGCGCCGGTCATTGACCAATGAACCCTGCAGTGTGGGATTATTGACATCCATCCACAGAGATATGCCGAGGGTTCCGGCCAAGTTCGGGTCCCGAAACGCCAGACTTCGGCATGCAGCGAACAGCCAGTCAGGTGAAATCCATGAGCCAGCGTGTCGTGATCGGCCATCGCCACGTCTCCCCCGACGATCCAGGCATCAAGATCCTACTCGACGCGGGCCTGGAAGTGACGGCACATGCACACTTCAACGATCCCGAAGCACGGGCGGACCTCGAACGCTGCGACGGCATGATCGTGTCGCTGCAACCCATCGACGGTCCGCAGCTGGACCGCATGCCCAACTGCAAGGTAATAACCCGCCTGGGCGTGGGTTACGACAACATCGATGTGCCGGCGGCCACCGCACGCGGAGTCCGCATCACCTATGTGCCCGACTATGGGGTGCACGAAGTCTCCACCCACGCCATCACGCTGCTGCTGGTCATGGCGCGCAACATGGGGTCGCTGCTCAAGGCCAGCGCGGAAGGCCGGTGGGACAACGGGGCCATGGGTACGGTTCAGCGCATTCAGGACCAAACCCTGGGAGTCCTCGGCTGCGGACGCATCGGGCTCCAAACCGCCCTCAAGGGCTTGGGGTTGGGCATGCGCGTCCTCGGTTACGACCCGGTGATTCCCGATGAGGATATTCGGGCGACGGGCATTGAACCGGCGGACATGGACCAGGTGCTGGCGGAATCGGACTACATCTCGCTGCACGTTCCCTCCATGCCGGAAACCCGCCACATCATCAATGCCGAAGCCCTGGCGGCCATGAAGCCGACGACCCGGATCATCAACACGGCCCGCGGACCCTTGATCGACGAGGAGGCCCTGCTCGCGGCCGTCCGTGACGGCACCATCGCGGGCGCTGCCCTGGACGTGTTCGAAACAGAACCCCCGCCGGAGGATCATCCGCTCCTGCACGAGCCCAATGTCATCGTGACGCCGCACGCGGCCTGGTATTCGGAAGCCGCCAAGACGGACATGCAGGTCAAAGCCTCGCAGGATGTCGTAAACGTACTCTCCGGCAATGAACCCGTCTATCCGCTGAACTAGGGACGGGGCCTCCCATTCCATCTTTGCGTTCCGCCATCAAGGAGCCTTGAACCATGCAGGCCACCGCCGTCTATGTAAACGAAGACAAGACCTTCCATGTGGGGACCTTTCCCATTCCCGACCTGGCGGGCGACGAGGTCCTGATCCGGACCCACTACTCCGGCATCAGCGTCGGCACTGAGTTCACGGCCGTGCGCGGCACACGCTACTACGGGGAATTCCCCATGGTTCTGGGCTATCAGGGTACCGGCCGCATCGAGGCCGTGGGACCGGAAGTCGAACGGTTCCAACCCGGGGATCCGGTCTATTTCCGGACCAGCACCATGCCGATGGAAATCGACGGCAAGGAGGTCCTGCAGCGAAGCGGCACCTGGGCCAGCCACGTCATCCACTCGGAAAAGCGAAGGGTCGAACCCCTGCCGGCAGGAGTGGACGGCGCCACGGCCTCCATGTTCGTCATGCCGGCGGTCGGCCTCAACGCCGTGGACATGGCCGGCGTGCGCATGGGGGACTGGGTGGCGGTCCAGGGAGTCGGGTTGATTGGCCTGGGGGTGGTGGCCGCCTGTTTCCTGCGCGGAGCCAAGCCGATCGCCATCGACATGATGCCGAATCGGCTGGATTTGGCCCGGCAGTTCGGTGCCGCGGCTGTGGTCAATCCGGCCGACGGCGATGTGCTGGAGCAGGTCAGGGCGATTGCGGGTGCGGACGGCGTGGATGTCTCCTTTGAAGGCACCGGCGTACCCGCCCTTATCGATCAGGCCATCTCCCTGGTCCGCATGCACGGCAAGTTTGTCTACCTGGCCGTCTACGGCGAAGCACCCGTCGCCACGCGCTTCATGCCGGCCCATCACCGCCGACTCACCGCCTACTATCCTTGCGACGACGGTCTGGAGCCGTGCCGCGAAGCGGTCCTCAACCAGATGGCCCTGGGCGCACTGCCGTGGCACAAGACCATCTCGCACCGGATTTCTGTCGAGGACATGCCGAATTGGTGTGCCCGCATCCTCAACCATCAGACTCCGGAACTACTGGGTTCCGTGATCGACTGGCAGGTTCCGAATCCCGTGTAGGCCGACCGCCGTTGGCCCGGGGCCAAAGCCAGCTCTCTTGCGACAAGTCCGAACGGAGGCCTGTTCGGAATCTACAACGCGGCTTCCGGTCCTATGGAACCAATCTGCAATGCCGGATACTGCGAGTTGAGGAGGGTTAGATCCCCTGTCTCCCGGATGCGTCCCCAGATCAAGGACAGCAGCCGGTCGGCTTCCGCCGACCCTTGGTCGGAGTCGGCCAGCAGGTTGCGCTCCTCATGTGGGTCGTCAGCCAGGTTGTACATCTCGTCGTGGGCAAAGCCGTTGAAGACATATTTCCAATGGCCGTCCCACAGGATTCGTTGGGTCAGTTGGAATCGGGTGCCTTCATACTCCGCAAACCCGCACCGATCGTCCGTCAACTGTTCACTGTCGGCCCGGCAAAGATCCGCAAACGAAGAGCAGTCCGGGACTTCCGGGCTGTCCAGCCCCAGCAAATCCAGGAGCGTGGGATGCAGATCCTGCAGTCCTACCAGGGCATCGGATTCCCGCCCGGATTTGATGCCCGGTCCGGCCAGCACCATCGGCACCCGGTAAATCTCTTCGCTGGCACTGTAGTTCTTGCAATAGAGACCGTGGGCTCCCAGGGCCTCGCCATGGTCGGAGGTCAGGACGATGACGGTGTTGTCAGTCTGGCCCGCCGCCTCGAGCTGATCCAGTAGTTGCCCGAAAAGCTTGTCTATCTCCGTAACGGAGGCGTAGTAGCAGACGGTCGCGTTGCGGTGGTCCTCCTCGCTCCAGTCGCGCCAGGGTGCCCGGGCCCGCGCGTAGATTTCCGGCCGGCCGCGCAGGTCGTCCCGCAACGTGGGTGAAACCGGTACATCCAAGCTGTGGTACCGGTCGAAGGCTTCCCGCCCCGTGTAGAACGGATCGTGCGGTTCCAGGACGCTTACGAAGCAGGCCCAGGGAGCCTGCCCTGTCGTCACGTCGGCCAAGTAAGAGGCGGCGTTGGACACATGGATGCCGAGGCCTCTCTCTTCCGGCGGAACGTCGGTCACGCCACAGAACCGATGGGGTGCGTATCCGGGCCTGGCTGTCAGCCAGCCTTCGTGGTGCCAGCGGCCCTCGGACATCCCTTGACGAGCCCTGCCCACCGCCTCGACCACCTGGGGAGATGCTGCCGTGGCCGTGGTCTCCCAGCCGAAACGACCCGGTTCCTCCGTGTGCTCGACATGCCACTTGCCGAAGTAGCCGGTGCGGTAGCCGGCCTGCCTCAGATCCTCGGCCCAGTGCCGCGCGGGACGCAGGACGGCCCGATCCGGCCTGACCGTATGGGTCACGGTCCACACGTTGTGGTTGTGCGGCAACAGGCCTGTCATCAGGCTGGCACGGGCCGGCGAGCAAATCGCGTTGGGGGTGTGGGCCCGCGTGAAGCGGATGCCACGCGCCTGCAGGGCCGCAAAGTTGGGAGTCAGGCAGGGGTTGCCGTCATCCAGCACCGCCGCCTGCATCTGATCCGCCATCAGGAACAGCAGGTTTGGCCGACTGGACAGAGCGGATGCCATGCGGATTCAATCTGTGGGTTCGAAAGGACCGGTCGTTGGGCGGAAGCTCAGATCAGTTGGACGAGGACCGGGGACAACTGCACCAGGGTCGTGACGATGAATACGACGATGGTGGCAATGACGACACGCACCACCGAACGCACCACGCGCTGCTTCGACACGCTGGTTCGCAGATAGTGTTCGGTCCACAGGGTTGCCACCAGCCAGGCCAAACCCAACAACACGAACCCGAAACGCTGGATGGCGGAAATGGTAAACCGGTGCACGCCGAGTACATCCAGCATGCCGGCCATGGCCTGGGGCGAGATCAGCAAGGTCCACACCCACGCCGCAGCGGCCAGGACCCAGACCAGGTACACCAGAAAATACTTGTCGACCCGGTTCGCCGATGTGTAGTCGATCAGGCGTCTGAAGCTGCTTCCCAACACTGCATCCCCTTGCAAGCCGACCGTGCGTCCTTCGCAAAAAGGCCCGCCATTGTGACACAGACGATGCGGTTTCATGGGGACTTCGGCCCCCGGGGCACCGTTTCAATCTCGTTTCGAACCGTCCTGGGCAGTCTCCGTACAAGCGGGGTCCGATCTTGGTTCAGACCCTGTCGTGTGCCATCAGGCGCACGCAGTGGAGAGTTCCTGTCTCGGTCTTCACCCCCCGCATCCGGCGCACCCCGGGCTTGAAGCGTCCAAACCCAGCCCCGGCCGGTTGGTGGAGGCGGGCACGGTCGGGTCCCGTTGGTTGAACAGTTACGGTTTCAGGGAGCCTTGCCGTTGGCGTAAGATCCAGATTCATGAATCCAGATACAGCGGAGGCAGAAGATGACCAAAATGTCGCTCTCCCGCAGAAGGTTCTTGCAGGGTTTGTCCTGGCTGGGGGTTGGAACGGCGGTGGCCGCGTGCACCACTCCGGTTCCTGCGCCAACGGGTATGGATGAGGGCGCGCCTGCCGCCGAGCCTGTCCGCGTCCGTTTTGCCGGATGGGGCAACACCGAGGAATTGACTCTCTACGAGAATATCGCCGCCGCCCATATGGAAGAGGACCCAAGCATCGAGATCGAGAGTCTGGGGTTCCCTTTCTCCGATTATGCCCAGAAGCTGTTTGCCTGGATTGCATCCGGAGACCCGCCGGAAAATCTGCGTACAGGTACGCAATTCTTCCCCACCCTTTGGGCTGATGACGTGTTATTGCCGCTGAACGAATACTTCAATGCCGAAGAGAACTTCCTGGATGACAGCCATTACATGACGGAGCTGTTCGACATCTACACCATGGATGACGAAATGTTTGCGACCGTGATTGGTCCCAATGTGATGGCGGCCTATCTGAACATGGACATGTTGGAAGCAGCCGGCTTGGAGTATCCCGCGGAAACCTGGACCTACGACGACTGGGTCACCATGGCCCAGGCCATGACCGGGGGCGAAGGCATTGACCGGACTTTCGGATCCACCAATGCCTACTGGTGGATGGTGTGGCAGGTGCAGTTATGGGCCCGGGGCGGTGATCTCTTCGATCAGGTATACAACCCCACGACCTGTACGCTGGACAGTGAAGCCATGGTGGCTACCTGCCGCTGGCATCAGGATTTGGTGCACACCCACCAGGTGGCCCCGACGGCCGGTGAGGCGGCGGGCTTTGAAGGTGGCTGGAACTCGGGCCGCATTGGCATGGAAATCACCGGCACGTGGGCGGTAAATGCCCGGCGCAAGATTGATGCGTTCAACTGGGACCTGGCCCATCTCCCGCAGGACATGCACCAGGCAACTTCGCATCTGGCGGGCGGAATTGTAATCCCGAAGACCGCCCAGAATCCGGATGCGGCCTGGTCGCATGCCGCCTATCACATCAAGGACCGGGCCCAGGAGATGTACGCCATGGATGGCCTGAACGCGCCCATCATGCTGAAGTGGTCCAGTTCTCCCACCTTCCTGGAACTGGAAGGGGCTCCGCCCCGCCACAAGATCCGCGTGGATGCCATGTCGTATTCGCGCAACCGGGACTTCTACTTTGCCCAATGGACGGAGGTGCGCAACAAGGCCTTCAATCCCGAAATGGACAAGCTGATGACAGGTGAGCAGACGCCGGAAGATACCGCCCGCAATATGGCCCAGAAAGCCCAGGAAATTCTGGACGGTTAAGGCGCAGTACCCGGAGGCAGCAAACTTGCCTCTGGGTTTTATTGGCAGGCAGCCAAAAAAGATCTGCCCATCATGCGGTAGTTGTCCGGGCCGGGTCCGGGCAACTGCCGTGATAAAACCTGAACGCAGAGGAACTGCCTTATGATTGGACGTCTTCTGGCTTCCCGGGGCCGGAATCTGACCCGACGGGAAGCCCTTGAATGTTACCTGTTTATTTCCCCTGTATGCATTGGCCTGCTGGTTTTTACCATTGGGCCCATTCTGGCTTCCTTCTATTTCAGTTTCACGGAATACAACATCATCCGGACACCGAAGTGGGTGGGGCTGGGCAAGTTCCACGACCTGATACAGGATGAACTGTTTTGGCAGTCCCTGAAGGTGACAAGCCTGTATGTGGTCATGCATCTGCCCGTAAGTCTGGTACTGGCCTTGGGCATCGCCCTGCTCATGAACCAGAAAGTACGCGGCAT
>DAOUIC010000012.1:0-1718 GCA_034428255.1 Anaerolineales bacterium
GGCACCTTCACGGATGTCAGCATCCTGGACGAAGCGACCGGTGCCTACCGGTTCGAAAAGGTGGAGACCGTACCGTCGGATCCCGCCTCCGGGGTTTTGGCCGGATTGGATAAGGCGGTAGTCGAGCCGCAGAAAATCGCCTACTTCATACACGGCACGACCCTCGGCATCAACGCGCTTCTGACGCGCACCGGAGCCAACGTCGCAATCGTCACCACACGCGGGTTTCGCGACGTGTACGAACTGGGCAGGACCGACCGCGATCCGATGTACGACTTCAAGTACCGCAAACCCCCGGCCCTCGTGCCGCGGCACAGAGTCTTCGAGGTCGAGGAACGACTGAACTTCCGAGGCGAAATCCTCACCCCCTTCAACCAGGACGACGCACTCCAAGTTGCATCCCGCATTGGAAACTCGGGTGCGGAGGCGGTGGCGATCTGCTTTCTGCACAGCTATGCCAACCAGATCCATGAACTTGCAATGCAGGAAGCACTGGCACAGGTCTGTCCCGACCTGCCGGTAACCCTCTCCAGTGATCTCTGCCGGGAGTACCGGGAGTACGAACGGACGAGCACGGCAGTGGTGAATGCCTATATCCAACCGATCACGCGTGCCTATCTGGGACAGCTGGACCGAACGCTGGCGGAAGCCGGTTCGCACGGTCAATTCCTGCTGACTCGCTCCGGCGGCGGTGTGATGACAGTGGCCTCGGCCCAAGCGGAGCCGGTGCAGCTGATCCTCTCGGGACCAGCAGCGGGAGTCATCGGCGCGGCTGCCTTCGGCGAGGTCATCGGGGTTCCGAATCTGATCACGCTCGACATGGGCGGCACCAGCCTCGACACTTCGCTTATCGTGAACGGACAGCCTCGATACAACAATGACCAGATCTTTGAGGGTCTGCCCATTTCCAAACCCGCCATCGACATCCACACCATTGGCGCCGGTGGCGGCAGCATCGCCTGGGTAGACGCGGGAGGGCACCTGCAGGTGGGTCCCCAAAGTGCGGGCTCCGTACCCGGACCGGTCTGCTACGGCAAGGGCGGCCGCGAAATCACGGTAACTGACGCCGCCCTGGCAGTGGGCTACCTCGACCCAGGCAACTTCCTGGGTGGCGAAATGGCACTGCAGGAAACCCGGACACACGCGTTGCTTTCCCAACTGGCCAAACAAACCGGCATGCAACCCCTGGAGGTCGCGAACGGAGTCCTGCGCATCAGCACGGTCAAGATCGCCGGTGCGGTAAGGGAAATCTCGGTGGAGCAGGGACACCACCCGCACGACTTCTCACTCTTCGCTTTTGGCGGAGGAGGGCCGTTGCTGGCATGCAACGTGGCGCGGGAATTGGGTTTGCCCACCGTCGTGGTACCGCCGGGCGCGGCCAATTTCTCGGCCTTCGGCATGCTGATGGTTGACGTGGTGCACGACTTTGCCCAAACGTTTGTCTCCGGTATCGACTCCCTCCAGTTGGATGCGGTGAACCGCATACGCGAGTTGCTTGAGCAGGAAGCCCGTGCCGCATTGGATGCCGACGGCATCGGTCCGCAGAACCGACGTCTCGAACCGTTTGCCGAAATGCGCTACACGGGACAGGAACACGCGGTGACGATTCCCCTGCCCGCGAACCCATTGACCTTGGGCGACGTGCCGGAATTGGTCGCCCGTTTCAATTCAGTGCACGAACGGCACTATGGGCACAGCATGGAGGATCCGGTCGAAAT
>DAOUIC010000013.1:0-5761 GCA_034428255.1 Anaerolineales bacterium
CGGAGCATGTCAACGTGCAGCCCCATTCCGGTGCCCAGGCCAATGCGGCCGCCTACCTGGCCGTGCTGGAACCCGGGGACCGCGTGCTGGCCCTCAAACTGGACCACGGCGGCCACCTGACTCACGGCTTCCACCTGAACTCCTCCGGCCACTTCTATCAATTCGAGCACTACGGCGTCAACACCGAGACGGAGGTGCTCGACTACGAAGAGGTCATGGACGCGGCCCTGAAGTTCCGGCCCAAGCTGCTGGTGGCCGGAGCCAGTGCCTACCCGCGCCACTTCGACTTCGAGGCCCTGCGCCGCATTGCGGACGCCACCGGTTCCCTGCTGATGATGGACATGGCCCATGTGGCCGGTCTGGTGGCGGTCGGGTTGCACCCCGATCCGGTGCCCTGGTGCGACATCGTCACCACCACCACGCACAAGACCCTGCGGGCGGCTCGTGGCGGCATGATCCTGTGCCGCAAGGCGCATGCCAGGGCCATCGACCGGTCTGTGTTTCCGGGTCAGCAGGGCGGTCCCCTGATGCATATGATCGCCGGCAAGGCCGTGGGCTTGGGGGAGGCCCTGCAACCGGAGTTCCGCATCTACCAGGAGCAAACCGTGGCCAACGCCGCCTGTCTGGGCGAGGCGCTGCAGGAACAGGGGTTGCGCCTGGTCTCCGGGGGCACGGACAACCATCTGCTGCTGGTGGACCTGGGCAGCCTGAACCGCGACGACGTGACGGGCAAGTCGGTGGAAACGGCCATGGACAACGCCGGCCTGCACTGCAACAAGAACATGATCCCCTTCGATCCCCGGCCCGCACGGGTCACCAGCGGCATCAGGCTGGGTTCGCCGGCCGCCACCACCCGCGGCATGGGCGAGCCGGAGTTCAGGCGGATTGGGGCATGGATCGGCGAAATCACCCGCGATCCGGCCAACCAGAACCTGCAAACGCGCATCAAGGGCGAGGTCCGGGACATGGTTAAGGACTTTCCCGTGCCGGCCTGAACCGGACACAGCCATGAATGCAGCCCGGATGCAGGCGCACATTGCGGAGTATCGGCGGGGCTACGCCTGGCTCTGGTCCCTGATCCGGACCCCGGCCCAGGTGGCGGCCACACCCCAGGCCAAGGAGCCCCTGCCCACCGAACAGGGCCTGTCCCTGCGGCGCCTCAAGTCCTTTCTGGCCTCGGTCGGGGCACCCGAGGAGAGTCTTCCCTACATTCATGTGGCCGGCACCAGCGGCAAGGGGTCCGTATCCCACCTGCTGGCGCGCATCCTGACGGCCGGCGGCTGCCGCACCGGTCTGCACATCAACCCGTATCTGCAGCTGCCCCACGAAAAGCTCGTGGTGGACGACCGCTGGATTACCGTGCCGGAACTGAATGCGCTGTTCAACGACTTCGCCCATCGGTACGGCCTGTGGCAGCAGGCACAGGGGGAGTTCACGCGTCTCAGCTACGGCGAAGCCTGGGTCGCCCTGACATTCCTGTTCTACGTACGGGCCGCCGTGGACTGGGCCATCGTTGAGTGCGGCTCCGGGGGCCGTTGGGATGCATCAAACGTGGTTCGACCCCGGCTGGCCCTGGTCACCAACATTGGCCTGGACCACGTGGAGACACTGGGCGGCACCCTGGAAAGCATCGCCTGGCACAAGGCCGGCATCTTCAAGCCGGGGGCTCCGGCCCTCACCGGAGCCGGGCAGCCGGAGGTGCTGAACGTATTGGAGACCGAATCCAAGGGGGTGGGCACGGAGTTGCACACCGTGGGTCCGGCCGGGGATGCAACCCGGGATTGGACCTTCCGCTGGCACACCCGCACCCATGGCGACCGGATGACGCTGACAGTGGAGAGTCCCTTTGCGGCCCACCGCGACCTGCCCATGCCCGGTTTGGCTCCCTTCCAGGCGGCCAACGCCGCGGTGGCAGTGGCCGCTGCGGACCTGTTGCAGGCCGGGAGCGGGCTGCACTTGGCGGAGGGAGCCGCGGCCAAGGCCCTGGCGGGAGGTGCGGTGGCCGGTCGCCTGGAGCACATCCAGACCGGGCCGGATGTCATTCTCGACTGTGCCCACAATGTGCCCAAGGCGGAGGCCCTGGTCGCTTCGCTGCAGCAGAGCTGGTCCGGCCGCCGGTTCCTGATCATCACGGGGATGCTGACCACCAAGGACGCGGCCGGCATTCTGGCCGTACTGTGCCGGTTGGACGGCGACTTCCTGCTGACCGAACCCTACGTGTTCGGCAAGTCCACCTGCCGTCCCGGCGATCTGGCCCAATGCCTGCCGCGCGGCGAACGCCACCGGCTGCGGCACCTGTTCAGGGATGTCGGCTTCGCCCTGCACCATGCGTTGCGGACGGTGGAGTCGGATACGGTCATTCTGGTGACGGGTTCGGTCTATCTGGTGGGCGAGGCCCGGGATCACTGGCATCCGCGTCCCCGTCTGCTGGAGGAGCTGACGGTCCAGCCGCCGGTGGCTCCCCGCCGCCCCGGCTGACCAGCACCGGCCACACCACCCACAGGCACAGCGCACCGAACACGACCACGCCGACCGCCAGGCGCAGCAGGCTGGCGGCATCGAACAGGTCCGGACTCGTCATGCGCGGGGGCGGCGGCCGGGGTCCGGTCCGTGCGGCCAGAGCGCAACCAGTGTGCCGAGCACCAACACCACGCCGCCGATCCACAGCCAGACCATCAGCGGATTGAGGAAGAAGGAGAAGGTGGCGGAGGCGGCTTCGTCCTGCCAGCCGTTGAGCACCACATAGAGGTCTTCGCGCAGTGACATGTGCAGGCCGACCTCGCTCGTGGGCGCCTCCGGAGTCTTGTGGTACACGTTGCGCCGCGGTTCAAGGCGGGTCACCAGTTTGCCGGCGTCGTCATGCACGGTCACGTAGGCCCTGTATTCCGTCAGGTTGGCCTGTTCCGTTTCCGTCAGGCCCAGGAAGGTCACGGTCCAGCGACCGAACTCGGCCGGCCGGCCCCGTTCCAGCGTGATGTGGCGCACCTCCTGATGAAACTCGTTGCCGACGATGGCAACGCCCATGCAGACGATGCCGACGTGTACCAGGTAACCGCCGTAGCGACGGCCTTGGCGCACCAGCAACTGCTGCAGGGACACCAGCGGATGTTCGGTGCGGGCGCGCCGGCGGGCCCGGATGGCCTCCGCAAACTCCTGCAGCACCCCCAGCAGGGCTAGGAAACAAACGAAGAGGCCGGCCGCGGCGAAGGGATTGGGAGGCAGGAATAACAACGAGGCCAACGCCAACAACAAGGCGCCTGCGAACGGAATACGCAGTTTGCGCCAGATCTCCGGCAAACGAGTGAAGCGCCAGCCCAGGAGGGGCCCCACTCCCATGAACAGCAACAGGAGCAGGAAGAGGGGGCCGTTCACCTTCTGGAAGTAGGGTGCCGCCACCGCGATCTGCTCCTGCGTGAGGAGTTCGCTGAAAACGGGAAAGTAGGTGCCCCAGAGCGTGGCGAAGGCAATGCCGCCCAGCAGCCAGTTGTTGGCCAGGAAGGCGGTCTCGCGCGAAAGCCAAGCGGCCGGGGCGGCCGGTTCGGTCAACAGCGCGCGCCGCACCCACAGGAGAAGCGGAAAGCCAACCGCGGTCAGGGCCATGAACCCCACGAAGTACAGGCCAATCGAACTGCGCGCAAACGTGTGTACGCTGGCCACGATGTCGCTGCGGGTGGTGAACGTGCCGAGCAGTACCAGGAAGTAGGTCAGGCCGATCATGACCATGTTCCACAGGCGCATCGTGCCGCGCTGTTCCTGGACAACCAAGCCGTGCAGGAAGGCGGTGGCCGTCAGCCAGGGGAGCAGGGAGGCGTTCTCGACCGGATCCCAGGCCCAATAGCCGCCCCAGCCCAGTTCCAGGTAGGCCCACTGGCTGCCCATCAGGATGCCGACCGAGAGGAACAGCCACGGAACCAGGGTCCAGCGGCGCAGCATCCGCAGCCAGACGGTATCCATGCGGCCCACGGCCAGGGCCGCCACGGCCAGCGCGAACGGAACCGTCAGCCCGACATAACCCAGGTAGAGCATGACGGGATGGATGACCATCCAGTAGTTCTGCAGCAGGGGATTGAGACCCGCGCCGTCCGTCGGCGGGAAGGGGATGCGCTGGAATGGGTTGGCCGGCACCACCACCAGCAGCAGGAAAAATGCCAGGTTGGCGCACAGGATGGCTGTGGTCCAGGGTGTCAGATCCGGCAGTGTTCGAGCCACCCGGCGCACGGCGAGAAGGGAGCCACAGGCCAGTATGAAGGCCCAGAAAAGGAGGCTGCCGGCCTGACCTCCCCAGAGGGCCGCGAACTTGTAGAAGAGGGGCAGTGCGGCTTCCGATGAATTCCAGACATAGAGAACCTCGAATCGGTCCTGCATCAGCAGGATCCAAAGGATGACGGTGGCGCCGGCCACCAGCAGGACCGTGGCCCGCAGCGCCCGGTCGCCCGCCATCCGCCAGGGGCCGGCACCGTGCACGCCGGCATGCAGGGACGCGGCCACCCCCAGGCAGGCCGTGGCCAGGGCGGCTGCCAAGGCTAGGGCTGCAAAATCGGCGATCATGGTTCAGGCTGGATCAGGGGCAGGAACTGTTGCATGGCCTCCGCCGTGAGGGGTCCCCGCCAGGCTCCCGCCAGGTTGCCGGCCGGATCAATGAAGAAGGTTTCCGGAACGCCTTGGATGCCGTAGGCGCGCGCTATCAGGCTACCGGAGTCCCGGCCGTTGGGATAGGTGATGCCGAACGTTTGGATGAAGCGCAGGGCTGCCGCCTTCTGATCCAGGTGGGCGACACCCAGGACCGTAATGCCCAGGTTTTGGTCTCGCTGCCATGTTTGCTCCAGGAGCGGTGCCTCGTCGCGGCAGGGATTGCACCAGCTGGCCCAGAAGTTCAGGACAACCCCCCGTCCCTGCAGGTCCGCCAGGGTGAGGGAACCGCCTTCGATCAACGCCAAATGGAAAGGTGGTGCCGGCTCGCCGACGGCCAAGGCCACCGGCTGGGCGCGCAGGACGCGCCAGGCCAGCAGGGCCAGCAGGACGAGCATGACCGAGATCGCGACCACAACCAGCAGCAGCGAACGCGATACCAGCGGTGGCGGACCGGCAACGGGCTCTGTCGTGCTTGGATGGTCGGACACGGCTTCACGCCTTCGGGAGCGATTGACTGTGGCTTTGGGCAATGGCTCCGGACCGCCGTTGCCGCACGGCCCTACGGGTGCGGAGGCCCACACCAATGCCCAGGCCGGCTACGGCTGCGGCGGGCACCAGCCAGGCCAGTGAATGGAACCCTCGCAGTGGAGGCTGACCGTGAACCTGCGGCCCGTATTCCTCCTCGAAGTAGGCCACGATCCATTCGGGATCCCTGCCTTCCGCCAACAACTGGCGGATTTCCGCCCGCATCTGGACGCAGGCTTGCAGTTCGCAGGCATCCAACCGGACGCCGGAGCAGAGCGGGCACCAAAGCTCGCGTGCGATGTCGTACATGCGGTCGTCCAGTTCGGTTTGGGCCAGGGTGGGCGCGGACGGATGCAGGAAGGTGACGAGCAACAACAGGACAACAGTCAGGCAGGGCCGGAGACTCCGCATCAGACACGTCCTTCCCGGCGTTCGCGCAGCAGGCCGACCAGCAGCAGCGAGCCGCCGCCGACCAGCAGCAGCAGGGCGAGGACGGCCGGCAGCCAACGGGGCATCAGGTAGGCGGGTTCCGGCAGGACCTGGGTGGCGGTCGCCGGTTGGTCTGCCGTGCCGGTCCGGACGGCCGCCGGTCCGGAGAACCTAA
>DAOUIC010000014.1:0-2140 GCA_034428255.1 Anaerolineales bacterium
GGCGGAATCCGGCAAATCCCGGAAGGAAGAGGCAGGGTTCGACCGTCAGGCAGAAGCCCACCTGGATTTCGGTCTGGTCCCCGAGATCCAGAAACGGCCCTTCGTGGCCCTCGATGCCGATGGCGTGGCCGATGTGGGTGCGTGTAAGGTCGTAGAGACCGTTCTCTTCCAGAAACGCATTGACCGCCTTTTCCACATCGCACATCCTGGCGCCGGGCCGGATGGCATCGAACGCCACATCCTGCGCCTGCACCTCGAGATCGAAGTACTTCCGATGGTCGTCCGTCAGGGGTTCGATCATCAGCGTGCGTTCCAATTCGCTGGTATAGCCGCCCACTTCCGCACCGGCGTAGGTGAGGATGACGTCCCCCGGCTTCAGGCGGCGTCCGCCCGCCCGGCGGTGGTTGAACGCGGTCTTGGGGCCCGAGGTGAAACTGGCATGGGCGCCTTCGGATCGGCCGTAGGGTTCCCAATCCTCCGGCAAGGCCTTGATCATGAACGCGGTGCCGTCGCGGCTGGCCCGCTGGGCCACGTCCACTTCCGCGGCGCCGGGTTCGATGTAGTCCTGCAGAAAGCCGTGGGTCACGTTTCCGAACATGGCACTCAGCCGGATCAACTCAATCTCCTCGGCCGACTTGACCGCGCGCATGTCGTCAATCACGTCCCGCACATTGACCAGGGTGGCCTTGGGCACGACCTCGGACAGGTCGGGGCCCCGGTAGCCCATGCCGCCGCCCCAGCCCGAACTGTCGACGCCCAGGCGGCTTTCGGCCAGTCCCTTGTCGCCCAGCAGTTCGGCCAGGTACACCATGGGATGCTTCAGGCCCGGGTATTCCCGATAGACCTTCATCTCCTTGATGTTGGGGTTGCGCACCGGAATGTTCTCTTCCTCCAGGTGGGGCACCAACAGGGCCAGTTCCCCCCGCAGGGGCACCACGAGCACCACCGGACGCTCCGTGGCCAGATGGTGGAAGCCGCTGAGATAGAACGTGCGCGTGGCGCCGAACACCACCAGGCCTTCCAGGTTCTGCTGTTCCATATGGGCGCGCATGTGGCCGACGCGCCGATCCAGTTCCTGATCGCTGATTTGATATTTCATGCTAAAGCTCCGGGCGCGAGGCCGCGCAGGCAGTAGGGGGACACGGAGCGGGGAGGCCCCGCTCCGTGTCGGAGACGGTACAACTACTCGGTTATGGAAACGTCGAAGATTTCGGGATGGGCGTACGGATCGAACCGGAAGCCATCCACCTTGGAACTGACGCCGAAGATCGAAACGTTGGCATAGATGCCGGCGCCCAGGGCGTTCTCGTTGATGATGCGCTGGACTTCCGCGTAGATTTCGGCCCGTTCCGCTTCATCCCCGGTTTCCAGGCCTCGGCGCAACAGGGCATCCAGTTCGTCGTTGGCCCAGTGGGACCAGTTGCGGGTGCCCAGGGTGCTGGAGTGGTACATGCGATCCAGGAACAGGCCCGGATCGGGGCTGTAGGTGCCAATCAAGGCCGTGTTGAAGGTGCTGTCCATGGAGGCCATGCCGTCCATCATGGCCGTACCCGTCATGACGTTGACCTGGAACTCGATGCCCACGCGCTTGAGCTGCGCCTGGATCACCTCGGCGGGCAGTTCGGCGACATAGCCGGGGAACGTGGCGTGGAAGAGGGACAGGACCTCACCGTCCTTCATGCGGTAACCCTCGTCATTGACTTCGGTGTACCCCATTTCCTCCAGCAGTTCCACAGACCGTTCCGGGTCGTAGGGGAACATGTTCTCAACGCTGGCATCGTAGAACTTCACGCCCCGCGTGAGCAGCTGATACGCCACCGGATACACGCCCTTGAACACGATCTGGTCGATTTCCTCCCGATCGATGGCATGCATGAAGGCCTGCCGCATGCGAATGTCATCCGTGGGCGGGTAGGTGGTGTTGAAGTGAATGCCCCGGGCCAGGCCGACCTTGGGGGCGCCCAGCACCGAAGTGTCCGGGTTTCCCTGCACGCGGTCCACGGCGGCGGGCGGCACTTCGTCGATAATCAGGATTTCACCGGTCTCCAGGGCGGAGAGGCGCGCTTCCTCTTCCAGGATGAAGCGGAACACCACCGATTCCAGGTGGGCCGGACCTTCATGGAAAATCGAGGGGCCCCAG
>DAOUIC010000015.1:0-1758 GCA_034428255.1 Anaerolineales bacterium
ATGCACGGCCCCGCGGGCGAGGTCCTGTACGTCGGCAAGGCCAAAGTCCTGCGGTCGCGCGTGCGCAGCTACTTCACGCCCAGCCAGCGGGACGATCCCCGGGTGGAGCGCCTGGTGCCGGAAATCGCGGACGTGTCCTGGTGGATCACCACCAATGAACTGCAGGCGCTCACGCTCGAAAACAATCTCATCAAGGAGCACCAGCCACCCTTCAACGTCCTGCTCAAGGACGACAAGACCTTCCCCTACCTGAAGATCAACTGGCAGGACCCGTTCCCCAAAATCGAGGTCACGCGCACGATGCGCAGGGACGGGGCGCGCTACTTCGGCCCCTACACGAACGCCCGTGCCATCTATCGGACCCTGGAGGGCATCCGGCGCATCTTTCCCTATCTCGACTGCGATCGAAAGATCACGGGCCAGGATGAACGGCCCTGCCTGTACTACCACCTGAAGATGTGCGGCGGGCCCTGCATTGGCGCCCAAGGCTCGGAACAGTATCGCGACAGCCTGCGCCAGATGATGCGGTTCCTGCGGGGCGACACGGGCCAGGTCATGCGGCAGCTCCGGGAGCGGATGGAACAGGCCGCCGGGAATCTGGACTTCGAGCGCGCGGCCCTGATCCGCGACCGGATCAAGGCCGCCGAACGCATTGTGGGCCAGCAGGTGCTGATTGGCGCCCAGCCGGATAACGAAGACTGCATCACCACCGTGCCCGATCCGGAATCGAGCACGGCAGTGGTCCAAATCATGTTTGTGCGCCAAGGGCGGCTGGTGGGGCGCGACCACTACCGCCTGGAACTGGGCAAGTCCCAGGATCCCGGAGCCGCCGAGGAGCGGCGAGGGGACCTGATTGGTTCATTCCTGCAGCAGTTCTACGCCAAGGCGGCCTATGTGCCCGCCCTGATTCTGGTGCAGGCCATGCCTCCCGATCAGGCCTGGCTGGAACAGTGGCTGGCGGAGCGGCGCGGTACCAAGGTGCGGCTGAGCGTGCCCCTGCGCGGTCCCAAGCGGCGCCTGATGGAGTCGGGACTGGAAAACAATCTGGAGTACCTGCGGATCCAGCAGGCTACGGCCCGGGTCGACACCAACCGGCAGCAGGCTGCGATTGCCGAACTGGAGGAAGCCCTGCAACTGCCGCGTCCGCCGGTGCGCATGGAGTGCTACGACATCAGCACGCTGCAGGGGAACCACACCTCCGGCTCCATGGTGGTCTTCGCCCGCGGCGTGCCGCGCAAGAGCGACTACCGCCGTTTTCGGATCCGCGGTACCGGCGCCCGCGGCGTGCCGGACGACTTTGCCAGCATGCGCGAGATGCTCGATCGCCGCTTCGCGCGCGCCGGCGAAAAGAGCCTGGATCCGGGCCGCAAGGGGAAAACCGCCTGGAACGTGCTGCCGGATCTGGTGATTGTGGACGGGGGCAAGGGACAGCTGAGCCAGGCCGTGGCCGTGCTTCGCAAGTACGACCTCCTGCATGTCGTCCCCGTCGTCGGCCTGGCCAAGCGGAGCGAGGAGGTCTTCGTGCCGGGACAGCCGGAGTCGATTCTCCTGCCGCGCGACAGCCAGGGACTGTTCCTGCTCCAGCGCATCCGGGACGAGGCCCACCGCTTTGCCATCACCCACCACCGTGCCCTGCGCGGCAAGGCCATGACGCGCACGGTCCTGGACGACGTGCCGGGGGTGGGGCCGGCCCGGCGCAAGGGTCTGTTGGCTTTTTGCGAGGGCGATCTGGATCGTCTTCGCCAGGTGGATTTGGAC
>DAOUIC010000016.1:0-4646 GCA_034428255.1 Anaerolineales bacterium
CGGTCGGACTGCGCCATAATGGACAGGCCTCCGGCCGCATCCGTCCAACACGGGATCCCTCCATGCAAGTTCAAGCCCCTTTGGCGCAGGGAATGGTCTGCGCACCGCAACCGTACGCGGTCGATGCCGCGGTGGACGTGCTCGCACGCGGCGGCAATGCCGTGGACGCTGCCATCACGGCGGGACTGGTCCAGGGAGTGGTGTCCCCTCACATGTGCGGCCTCGGCGGCTATCTGGTGGCAACCGTGCATCAGCCCGGGAGTTCCGCAACGGCATCCGTGGACGCCCCGGCCCTGGCCGGTTCCGGCACCACCCCGGACATGTGGGCGGACCGCTTCGAACAGTTCGGTCCGACCGGCTGGGGCTACATCCTGCGCGATCAGGTCAACGACTGCGGCTACACATCCATCTGCGTGCCCGGTTCGGTCAAGGGCCTGGACCACATGCACCGCAAGTGGGGCTCCCTGCCCTGGGCGGATCTGTTCGAACCGGCTGCCGACCTGGCGGAAGGCGGCTGGCGCATGATGGACCGCACGGCACGGGTCTGGCAGCGTTGGCCTGAGGCGCCAGGCGGTATCAGTCCGCTGGAGGTCGTCCAGCGCAACCCGGAGGCCTCCCGCATCTTCCTGACCGAGACCGGAAAGCCACCCCTGGTCAATCAGCCCGTCAGCAATCCGGACTACGGCACATCCCTGCGGCACCTTGCCAAGTTTGGCGCCGAGGACTTCTACCACGGCGAGATGAAGGCGCGCATGGCGGCCGACTTGGAAGCCAACGGCAGTTTTGTGACCGCCGACGACCTGGAGACGTACGCCCTTCCGCCATCCGTACCGGTGTGTGGTTCGTTCAAGGGCTGGGACGTGTCGTCCAGTGCGCCGCCGCACGGCGGCGCCACGGTCGTGGCTATCCTGAACATCATGGAACGACTGTGCACGGAGCCGGGTCTGGAGCCGGACTCCCCGCGCTACCTGTACCTGCTGGCCATGGCCATGAAGGCCGCGTTTGCCGACCGCAATCCCCACATGGCGGATCCGGAGTTCGAGGCGGTTCCAACCGACTGGATGATGGATCCGGCGCGCGCCGATCACTGGGTGGACATCATCCAGCGCGGAGACCCGATCAAGGTGTCCTTCCAACCACAGGGCTCCAAGGACACGACACATGTGTCCGTGGTCGACAGGCAGGGCCTGTGCGTGTCCCTGACCCATTCCCTGGGATCCGCCAGCGGGGTCGTCACCCCCGGCATGGGGTTCATGTACAACAACTCCATGGTGAACTTCCATCCCCTGCCGGGACATCCCAACTCCATTGCCCCAGGGAAAGGCCGTACCACGGGCATGAGCCCCACAATTGTCACCCGCGGGGGACTACCCCGCCTGGTCCTGGGTGCCCCCGGCTCCACCATGATCATCACCAGCGTGGCCCAGGTGCTGCTCAACTCCCTGCTCTGGGGCATGAACGTCAAGGAGGCCGTGGATGCCCCGCGTCTCGACTGCCAGGGAGATCTCATCCGCATGCATGCCCGGTTCCCCAGACAGACGGTGGAGCGTGTCGCAAACATGCATCCGGCGGAGAGAACGGGCCACAGTCGCGGCGGTTTCGCCATCGTGCACGCGATTGCCATCGACGAAGCGGGTTCGGTGACCGGAGTCGCGGATCCGGGAGCCGACGGCATGGCCGTGGCCGTTTGACGACACACCGGAGCCCGGCAAGTGGTGCACGGAACCGGTCTCCAACACCTGCACGGCTAGAATCGGGGAATAGGCACTCACAGGAACCTCTCCATGCATCTTTCCGACTTGGACCTCAAGGCTGTCAACACCATCCGCATGCTCGCGGTCGACTCGGTCGAGCAGGCCGCCTCCGGGCACCCGGGCATGCCCATGGGCATGGCCCAGACGGCCTATGTGCTCTGGACCCGGTACCTGCGGCACAGTCCCAGGCATCCGGACTGGCAGGACCGCGACCGCTTCGTGCTCAGCGCCGGACACGGATCGATGTTGCTCTATGCCCTGCTGCACCTGACGGGCTACGACCTGCCACTGGACGAGTTGAAGAACTTTCGGCAATGGCAGAGCCGTACGCCGGGCCATCCCGAGTTTCGCCACACGGCGGGAGTGGAAACCACAACCGGACCGCTGGGCCAGGGGTTCGGCAACGGCGTGGGCATGGCCCTGGCCGCGGAGTGGCAGGCAGCCCGCTACAACGCGGACGGCTTTCCAGTGGTGGACCACCACATCTACGGAATCGTGTCCGACGGGGACCTGATGGAAGGCGTGGCCAGCGAGGCGGCCAGCCTGGCCGGCCACCTGCAGCTGGGCCGGATCATCTACCTGTACGACGACAACCGGATCACCATCGACGGCGCCACGGACCTGTCCTACTCGGAGGATTGGGCCAGCCGCTTCACAGCCTACGGCTGGCACGTCCAGCAAGTGGACGGCATGGATGCCGCCGGCGTGGCGACTGCCATCGAAGCGGCGCAGGGCGATCCGAGACCCAGCATCATCGGCTGCAGCACAACCATTGGCTACGGCAGCCCCAACAAGGGCGGTACATCGGACTCGCACGGTGCCGCGTTGGGCGCGGAAGAAGTGGCCCTGACCCGTGCCGAACTGGGCTGGACGGACGAACTGTTCCATGTTCCCGAGGACGTGGCGGCCCACATGGGCCGGGCGGTCGAGGACGGTGAGGAAAGAGTACAGGCGTACCACAACCTGTTGGGCCGGTATGCGGAGGCCCATCCGGAGAAGGCTGCGGAACTGGCACTGGCCCTGAGCGGTGCTCTGCCGGAAGGGTGGCAGGAGACCCTTCCCGAATTCGCACCCGGCAAGGGCGATGCCACGCGCAACACGTCCGGCAAGGCCCTGAACGCCATCGCGGAGGCGGTGCCCTGGTTAATCGGCGGCAGCGCAGACCTGGCCGGCAGCAACAAGACGGACATCGATGCGTCCGACGACTTCCTGGCCTCCAACCGGCAGGCGCGCAACCTGCGCTTCGGCGTGCGCGAGCACGGCATGGCGTCCGTCCTGAACGGCATGGCCCTGCACGGGGGTGTGATCCCCTACGGTGGAACGTTCCTGGTCTTCACCGACTACCTGAGGGCCAGCCTGCGGTTGGCGGCCCTGATGGGGCTGCCCGTCATTTATGTCATGACACACGACAGCATCGGCCTGGGCGAGGATGGTCCGACGCACCAGCCGATCGAGCACCTGGCCATCCTGCGCGCCACTCCCAACCTGACCCTGATCAGGCCGTGCGACGGCACCGAGACCGCCAGTGCCTGGCGCATCGCGCTGGAGAACCGGAACGGCCCCACCGTGCTGGCCCTGACCCGGCAAACCGTGCCGGAGTGGCTGCACGCGGATGCGGAAGGCGGTTACCTGCCGGCCGCGGCCCGGGGCGCCTACGTGCTCAGGGACACGGAGGACGCGCCCGACATCGTGCTGATCGCCAGCGGCAGCGAGGTGGCCATCGCGATGGAAGCCGCCGACTCCCTGTCCGCTCAGGGGATCGCGGCCCGCGTGGTGTCGATGCCCAGTTGGGAACTGTTCGGCGCACAGGACGCGTCGTACAGGGCAGAAGTCCTGGGCGACGGCGTGCCGCGGCTGGCGGTGGAGGCGGCCGCCACCCTGGGCTGGGAACGCTGGGTCGGCAATGATCCGAAGACCGGGGCGGTGATCGGCCTGGACCACTTCGGTGCCAGTGCGCCCTTCGAAGTGCTGTACGAGAAGTTCGGCTTGACCCCGGCCAACGTGACGGCCAAGGCGCTGGACCTGTTGGGACGAGCCTGATGCACAGTCCCAGCCCATCGTCGGTTTTGACAGACCTGCTGGCGGCGGTGCGCAGCACGCGCCAGAACCATGCCTGGGAGCATGCCACGCTGCATGTGCTGGGCGGTCGGAGGCAGGTACGGCAAGCCAGCGGACTGAGCGATCCGTCGGGCTTCACCCTGTTCGGGGAGATGTCGATCGAAGACGTGGATCAGGCGGTGGCCGACGCCCAAGCGGCGATTGACGACGGCCACCGCGGGTTGGCGATCCATCCGGACTGCGGCACCAACCTGGTGGTACAGGCGGTGCTGTCGGTGCTGGTGATGCAATTCCTGGGGCGGACCGGACGCGGATTTTCCATGGCCCGGTTTGTTGCCAGCCTGCTGTCGATGACGGCCCTGAGCGTGGCGGCCAAGGTGCTGGGTCCCCGGTTGCAGACCCTGACAACCCTGGCGGACCTGCGGGATCGAGAGGCGACCGAGGTGTATGCCCTGCGGGTCTTCGGCAAGCCGGCCGTGCGGGTCTCGGTCGGGACCCGGATGTGATCCACCTGTGCGCCGGGGCGGATCCGTTCCGCTACCAGCTGTTCCTGAGGGACCTGAAGGCCGGCCTGGATCCGGCCATGGCGGATTTCAACTACGTGGAACTGGAGGCGCCGGGCGCGTCGCTGGAGGACATTGAGCGGGAGATTCAGGCCCTGCCGGTCATGGCGGACCAGCGGATTGTGGCGGCCCACAAGGTTTGGACCGCCTTCGCGGATTCGGCCCGCCGATCCGGAGCCAAGGGCCGGGAAACATTGGCGGAACGGTGGCAACTGGGCCTGACGGCACTGGCCGGCATGCCCGAAACCACAGTCCTGGTGCTGTACGAACC
>DAOUIC010000017.1:0-22867 GCA_034428255.1 Anaerolineales bacterium
GGCACGCACGACTACCACGAAGAGGACATCGTGGGCCAAGCCAACATGTGCGAAGCCATGTTCGACTGGCTGGAGGACGACACCGCCGTGCATGCCCTGAACCTTGATTCCGCATTGCAGGACTTTCGGCTCATGCTCGCGATATACATGAGCGGGTTGTCGGGACGGTCGGAGGGTCTCGAAGATCCGCCCATGCCCGACTTGCTGGCGGAGATGCGCTCCCGCCTGACTTGACCGGTGCCGCATCGACCGGGCAAGTTGGGTTTGACATGGCACGGACTCGGCACCGCCGGTTCATGTATCATGAAGGCGATGCCCCAACTGCCCAAATGCGCTCCCGACCATGAATTGCGGCCGGCCGTGCGGCCTCCGACATGTCGGGAAGCCGCCGGCATCACGTGGGGCCGCGCTTTACTCTGGAGAATTCGGCGGGGCCCGCCTGCCGTGTACGCAACCTCGTCCAACCTCCCGTGAAGTCCACCCAGGTTCCCACCGAACCAGTAGTTAGCGTCGACTCGTTGTGGAAGGTGTTCGGGAACCAACCCGAACAGGCCTTGGAACCGGCCAACCAAGGACGGTCCAAACGTTACTTCCAGGACGAGTTGCAGTTGGTGATCGGCTTGCAGGACGTTTCGTTCGAGGCCACTCGCGGCGAGACATTCGTCATCATGGGCCTGTCGGGGAGCGGCAAGTCAACCCTGGTACGCACGCTCATCCGCCTCATTGAACCGACATCCGGACGCATCGTCGTTGACGGTGACGATGTCACCGCCATGGACCCTGCGGAGTTGCTTCAGTTCCGCCGCCACAAGGCAGCCATGGTGTTTCAGCACTACGGCCTGCTGCCCCATCGCAATGTCCTGGACAATGCGGCCTGGGGATTGGAGATGCGCGGCGTTCCCCGTGCCGAGCGCCGTGCCAAAACCATGCCCATTCTGGAACTTGTGGGCCTGGCCGGCTGGGAGAAAGCCCATCCGAGACAGCTGTCGGGCGGCATGCAGCAGAGAGTGGGTTTGGCCCGCGCCTTGGTCGCGGACACCAACATTCTCCTGATGGACGAACCCTTCAGCGGACTTGACCCGTTGATTCGCAGGCAAATGCAGGACGAACTCATCCGTTTGCAGGAGGAATTCCGCAAAACCATTATTTTCATCACCCATGACCTGGACGAAGCACTGCGTCTGGGAGACCGCATCGCCATTCTGCACCACGGACGCGTGGCCCAGATCGGCAGCGGCACGGACATTGTGCTGCACCCGAGCAACAACCATGTAACGGAGTTCACGCGCGGGGTGCACATGACGGGTGTCCTGACCGCAAGCCACGTGATGAAAAAGCCGTCCCGGGCCTTTGACTGCAACGCAACCACCAAATCGGTCCTGGAATACCTGGGATACGACCCGTTTGGATTTGTCTGGGTCACCGGTCCCGACAACAACCTTCAAGGTCTGTTGGGAAGCGGTCACCTGGAACGCATGTACGCAGAGGGCCGCGGGTCGCTGCAGGACGGCAACGACATTGTCGTGCGCTGTCCTCCCATTACACCCGACATGTTGCTGGACAACCTGATTCCGCTGGCCATGGCCAGCGAACATCCGGTTCCGGTCACGAATGCCGAAGGTGCGCTGGTGGGTGAAATCCACCGTGCCAACCTGGCCAAGGTCCTGGCACAGCACGCACCCGACCAGCGGGAGGGGGACAATCATGTGGAGGCATGAAGCCTGCACCAGGTTTCCGCCGTCGTTGGTTGCTTGCCCAAGAACTGGCTGCGCTCCGCGCCCGAAACGGTCCAAGCCCATTCTTGCGTCCCGTCCGACATATCCGGCGCAGAGCGTCCGCACTTCCAGGCGACTTGCATGAATTCCATGTCCCCAACTGTCAGTCTCGCTGCCAAGGCGGCCGTAGTCATGGCGGTGCTGGCGGTTTCCCTGGTCCTGTGGGGACCGGCCATGGAGTATCCAACCACCGTTTCGCAGTTCGAGTCGTCCGGCGGAGGGGACGTGGTCCTCACTCTTGACAGGTCGGTGCGACAGGTTACGGCCGGGGCCATCGACGATTTCGTGGACTGGCTTACCGTCGAGGGCAGCTGGCTGTTCGACGGCCTCAGCGACTTCGTAACGCACGTCCTGGTTTTCATTTCCAGATCCCTGCTGTGGGTACCGTGGCCGGCCCTGGTTCTGTTGTTGACCCTGTTCGCCTACGGTGTCGGCCGATGGCGGTTGCTGGCTTTCACCCTGTTCGCCCTGCTGTTCATCGGCTTCATGGGCCTATGGAACCAGATGATCGACACGATCGCCCTCATGGTCGTGGCAGTAGCCATATCGGTGTTGATTGGCTTCCCGACCGGGGTGGTCAGCGCCCGGAATCCCTGGGTGGACAACATCCTGCGCCCCGTGCTCGATGCCATGCAGACGATGCCCAGCTTCGTGTACCTGCTGCCGGGCATCCTGTTCTTTGGCCTGGGCAAGCCGGCAGGCATCTTCGCGACCATCATCTACTCCGTACCGCCGGTCATCCGCCTGACCAGCCTCGGTATACAGCAGGTGTCGCCCGCAGCCATCGAGGCCACACAGGCTTTTGGTTCGTCAGCCATGCAGACCTTGACCAAGGTCCAGATTCCCATGGCGCTCCCCACCATCATGGCCGGGGTCAACCAAACTACGATGATGGCACTGGCCATGGTCACCATTGCCAGCATGGTGGCCGCGGGCGGACTGGGCGACACGGTGCTGCGAGCCCTCCAGAAAAACGAACCGGGCAACGGCATGATTGCCGGACTGGCCATTGTCTTCCTGGCGATCCTGCTGGACCGCATGACGCAGGCCGTGGTCAAATGAACTCCCGGCAACCGCTTGCGTACTTGACAGGACCCTGAGCGGATTCCCATCGTTCCAGCCGGCCTGCGCATGCACTTGGCGAAACCACGGCCAAGGACGGTGGTTCCGGGGCGGTCCGACGGTCAGCATAGTCGCAGCCCTCGAAATCCCTGGTCGGTTCGACGGCACAGTCTTGACCGCCGCCTTGTGCCGCGGGATGGCGGTCCTTCAGTGCCGGGACATGGTCGTTTCCGGCAGCCCAGGGCATCCAGGGGCACGATGCCGCCGTCCGGCGCCACGGCCTTGAGCAGTGCGAGGACAACGGTAAGCGCGTTGGACCTGCCGCCCACCGACACTATCTGCCGACCGGGTTTCGAGACCCGCAAGCCTACCCATGCGGCATGGCAAGCCCTGGCTGCAAGGTCAGTGCGCACACCCGGCTGCGCAGGTAGGCCTCCGCCACGCGTGTGCCGTGGGCCAGGATCCGGGCCGGCATCCGGGAGGCCGGACTGGCCTCCGGTCTTCAGGTGTCCGGCCATCGGGATGGCACCGCTCCCACGGACCGCGCCGGCGACCAGGACCGCCAAGCTCCTCACCCTTGGCTATCGGGGCGCTGGCCGGTGCTACGCCCAACAGGCCGGGCCCCAACACACGAGAGGAGCGCGACAGCCCCGCGTCCCGTTGCCCCGGCAGCGCGCGGCCCGGTCGGCCCCGTCACGGAGCCACTACTGCAGGTACGGGCCGATCGCGGGCAACCCGCTCCCAAGCTCCGGAGGCTCCCCGGGATCGCCGTCCAGCAACCGTTACAGACCATCGCCGCGGCCCCACCCGGCAGAACCAACGCCCAGACTGTAGACGGGCTGGATGCTTGACATTTCATCCCTATTCGGGCTGCAATGCTGCCGGAAGCAGCAAAGGGGAAGGGAGCGAAGTGAGCCCAGCACGACCATTGAGATTGAAAATTTATTATATTTAACCAATATTATCAGCATATTAGTACTATTTTAATTTCTCAAATCGGTATTACCTAACCTTGCCGGAAGTTGATCTGATCCTCAGCCTATGGTACAGTGGCCGAGTTGGTGATTTTTCTGTTTGCCCCGTCGGCCTGCATGATGCAGGCTGCGGCCAAGCGAAGTACCTCCAGGTCCGTGACGGATTCGACCGGAGGCAGGCAACCGGATCCTACCGGCATCGCCTGTATGTCACACGCTTGGTTTCGTCTGTCGCCAACATCGTCCGGCCGTCCCGGGAGCTCATTGCTCCTCACTGGACAATTCAGGTAATCCGTCGTTGTCTTATGTTGTGCGCCCAAGGGCTCAAACCTCTGGTTGCACGGCACCAAACTCCAAGGGAGGTGCCATTCGTGCATCAATCCATTCGCATTGTCCACCGTTTCCATGTCCTGATACTGCTGGCATTGGCCGCCCTGGTGTTGGGCGCCTGTGCCATGCCAACCGACTCTGCGGAGGCGGACATGGCGGAAGCCGCAGAACCGGTTTCCCAGGACCCCATCGTCTTTTCCGACCTGAACTGGCAGAGCGCGTTAATCCAAAACCGGATTGCGCAATACCTGGTGGAAAAGGGGTACGGCTACCCCACGGACGTCACCTTCGGCGCCACGCTGCCCCTGTTCCAAGGGCTGCGCAATGGGGACACCCACGTGACTCTCGAGATTTGGCTCCCCAATCAGCAGGAAAATTGGGATGACGCCATCGCGGCCGAGGAAGTCGTCGATGTCGGCAAGACCCTGGTTGGCGACTGGCAGTCGTCCTTCGTCATACCGGCCTACCTGCAGGAGCAGTATCCCGACCTTGACAGTATCGAGGATCTCAAGGACGAAAAATTCAAGGCGTTGTTCACTTCTGCCGAAAGCGGCGACAAGGCCCGCTTGGTTTCCTGCGTTATCGGCTGGGCCTGCGAGGCGGTGAACGCCCAGCAGATCGAATCCTACGGTCTTGCAGAGCACGTACACATCGTGAACCCGGGCGACGGAGCTGCGGCCAATGCCGATCTGTACGGGGCATATGAGCGGGGCGAACCTTGGCTGGGGTACCAGTGGGGCACCAACGAACCGGCCCTCGTGCTGGACCTCGTCCGGCTTGAGGAACCGCCTTACACCGAGGAATGCTGGGCCACCACCAAGGCCTGTGCCTACGTGGACTCGGACATCCGCATTGCCGTGCACCCCTCCATGCTCGAACGGGCACCCGGGGTTGTGGACATGCTGCGCAACTTCAACATCGACATCAACCTATTCAAGGAAATCGCGCGCTGGTCCCGGGCCAACGAAGGTGCCACCGAACGGGATGCCGCGCTGTGGTTCCTGCAGGCCCAACAGGATGCCTGGAGCCAGTGGGTAACCCCCGAGGCGGCAGAGAAGATCCAGGCGGCCCTGGATGCCGGCGAGGCAGCCGACGGCTGGCCAGACCAATAGACGGAGACTGAAGTCGGATCTGTCGTCGGAGGACGTGCCGACACCGATCCCGGAATGCGCATCCAGGGTCCCGGTGGGACAAGGGGCCCTGGATGCCAATGATTCATACGCAGTTTGAAACCGATCGCGATTGGTCGTTGTGCACGGCCCGGCAATTGCGACCGGAAGACAGGTTTGGGGCCTGTTGCCCCGATGCGATGCAGCAGGCATCCGCTGGGCAGTTGCCGCACCATAGTCCTGCCGGCCCGCGGGACAGGGGCCTCTGCACGGAGAGGGGCGATCCCGTGGGGGACCCCAACGACCCGTGAACGAGACACACATGGTGTCAACCATTGTGTGTAAGTCCCATACAATTGTGCATTGCACTCCGACCCAGCCTGTAAGCAACCCATGTTAGATACATTCCGAAGCGACCACGGCGGCAGCCTCTCGGACGAGCAGGTGCACTTTTACGACGCAGAGGGCTACCTCATCGTGCCCGGTATCCTTGATGACGCGGATCTCGAACCGGCGCGCGCCGCGATGATGCGCAAGGTGGACACCATCGCCCGGAAACTGGTCGCCGACGGTCTGGTGCCGGATCCGATGGCCGAGCGTCCGTTCGAGCGGCGCCTGGCGGATCTGTTCGCCGACCTGACCGACGCGGACTTTCTGGTCTTTGGACGCGGCTGGCGGGATCGCGATCCGGGTTACTACGAACTCATGGCCAATCCGGTCATTCTGGACGCGGTTGAATCACTGATTGGTCCCGAAATCTTTTCCAATCCCGTGTACAACACGCGCCCCAAGGTACCGCGCGTGGCCGCGGGCGTGGTGCCCTGGCACCAGGACAAGTCCTACTGGCCCGATGCCAACGCCAATCCGGTCATTTCGGTCTGGATCCCCTTTGTCGACTCAACCCTGGAGAACGGATGCCTGCACGTGATGCCGCGCACGCACCGACAGCGGGTGAAGTCGTGGCACAAGGAGAGCTATTCCGGAACCGGATTCCTGGAAATCGACGCCGAGCACCTGCCGGCCAACCGCCAACCGGTACCGTTGATTGCCGACAAGGGTGACCTGGTCCTGTTCAACGACCGGTGCGTGCACATGTCCACGCCCAACAACTCCGACAAGGTGCGCTGGAGTATCGACATCCGCTATCAGCCGACGGATCAGGATCCCATGCCGGAGCACGGCGCCGGCTTCCTGGCGCGCAGCCGGCTGTTTCCGGAACGGGTCGCGACCCGGGAGGACTGGCTAGCCGGCAGACCCGAGCGCGTTCCCGCCTAATCGGTCAACGAAGAGAACCGCCGGCCTGGCGACACGCTACCAGGAAGCCACGGCCAGGGCCTGCTCCACGAGCCGTTGCCAAGCTTCCAGCGACGGCGAGCCAACCTGCGACGCCAGGAAACGGCCGGTCCTGTCCTCAATGCGGAAGACGGGCGTGGACCATCGCTCCGGCAGCAACCGATCCTCGGCGATGGCCTGAAGTTCGGCCACCGCGGCGGGAGCCTGCGTTTCGATGCAGGTCCGCAACACCGACGCTTCGGCTCCCGCCTCTTCGGCCAGCCGCAGCGAGAATTCCTCGCCTTCTGCGATCCAGGAGGCCTGCCCTTCGAACAGATCCGTCCAAAATTGCCATTGACTTTGGGCGCCGACCTGCCGGCCCAGACACCAGGCCGTGAAATGCGCCTGCTCGCCCCACTCCGGACTGATGGCCAAATCCACCATGACCATCTGGATTACGCCGCTTTGGACATGTTCCCGAACCAGGGATGGCAACCGGGACCGGTGATGGTTGCCGCAGCCCGGACAGTTGGCGTTGAAGATCTCGTACAGAATCAGGGGCGCTTCCGGGGAGCCAAGGTAGAGGAACCCCTCCTGGGTATGGCCCACGGGCAGTTCGCCCGGTGCAATTTCGGTCGCCTGGACCAGTTCCTCGTCGGCGACGACGGGAACCGGTTCGTCAGGAGCATCGGCCCGGCAGGCCGCGAGCATCAACATCAAGGCGGCAACTGCGACCAGGGCCTGCCGGAGGTGGCGGGACAAGAGCAAAGGGACCATGCCATGAGTCTGCCACAGCCGGACCACCGTGATCCCCCCGGCAAACAGTGCAAACGGGTTCGCAGCGTGGGCGAGCCGCAGGCGCCGATCGAACATCGGCAACGGAGCGGCCCGGCCGGCCATCCCCTCAGGTAGTAGAATGGAAGCCCACTCCGTACTCCTCATCATTGCCAAAGGATTCTGGCCATGGCGGACAAGGCCCCGAACCGTTCCGGTCAGTCCCTGGACCAGTCCCTGCACGACCATCTGTGGGGATACCGCGACACGCGCTTCCGGCTCAACGAGCGCGGCGTCGTTGAATTGACCGGCCGCCGCTATGACATGTCCGGGACCGAAATGCCCCTGTTCTGGCCCTTCGTACAGGACATCCTGGGCCACGAAATCGATCCCACCGACTTAAAGGCGCCCAACACCGCGCCCGTGGTACCGGAACCGCTGCCGTGTCCCGAGTTTCGCCGGGCCGTCGAGACAGTCCTGGCCAAGGACCGCATCTCGGACAACGCCAAGGTGCGCCTCAATCACAGTCACGGGCAAACATCCAATTGGGAGCTGTACCAGGTCATCTACGAGAACCTGGAACGGGTGGCCGATCTCGTGGTCTGGCCCGAATCCACCGAGGAAGCCAAACAGCTGATCCGTTTGGCGGTGGAACACGGCGTGTGCCTGGTGCCTTACGGAGGGGGCACCAACGTCAGCAACGCCCTGCTGCTGTCGCCGGCGGAGACTCGTCCCATCGTATCGGTGGACATGAGCCGCATGAACCGGGTGTTGTCGATCGACGAAATGAATCAGACGGCCCGCGTGCAGGCCGGCATCACGGGCAGCGAACTGGAACGCGCGCTCCGCGCCGAGGGTTGGGTCGTGGGCCACGAACCCGACAGCATGGAGCTGTCCACGCTGGGAGGCTGGATTTCGACCAACGCCAGCGGCATGAAGAAAAATCGGTACGGCAACATCGAGCAGATTGTCGAAAAAGCCACCCTCATCAGTCCCCGGGGCGAGGTCACCCACCATGATTCCGCGCCCCGCCGTTCGGCGGGCATTCAACCGCGGGACCTCGTGTTCGGCAGCGAAGGCAACCTGGGCCTGATCACCGAAGCTGTGGTCAACATCCACCGGATCCCGGAGGAAACCCGGTACGCCTCGTATGTGTTCCCGGACTTCGCCCGGGGTGTGGACTTCATGCTCCACCTGCAGCGTTCCGGGGTGGTGCCGGCCAGCGTGCGTCTCGTCGACAACCTCCAGTTTCGGTTCAGCCAGGCACTCAAGCCCGAGGCCACCGGCCTCAAGGCGGTGGAGCAAACAATCCAGCGCGCGGCCCTGGAGAAACTGTACCGGTTCGACCTGCGCAACATCTCGGCCGCGACCGTGGTGATGGAAGGTTCCAGGTCGGAGGTCTCCCATCAGGCCCGCCACATCAAGTCGCTGGCCAAGTCGTTTCGGGGCGTGGCCGGAGGTTCCGAAAACGGCAAGCGGGGCTACATGCTGACCTATGCCATCGCCTACATCCGGGACTTCCTGGCACCCTATTACATTTCGGGCGAGACCTACGAAACCTCCACCACCTGGGACAACATCCACAACGTGGTGGACTCGGTCAAGCAGGCGGCCCTGGACCTGCATGCCAAACACAACCTGTACGGCAACCCGTTCATTTCCGCCCGCATCACGCAGGTGTACCACTCAGGGGTCTGCATTTACTTCACCCACGGCTTCTCCAACCGCGATCTCGAAAACCCCCTCGAGGTTTTCATCGACATCGAACACGGCATCAGGGAAGCGATCCTGGCCGCCGGCGGTTCCATCTCCCACCACCACGGCGTCGGCAAGCTGCGACAGCACTACCTGGATCGGGTCATGACCACAACCAGCCGCTCCATGCTCAGGGAACTCAAGCACAGCGCCGACCCCGACAACGTTTTTGGAATCGGCAACGGCGTCTTCGGCTGATTGGCCCCCGCCCGTCGCATCAGGCCTGCAACGGGCGCCGCCGCGGCAGCCCCTGGCCGCGCGGGTACCTGGCCGCCGTGGACCGGGTTTTCCTGAACACCGCCACCCGCCGGGTTGCGTCCAGCCCGGGCACGTGGACCGGGATCACCCTCTCCACGTCCGCCCGCAGGGCCTGCAGGGCCGGCCGGGCCGCCTGCAGTTCCATGGGCAGGTTCGGTCCCTTGTAGGCCAGACACAGACCGCCGATGCTGGTCAGTGGAACCAGGTATTCCAGCAGCGTTGGCAAGGGTGCAAGGCCCCTGGCCACGACCACGGGGAACCGTTCCCGGAAGGCCGACTGTTGTCCCAGTTCCTCCGCCCGGCCGTGCACTACGGCGACTTCCGTCATGCCCAGCGTCTTGCAGGCCGCGGTCAGGAAGTCCACCTTCTTGAGAGTGCCGTCCATCAAGGTCAGCTGGATGTCCGGATCAAGGATGGCCAGCGCGAGGCCTGGCAACCCGGCGCCTGTGCCGACATCCAGTACGGCCAACCGTTCACCATCCTTCAAATCCTGAAGTTCGCGGGACAGCGCCGGCCACACCACCATCGAGTCCAGGAAGTGTTTCAACACGACGCCTTCCACGTCCGTGATGGCGGTCAGGTTGACCCGGGTGTTGCCGTCCCGCAGGCAGTCGGCGAAAAGGGCGAACCGATCCAGTTGGCGATCATCCAGCGACAGGCCCACGCCGCGAGCCCGGTCCGCCAGGAGACTGCGCACGGCCTGTTGGAATGAGGAATCCGGTTTTGTGTTGGTCATTCGGGGAACGAGTATAATCGTGTGTTGCGTAGGATCGTATTTGTTTCGAAAATCACCGGCAGAGGTGCTCCCATTACTGTAGATCTCCGGCCTGGCGAATCCCAGGAGTCGCTGTTGCGACGATTCCGCAAAGCTGTTTCCGAGGCCCGCATCCTGCCCCAGGTGAGGCAGAAGCGCTGGTTCACCTCCAGAAGCGAAGTCAACCGCATCAAGAAGCAGAAAGCCATCCGCAAGGCCCAACGAACGATGGCGCGGGCGCGCAGCAGGCGCAGATACTAAAACCTGGGATCGAAACCGGACCAGCCACGGAGAATGGGATGAGCAAGGAAAAGATTGAGATGGAGGGCTCGGTGGTGGAGACGCTGCCGAACGCCAACTTCCGGGTTGAAATGGAAAACGGCCACCGAATCCTGGCCTATCTCTCCGGGCACATGCGCAAGAACTACATCAAGGTCCTGCTCGGAGACCGCGTGACCATCGAGGTCAGTCCGTACGACCTGACCAAAGGGCGCATCACCTACCGCCACCGCTCCCAGGCGGCCGGCACCTACCGCCGATAGCCCGACCCGGAACTCCGGGCGGACCGCTGGGCATCAGGTCCGCGCCTGCAGCTTCCGCCAAACCGAAACCGCTTCGGCCAACACCCGTTGCTCGGCCTCAAACGTCAGCAGGTCGCGCGCCGGGCCCCAGGGACGCCACATCGTCCTGAACTGCCGTTCATCCTCCGGGGGCCGGCCCTGCCTGGCGGCCGAACCGAGCTGATAAAGGAACCAGTGCTCGGTTCGGCGGATGCGTTTGTTCAGGTACTCGAACTTCACCGTCTGCACGCCCAAACCGGCCAACAAGCGCAGATCCGCGAAGCCGGTTTCCTCCGCAGTCTCCCGCCGGGCAGCTGCCTCCGGGTTCTCCCAGGGTTCAACATGGCCCTTGGGCAACCGGATCTCCTGGCGCGAGGGCCTGTCCAGCAGGACCACCTGATCCATGCACAGGACTACGCCGCCGCCGGTTACGTACCGGAGTCGAGCCACGGATGCGAAGCCATGACCACTTGCCGGCCGCGGTTTGCTGTCGGAATCAAACCGACCGCCAGGGCGGTCGGTTCCTGATCAGGACGGGCAACGTCCGGCCCAGCCGATTCCGATCCGCCCCGGCCTAGTAGTCGTCGAAATCATCGTAGTCGTCGTCAATTTCCCCGGAGGCGGACCAGCCCGACGACGCGTTGAGAACACGGGCGCGGCTGAGACCGATGCGCTGGTTGGCGGCATCGATGCGGATGATTTCCACTTCAAGCCGGTCGCCCTCGTTGATGGTCACCATCGGATTGCGCTCCGCCTTGGGCGCCACTTCGGACACATGAATCAATCCCTCGACACCGGGTTCGAGCTTGGCAAAGGCTCCGAAGTCCTTCTTCTTGGTGATGTCCACCCACACTACCTGGCCCACGTTGTACCGCTCGGGCACAGTCTTCCACGGGGTCGGTGCGAGGGCCTTGCGGCTCAGCTTGACGCGGCCCTTCTCCCGGTCGATGTGCAGGACCTTGACCTCCAGGACCTGGCCTTCCTGGAGGTAGTCGCTGGGATGTCGCACCAGGTCCCAGTCGATCTCGCTGATGTGCAACAGGCCTTCAATGCCGCCAATGTCGACAAAAGCGCCAAAGTCCCTGATGTTGCGCACGGTGCCCTCCACCACGTCACCGACCTGCAGGGTCTCGAACAGGGCCGCCTTGTCTTCGCGGTTGCGATCGAGGATGGCCTCCTTGTTGGACAGGACCAGCTTGCGCTTGTCGCGCGTGACCTCGATGACCTTGACCATCATTTCCTCGCCTTCGTTGACCCAGCGGTTGAGCGCTTCCTCGCGCTGCTCGGGCTCGCGGAAGGAGGGGAAGTTCCAGATGTGCGAAATCGGCACAAAGCCCTCCAGCATCCTGCCGAAACGAACCAGCAGGCCGCCTTTGTTGTACTTGGTCGGAACCGCGGGGAACACGTCGCCGGAGCGCAGGGCGTCTTCAGCCAAGCGCCAGTCTTCCTCGCGCCACAGGCCGGTGATGGTCAGGTCGTAGTACATCGGCTCGTCGGGTTGGGGATTCCGTGCCGGTGTGCGCCGCACGAAGAACTCGCACGTGTGGCCCTCCTCCCGCAGATCCGTCTGCATCTCGGGCGGCAGATGGCGAAGCTCGGTCTCCGAGACCTTGCCCTCGAACCGCGCGCCGTTGATTTGGACGATGATCCCACCGTCGTCATCCTCATGCAGAACCGTGCCATTGACGACGGAATGACGCTGGACGCTTTCCAGTGCATCGTCATAGTTGCTCTGTGGCCGCCCGCCCGGCCGTTCACTGTACCGGGAAGGATTTTCCTGGCGGTCTGAATAACCGCGCCCGCCCGGTGCGCGATCGCCGCGGTCGCGGCCAAACCCGTAAGAATCGTTCATCGCTGCTCACTATGCTGACTGAAACAGACAAACCCGCCCAAACAACAGAGCGTACTGCACCTGCACAAGGCGGATATTACTTTCAACTGGATGGCCCGATCTGTGTCAGGCACCAACGCCACAAACTGGATGACAGTACCGGCAATCTGCCAAGGGGGTTCAGATGATACGCGGCAGGTTCCGCCACCTGAAACCTGAATTCCAACTTATCGATTGCTGCATCCCTGGATTTCGACCGTCAGTCTAGCACCATGCGAATCAAGGGTCAATTCAGCCAGCCGGTGGTACACGGCGGGATTCGCATGCCGGGACCGACCACGCGGCGCCAATCTGCATTCGGTAGTCGACACCGGTGCCGAGTTCAGTTGTCGGCGGCATGTGTTGTTCGACTGCGATGATGCGCAACCCGTGCTTGACGCTACCGACCGCCGTGGCAGTCGGCCAACCGGATCAGTTCGGACACCGGACAGCCGTTGGTTACGCTGAGAAGGAACTGGTTGTCCGGCACATTTCCAAGAACGTGCACAATTCCGAGCGAGACACAGACCGATGCCGCCCGGGGACCGGGCATCTGTGCGAGGCGGTGTGCCCGGTGCGCGGGGTCTGTGTATCCTGGCTTGGTCTTTACCCGAAAGCCTGCCGTGCCACCCAAACCCACTGGACATCGGGAGCTGCTCGTGCCCAAACCACCCAACATCCTGCTGATTACGTCCGATCAACAACACTGGAACACCCTTGGAACGACCAACCCCAGAATTCGCACGCCGGCCCTGGATCGGCTTTCCCGCGAGGGCACGACCTTCACGCGGGCCTATTGCCCCAACCCGACCTGCTCGCCGACCAGAGCCTCGTTGATCACCGGGCAATATCCTTCGCGGCACGGATGCTGGGCCATCGGAGTCGGCCTCCCGGAGAACGTCCCCACCGTGGGCGATGCCCTGACCCGGGCCGGCTACGGGACCGGTTTGATCGGCAAGGCCCACTTTCAGCCCTTGGCATCCACACCCGATTCGCCATCCATCGAGTGCCAACCCTTGCTGCGCGATCTGGACTATTGGCGTCGGTTCAAGGGCGATTGGTACGGGTTCCAGCATGTCGAAACGGCACGGATGCACGGCTTCGAGTCGCATGCGGGCCAGCACTATGCCATCTGGATGGAGGAAAACGGCCTTGCCGACTGGCAGGACTACTTTCAGCCATGGCCGCCCGACCCCAACGGCAAGTACGCGCGCGGCCGCTACCTGCGCGGCGGCATGACCTGGGACCTGCCCGAACGGTTCCACCACTCGCGCTGGGTTGGCGAACGCACGTGTGCCTACATTGAGGATGCCGTGGCCGCCGACCGGCCCTTCTTCCTGTGGTCCAGTTTCTTCGACCCGCATCCACCCTACGTCATCCCGGAACCCTGGTCCTCGATGTACGACCCTGCCGACATGGAAATCGGCCGCTTCGTCGAAGGCGAAATGGCGTCCATGCCCCGGCATCACCGGCTGACCAGGGAAACGTCGCCGGACTTCTCCGACTGGAATGAACCCGGGGGCCAGGGAGTCCACGGATTCCACTCGCACCTGCACTCGGAAGCCGACATGCGCCGCAGCATGGCGATCTACTACGGCATGATCGGGTTGATGGACGCCAACATCGGACACATCCTGGATACGCTGGACGCGCAGGGCGTGGCAGACAACACCCTGGTGGTCTTCACCTCGGACCACGGCCACTTTCTCGGCCAGCACGGTCTCATTGCCAAGGGTCCGTTCCATTACGAAGATGTCATTCGGGTACCGATGATCGTGCGCCACCCGGACAAGGTGCCGGCCGGTGCCAGGTCGGCAGCCCTGCAGAGCCTGGTGGACTACCCCCAAACCTTCCTGAGTGCAGCGGGATGTGAAATCCCCCGCGTGATGCAGGGCGTGGACCAGCTCGATGCCTGGCACGGCTCCGCCCACGGCGTGCGGGACTGGGCCATGGTGGAAAACCGCCACAATCCCACAACCGTGCATCTGCGCACGTTGATCACCGACCGGTACAAGCTCACCCTCTACCGCGGCACCGCGGAAGGGGAACTGTTCGACCTGGAGACCGATCCGGACGAAACCCGGAACCTGTTCCACGCCCGCGACCATGCCGAGGTGCGCTCGAACCTCATGCACAGGTTCCTGCAGGCGGAAATGGAGAGGGAATCCTCGCCCATGGCACGGGTCGCCGGAGCCTGACGGCCAACGCCAAAAACCACTTGAGGCAGTCGATGGGCAGTCCGACAGGCGACATCCACGCGCAGATCTTTCGGCATCCAACAGCACAACGGGCCCACAGAGGACGTCGATCACCCGAAAGGAGTGCCGACATCCCCGCAGGCGGAGCTCGGCCAGCACCAATCAGGACCATACCCGCATGTTGATATTGGGACTTATGTCAGGTACGTCGCTGGACGGTGTCGATTGTGCGCTGACATCCGTCACCGGGGCGCCGCCGCATATCGCAGTCGAGCTCAAGGCATTCCGGTGCTGGCCGTACACGGACGAACAGCGCCGCCGCCTGGCATTGGTTTGCAGTTCGGAACAGGCAGGAGTCGCAGACGTGTGCGAACTCAATGTCCTGACCGCCAACTGGTTCGCCGACGCGGTTCAGGCCACCTTGTCGGACGTCGGTGCGGACGCCTCCGACATCGATCTGATCGCATCACACGGCCAAACGATTCACCATGCCGTGACGGTCGCAGACAGGGAGCCGGCCACGCTCCAAATCGGGGATCCGTCGGTATTGGCACAGCGAACCGGAATCACTACCGTAGGCAACTTCCGTCCGGCGGACGTGGCGGCCGGAGGCCAAGGCGCCCCATTGGTGTCGTACGTCGATTGGTTGCTGCACCGATCGCCGGTCGAGGCCCGGGTTCTGGTCAACATAGGCGGCATTGCCAACCTGACGTACATGCCTCGAAACGCAGGTTTGGACGACGTGCTCGCCTGCGACACCGGACCCGGCAACCTGTTGATTGATCGGTTTGTCGAACTGACGACCGGGGGCAAAGCCAAATGGGATCAGGACGGCCACATCGCCCGTCAAGGTGCCGTGGACGAGGATTGGCTGTGCGAACTGCTGGCCGATCCCTTCTTCAGGCTCCCACCGCCGAAGTCCACAGGCAGGGAACAATATGGACAGGCACTTGCGGACGCCCTGTGGTCACGGGCCGGGGACAGGGGGCTGGCGGAAGCGGACAGAGTAGCAACCGTCACTGCCCTGACCAGCCGTTCCGTTGCCAGGGCGGTGCGCGACCTGTTGCCGGGCACCGTCGACCGGGTCTGGCTCAGCGGAGGCGGCGTGCACAACGACACCCTCGTGGCCTGGCTGCAGGCGGACCTCGCAGAAACACCGGTGGCTCCGCTGGCGGAAAATCGGACCGAGTTGAACGCGAAGGAAGCCGTTGCCTTCGCAGTGCTGGCACACGAAACCCTTCACGGCCGGCCGGGCAACCTGCCCCGTTGCACCGGAGCGGACAGGGCAACGGTCCTGGGACAGCTAGCCCCGGGACGCAACTTCCGCAAACTGTTGCAGACGGTGGGGCCAGCCGCCACCTAAAACATCCACACACAATCCACACATGACTCGCCACCAATCCTCGCGGACGTGCCTGCCGTTCGATAATTGGATTGCCGGGGAGCCAGACAGTGGCATGCACCCTCTTCAGGGCTGCTCGGGGGAACCGGGGCGATGCCACAGAGCCCTGATGCGCCGCAGAACCTGCTCGGCCAAGGTCACATCCCTTCGGTCCACGGATTCGGAACTGTACCGGGCTCTGTAGAACGCGTCCGTCAAGCCTCCCACGTCCGGTGTCGGTTCAGTCGAGGGTGTGACTGCTTGTTCACTGCCGCTTTCCGGTTTGGATTCCCCATTTTGCCCCTCAAACTCCTGTTGCGCCTGTTGCACTGCGGTGTCCTCCGCCAGCGTCTGGGCTAGCCGCGGTGCATAGCGCCGGGGGGTTTCGCTCGGTTTGCGGCCCGCCCCTCGCTCCGCCGCCTCGTCCAGCACCGACAGGTAAGTGAATTGCACCTGTTCGTCCAAGGACATCCCTTGGGCGGCCTGCCGAGTTGAGAACTGACGCGGTTGAACATCGATCCCGGCAACGCGGTTGACCACGTTGACCAGAAAACCCGCGCCGGCCCGTACAGTCCTGCGAAACAGCCCAAGCAGCAAGGCCAAGCGAGTGCGGAGCCACGTCCAGTCAAACCCGCGCGCGGCCAGCAGGTGGTATCCGCCAATCAGGGCTGCAATTCCGACAGCCGACCAGAACAAGATGTGTGGAACCAAATCGGACTGACCCCCGACAGGCACGGGAGCCTCTTCCGGTTGAAAGGTTTCCGGCATCTCAAATGCAGCAGGCGCCGGAGCCTCGCCAGGCCCGGAATCCTCGGACATGAACAGGCCAACCAGCCAGCCGAAGCCGCGCAGCAACAAAAACATGAAGGCCATGGCCACCTGCCACACGGCCTGCAGGGCCCGGAGCAACAGGATGGTGTCGCCGATCGGCACCAGACTGGTTATCAGGCCGACCACCGCCACAAACGCCACCACATAGGCCATCCAGTTCCTGAACCGGCCTTCGTCCACCGCCAGTCCGTCCAAGGCCCAGCGCGCCCGCAACGCCACCAGCCGGGCCTGGCCAATCACCAGGAAACCCGCAAAGAAATAGACGATGGTGGACACGATGGCCCGCGGGTGAATCAGTTGGGACCGAATGGTCAGCAGGCCTTCGCCCTCGGTTGGGCGCACCTGACTGCCCGCAGCCAGCACAATCACCAGGATGCCCAGACCAATCCACATGGCGATGAATCGATCCAACTGGGCCCGTCGATCACTGCGCAACGTGTTTTCGACCGGCTCCGACAGCCTGCCGTAGGCGCGGGCGATGTGGTCCACTTCGTCCGGCTGCAGGGACAGGACCATCAACATCCGGTTCATCGCCTCCGCGGCACCCCAAACCAGGAGAACCAGAATGGCGCCCGCAATGAAGGGGGCATCGAACACGGAGGTGATCGGCTCCCGGACCAGCAACCCAAAAGGAGGCGTCGCCCGCGCGGCCAGCCACAACCCGATGCGCAGGACCACAATCCAAATCAACGGCTCGCCAATCCGGAACTTCAGGCGTTCGGTTACTTCCCTGCGTGCCTGCCAGGTCAAGGCTCCCATGGCACAGGCCGTCAAGGCGGCGGCACTGCATGCCGCCACGATCACGTTCGCCATCGACTCCGTGAAGCCGTCGAGGAGAACCACAAAGACGTAGGTGCCGGCGGTCACGACGCAACCCAACATCAGCGTAAGCAAGGCCGGCCGCAGCAGCGAGTGTTGCCATTGGCGGTCAAATTCAACCGTCGTGAGTTCCAGATCGGGTTGCCGCACATCCTCAACCGGGATGGCGGCCATGCGCTCAGCTTGGTTCATAGGCCAGCTCCAGCAGATCCACGTTCCGCTCGATAAGCAGAACCGTGAGGCCCAAGGCCTCGCCCTGGGCCCTCAACCTGGACAGATCATGGTGGGGCACCAGCACCATGACCAGAATGTTCATGCCCTTGCGATAGCGGTCGTGCAGGATCCAGAGCAGATCGCCGGTGAGCACCGGAACAATCACGATCAGGGTCGTGCCCCAGACCAAATCGTAGGTGTGGGTGCCCAGCCAGTCCGTGAAGCCTTCGTCGGGTTCGGTCACCTGCACCCGGGCCAGGGCTTCCAGCAAGGCAGTCAGGTGCGCCCGGCCGGGCGCCGATGGCATCACCTGCATCTGCTCCTCGATCATTGCATCCAAGCCATTGGTGCGCAGGCCAACCCCCTGCTGCCGTTCACTCAGATGCGATGCCAGCGAAGCCGCAATCACAATGGCCCACTCACTGTGGCTGACCACCCCATGCGTACCGTAGGATCGGGAGTCCAGATCGATCGCAATCACCACCTCATAGGCGATGGCCGGATCGTACTTCTTGGTCTGCGTCCGCCCTTCGCGCGCCGTGGCCTTCCAGTGGACGTGCTTCAATTCATCGCCGGACATGTACGGCCGCACCCCGGACAGGCGGGTGGGATCCTCGAAGATCCGGCGCCGGGTGGCGAGCGATCCAAACAGCATCCGGCTCTGCAGGCCAATCTTCTCCAGGGGCAGGACCCGGGGGAACACAATCATGGTCTCCGGATCCTCTTCGACGAAGCCGCTGTCCGCGAATCCGAACAGATCGCCGGTCGACAGCGAGAGCGGCCCCACCCGGAAATACCCCCGCTGGCGGCACCTTAACTCGTACACGAAGTTCACTGCCGAGCGTCCGCTCAAGGACACCACGGTCTGGTAGCGGTTGCGGCTGCGCAGCTCCGGCGGGACCGCTTCGCGCGCCCGGATCCAGGGAACCGGAACCAGTCCCAGATTGTCGATCCGCACCGTGCCCTCGGCCAGTTCGCCGCTGAAGGCGTGCGAAGGGGTGGTGCGGGTGACGCGCATCCAACGGAGGTGGTACTTGGCCCACAGCAGGCTCAACCCCCAAACCCCTCCGGCCACATACACCAGGTAGTACACCCAATCGAGCCGCAGAAGGACGGCCACCACCAGAAAGATGATGAGCCAAAAGGTGTACTCGCGCATGGCGGGGCGCCTCCCGACGGCGAATCCGCGGGGCCGGAACGGGACGTCCGTCTAATCGGCTTCGCCAACCGTGTCCGGCAGTTCCAGGTCCAGGGGGGTGGCATCGAGAATGTCCCCCACCACCTGTTCGGCCGTGCGGCCGCGCAGGGCACTGTCGGCCTTCATGATGCAACGATGGGGCAGGGCAAAGGGTACCAATTCCTGAATGTCGTCCGGCTGGACGTGATCCCGCCCCTGGACGGCCGCCTTGGCCTGGGCTCCCCGGTACAGGGCCAGGGTGCTGCGCGGGCTGGCCCCCAGCTCCAACTCGCCGTGGTCGCGCGTCGCGTGAACCAGGCTCACGATGTAGCGCCTGAGGCTGTCCTCAACATGCACCTCCCAGACGGCACGGCTCAGTTCCGGCAGCGTGGACCCGTCCACCGCGCTGGTCAGGGACTCGATGGGATGGGCCTTGCCCAGATTGCCCATCATCGTCAATTCATGGTCGAAGTCCAGGTAGCCCAGCCTGAACTTGAACAGGAACCGATCCAACTGCGCTTCCGGCAGCGGGAACGTACCTTCGTACTCGATGGGATTCTGGGTGGCCAGGACCATGAAGGGACGGCTGAGGCGCCGCGTCACCCCCTCCACGGTGATCTGGCTCTCGCCCATGCACTCCAGCAGGGCCGCCTGGGCGCGCGGCGTGGCGCGGTTGATTTCGTCGGCCAGGAGGATCTGCGTGAAGGCCGGGCCTTCAATGAACTGGAACTCCCGGGTGGCCTGGTTGAAGATCGACACGCCCGTAATGTCGCTGGGCAGGAGGTCGGGGGTGCACTGCAACCGGCGGAAATCGATGTTGAGTGCGATCGCCAGGGAACGCGCCAACATGGTCTTGCCCACACCGGGCACATCCTCCAGCAGAACATGCCCTTCACACAAAAGGGCGATCACCAGCAGGTCGACCGCGTCGTCGTTGCCGACAATAACGTTGCCGACCGTGCTGCGGACGCTGTCTGCAAATGCCTTGACCTGTTCCATGAAGCAATTCCTTGGCTGGTGGCCGCCGCCGGTTCGGCGGATGTGAAACCGGCACCGTCTTGACCGACGGAATGGCCGGATGTACGATCCCTGTTCGTTCCTGCCCTCTTAGCTCAGCGGATAGAGCAGTGGTTTCCTAAACCACGTGTCCCAGGTTCGATCCCTGGAGAGGGCGCCTTGCCACACGCACCGGCCGCAGTCCCCGAGCCTACGCATAGGCGGGCAGATAGTCGGCATGGGCTTCCAGGAGTTCGTCGACCATGGACCAGATTTGGTCCAGGTCAAGTTCCGCGGCCGTATGGGGATCCAACATGGCGGCATGATAGACGTGGTCCCGCTTCCGGGTGAGGGCGGCTTCCACGGTCAGGGCCTGCACGTTGATGTTCGTCTGCATCAGGGCGGCCAGGTGGGGCGGAAGTTCCCCCACCGTCTGCGGGTGCAGGCCCTCGCGGTCCACCTTGCAGGGAACCTCCACGCAGCAGTCCGCCGGCAGGTTGCCGATCAGATCGCCGTTGCGTACGTTGCCGTAGATGAGATCCTCCTCGCCGGTTTCCATGGCATGGATGATCTGGGAGCCGTACTCGTGGCTCCGCTCAATCTCGTACATGTTCTCGAAGCCATGGCGCACCCGCGGCAGATGGTCCTCCGGGACTCCGGCCTCGGCCATGGCCTGCAGGAACTCCTCCGTCAGGTCCGCATCGGGATCCTCGATCTTGCGCTTCATGTAGCGCCAACCGGTGATCTGAACCTCGCACCGGCGCAGGTACTCGTCGATCGGCACGTTCATGGCCTCGATCAGATCGGCGCGGTCGCGCTTGATGTACCACGGAACGTACTCGGCGAAGTGCTCGCTGGACTCCGTGACGAAATACCCGGTGCGCGTAAGCATGTCGTAGCGGACCCGGTTGTCCTCCGGCACGCGCCCGTCGGCCACCACGCGATGCAGTTCCGGGTACAGGTCCTCGCCCTCGCCGCCGTTCCGGCGCCGGAAGTCGAGGTAGAAGGCCATGTGGTTGATGCCGGCACAGAGGTAGTCGACCTCCCCAATCGGCACGTCGATGTGCCGGGCCAGCATGGCGGCCGTGCCCTGCACGCTGTGGCACAACCCCACCGTCCGGATGTCGGACGCGCGGCTGATGGCCCAGCAGTTCATGGCCATGGGGTTGGAATAGTTGAGGAACATGGCCTCCGGACAAACAGCCTCCATGTCCGCGCACAGGTCAAGCAGGAAGTGGATGGTCCTCAGGCCGCGCATGATGCCGCCGATGCCCAGCGTGTCGCCAATGGTCTGCTGCAACCCGTACCGGGCCGGGATTTCGAAGTCGTTCACGGTTCCGGGCCGATACCCGCCGATCTGAACCATGTTGATTGCGTAGTCCGCGTCCTGCAGGGCCGCCCGGCGGTCGGTGGTGGCCACGATGCGCGGGGAGGCGTCCAGGACGGATGCCACCTTGCGGGCGACCACCTCGGAGGTTGCCAGCCGTTCGCGGTCGATGTCGAACAGTGCAATTTCGGCATCCCGGAGGGCCGGGTATCCAAGAATATCGCCCAGCAGGGTCTTGGCGAAGACCGTGCTGCCGGCACCGATGAAGGCAATTTTGGCCATGTTCAAACCCTTGCAGGACTGGAAATTCGGAAGGAGGCTGGCTGGCGGCGACAAGCGACAAGGTCGGACGGACCTGTCAAGTCTCCACCTCGGATCGATGTTTCCTCAACCTTGTGCCGGGCTGAAACCAATGGACAGGACCCCGGACGACACTGCCTTGTACAGGCCCCACACCAAGTAGCCGAGAACAGCCACGAGCAACACGGTGACTATCCACTCGCGCCGGGCCCAGGACCGCTTCAACTCCTGCCACGTGCTGCCGGGTTTCAACACGGCAAAGACAACCGCGATCAGGAGCAGGAACAGCAGCCAGCGCAGTTTCATGGATCAGGCCCGGTGGGGGATTGCCTTCCCGCAACGCGGTGCCCGCCTGCACCGGTCGGCGAGGACCCGCGGCTGCGAGCGCGGACCCGCCTTGGCCGAACAGGAACCTAGCGGAGATAGAAACTGGCCACCACAATCGCGGCGAAGAGGACGACCGAGGTAACCGACATCAACTTGAGATCCCGGCCCACGTAACCGTACTGTTCCGTCCACGCAGCCGCAGGCGACGGCACCGGGGCCTTGACCGGTGATGCCGCAACCGGTGCCGCGACCTCCGGGACTGTCTGCACCTCCGGCCGCGGCAATGGCCTGGCGACGCGATTGGGCCTGGAACCGGCTGCTCGGCCTCGTTGCCGACCTCGGCTGCGTTGGCGCTTGCGTTTGGACATGGACAAGCGATCCTCAAAGAAAGGGGAGCACGGGCTTCCGTGCGGAGTGTTGGCGGTGAATGCCCATTCTACATTGAATCCGGACATCACGGAGAGGCCCGCCGAACCGGAGACACTGTTTCAATCCCGTTGACATTGAATTCAAGGCCGTCCTCGGCATCGTCCGTGCGGGAGGCAAGTTCTGTTGGCCAGCCTCAGACCATCACATCCGCCAAGCGTACCTTGGGCTTGAACCGCGCCCTGAGGGCACCCGACCTGCTTTCCAGCAGGTGTCAAAGCAGCACCTGCAACGTCGGCCCCCGCCGTTGCAGGATCGGCCGTCCGGCGCGGTCCAGGTGAGGCAGGGGATTCGGACTCAGGACCATGGCTACTGGTCGACGGTCGGTGCCAGTGGGCAGCCAGGTCTCACCCACGCGGACAGGGAAGCCAGTCGGGGG
>DAOUIC010000018.1:0-6326 GCA_034428255.1 Anaerolineales bacterium
CCGGCCCAGTAGATGTCGGGCTGCAAGATATCGCAGGCCCGTTTCTGCATCAACTGGTGCAGGCCCCAGCGCGTGTACTCGTGCTCGCCGCCGGAGATCGGGATCCTGGACTCGGCCCGAATTTGAGCATACTGGTCCACCTTGTCAGGCAACACCGGTTCCTCCAGCCAGCGCGGCTGGTACTCCTCAAGCCGCCTGGACATGTCAATGGCATAGGGCACGTCCCAACTCATCCAGCAGTCCAACATGATGTCGATGTCGGGACCGGCCGTCTCCCGCAACGTACGCACCAGTTCCAGGTTCAGGCGGCGCCCCTCCCGCCCGTCGTGCGGTCCGTGCCGGAAAAACCACTTGGTCGCCCGGTATCCCAGATCCGCAATCATGCGTACGCGCTCCGCGACCAGGTCGGGTTCCAGGGAGTAGCCCAGTGCACTTGCATAGGCGGGCACTTCGGTTCGCACCGGACCACCCAACAGCGAGCAAACCGGTGTGTTGAAATGAATGCCCTTCAGGTCCCACAAGGCGCAGTCCACCACGCTCAGGGCCATCATCTCGATGCCCTTGCGGCCATGGACCGCCGACCGGTAAAGCCTGTCCCAAATCCGTTCGATGGCCAACGGATCCTGGCCCATCAACAGGGACCGGAAGGACGACAGAATGATGTGGCCTTCGGTTTCACCAAACGGACCGCCAATGCCGACCTCCCCCGTGTCCGCCTCAATTTCAAGGAAACACGGCTGCAGATGCAGGCGACCCGGAGTCTGCTCCAGCATGTTCTCGCGGGTTTCGTGCTTGTGCTCGGGATAGATGTCGACTGGGCGGATCAGGCGCTCTTCCCAGAATGGCCCGTCGTGTTCGAGCACGCCTTCCAGTTGAAGGACGCGTACGTCGGCGATTTGCATGGCGGTGCAACCTGGAGTGGGAGAGAACAGAAACCGGCCCAACATGGCAGGGCTGCGGTGAGTGCGATTATATGGGAGCCGGCGTACCTGTCATACTGCCTCCAAAGACTACCGAGAGGTCGGCCCGGTGCCTGTATACTGCGGATCGGGACACAGTGACCACCCGTGCCTGCAGGCCTCCCACCTCACTCACACGGACAGTCCATGCGCAAGTTCTTTTTCCTGTTGCTCATCCCAATCCTGCCGGCGGTGTTGGCCGCGTGCTTGGTAGCCCCAATGCAGCCTGAAATCGATCCCGGGGCACCAACCCCACAGTCTGCGCCCGATGCCGGACCTGCCAACGGACAGGACCGATCCATAGTCAGATCCGACCTTCCGGACCTGGGACCGGCACCGGAAATCGCCAATACGGTCTGGATCAACAGCGATCGGCCGTTGCGGCTGGCTGAACTGGAAGGCAAGGTGGTCCTGATCGACATGTGGACCTTCGGCTGAATCAACTGCAAGCGCACGATTCCCTCGTTGAGGGAATGGAACTCCAAGTACGCGGACCAGGGCCTGGTCATCATCGGCAACCACTATCCGGAATTCAACTATGAGCGGGATCTGGCCAATGTGGAGCAGGCGGTAAAGGACCTGGAAATCGAGTACCCGGTCTGCCTTGACAACGACGGTGCCACTTGGCGCGCATTCGGCAACCGGTACTGGCCCACCAAGATCCTGATTGACAAGCAGGGCCATATTCGGTATCGGCACATCGGCGAAGGCAGGTATGCGGAGACCGAGGCCGCCATCCAAAGTCTGCTGGCCGAGGAATACCCTTCGTCCTGAAGACCGGGCCTCCGACGCCGCGAGGCCTTCTCCTGCATTAATCCATCCGATTCGGTGCTGCCATGACCTGGAAAGTTGTGTACGTTGATCCCTGGCGCAAGTCCGACAATCCGTTGGCGATCGAGCGCACGTACTGGGACGGGCTGGATGTGGATCTGGTGATCGTGGATCCACCGGCTCGCACCGAGCAGGAAATCCTGGCGGTGGCACACGATGCCGACGTGGTCCTGTTCACCGGCCAGTACACCCCCTTCAACGAGACGGTGTTTGCCGGCCTCGAGAAGTGCCTGTTGGTGCAGCGCTACGGAATCGGCATGGACAGCGTGGACCCCGATGCGGCGACGCGCCACAACATCATCGTGTCCAATCTCGCCGTCTTCTGCGTGCACGAGGTGGCGGACCAGACGGCGGCCCTCATCTACGGGGCAGCCCGGCAGATCGCCTTGTGCGATCGCTCAATGCATCAGGGCCAATGGGATGAAATCCGTCCCCGCATGAAACCCGTACACCGCATGAACCAGCAGACCCTGGGCCTGATCGGGTTCGGCCGCATCGGCAAGGAAGTGGCCAAGCGTATGCGCCCCGCCATGGGCCGGGTTGTGGCTCACGATCCCTGGGCCAAGCCCGAGGACGCGGCGGCTCTGGGTGTCGAACTGTGGGACCTTGAATCGGTTCTGCAGGTCTGTGACTATGTATCCGTTCACGTGCCGCTGTCGCCGGCCACACAGGGCCTCGTCGGCTGGAACGAACTCAAGCAGTTGAAGCGGACCACCTATCTCATCAATACGAGCCGCGGCGGCGTCATCAATGAGCCGGACCTGCTCAGGGCCCTACAGGAGGACCGCATCGCGGGCGCCGCCCTTGATGTCTTCGAAACGGAACCGATGCCTGCGGACCATCCCTTTCGCTGCATGGAGCAGGTCACTCTGACCCCGCATACATCGGGAGGCTCCATCCACTCCCACATCGAAGGCCAGCACACTGTGGGCCAGGCGGTTTCGAATGTGCTGCGGGGCTTTCTCCCGCCACATGTCTTCAATCCGGGCGTCACCCCGAGGGCCAACCTGAAACCCGCTCCGGACTGGACGCCACCGTTCAGCGTTGACTGAACAACACGGGGCAAGAGCGCACGTTTGTAACACGCCCCGTCCCGGACAGGAGTGGTGCACGGGATCACGCCCTGCAGTTGGCCGGTCCGCAACCCGCCGCCGGCTCTTGGGCCCTCAAGCGACTGGGGGACGGGCTTCTTCCAGGCACCACGACCGGTCCCGGAATGAAGTCTGAAACTACGGCTACCCCTTCAAGGCCCCGAACGTCAGGCCGCTGGTGATGTACTTCTCCAGAGCCATGCCCGCCGTAACCACGGGAATCACGCTCACCAGCGAAATCGCACTCATGTTCCACCACTCGGTGTAGCCGGTCTGGCTCACCTGCATCCCCATGAACAGCGGGATGGTGATCGAGTCCCGGAAGGTCAGGGTCAGGGCCACGATGTACTCGTTCCAGGCCCCAATCAGCGACAGTACAAACACGGCCACGAGGCCCGGCGCCGCCAAGGGCATGGCGATGCGAAATATCACCACCAGGCGATTGGCCCCGTCAATCAGGGCGCTCTCCTCGATTTCGACCGGCAGGCCTTCAAAGAAGTCCCGCATCACCCACACGATGAACGGAATGGCACCAGCGGCATAGACGATCACCAGCGCCGTCTTGGTGTCCAGCAGCCTCAGTTCCCGGAACATCACCAGGAAGGCCAGCATGAACAGGGCACCGGGAAACATCCGCTGCGCCATGAACCCGAGCACGATGGAGTTGTTCTTGCCGTTGAAGTCGAAACGGGCCAGGGCATAGCCCGCCATCGAGCCGACCACCAGGGCGATGGACGACGAGACGAACGCCACGATCATGCTGTTGGAAAAGGGCTGCATGAACCAGCCCAGGCGTTCGACAAACAGATAGCGCCAGGCATGCAGTCCCGGCTCGAAGTCCAGGAAAGGCAGGTAGGTCGCCTTGATGGACATGTCCACCGGATTCTTGAACGACGTGATCACAACCCAGTACATCGGGAAGACCAGCGTCAACGACCACAGAATCAGGATCCCGTAGGACACACCGCGGATGAACCGTCGCTGTGTGGATACCTTCACCTTGCCACCCCGCTGCCTCGATTAGCCCCGACTCAGTCCTTGGTCTGGGACATGGTACGGCGCGTCAGGGCCAGGAACGCACCACCAAACACCACCATCACCAACAGCAGGAAATAGGCCTGACTGCTTCCAAACGCCAAGTCGCCACCCTTCACACCGGCCCGGTAAATGGCCAGCGTCACGGACTCGGTTGCCTGACCGGGGCCGCCGCCGGTCAGGACCATGATGATGTCCACCACCTTAAAGGCGTCGATGATTCGAATCAGCAGCGCCGTGGCCGCGATGGGCAGCACCAGGGGCAGCGTGATCCGGAAGAAGGTCTGCCAGAAGGAAGCACCGTCGATGGAGGCCGCCTCGCGCAAGTCGTAGGGCACCCCCTGCAATCCCGCCATCAGCATCAGGATCATGAAGGAGCTCCACTGCCAGACATCGATCACCATGATGGTGAACATGGCCCAGTTGGGGTGGGTCAGCCACGGGATCCCCTCGAACCCCAACCACCGGAGCAGTGAATTGATCGGTCCAATGTCCTCCTGGAACAGCATGCGTCCAATTACGAACGCAACCACCACCGGACTCACCATCAGCGGCATCAGGAACCAGGTGCGGAACAGTTTCAGGCCCCGCGTGACGTTGTCCAGGCAGACCGCCAGCACCATGCCGATCAGGAACTGCATCGGGACCACGCCCAGCATGAACACCACGGTGTTCCTGGCGGTGCGCCAAAACGAAGAGTTGCCCAGCAGCTTCTGAAAGTTGTACAGACCGACCCATTCGGTCTCCACCCCAACCCGGAACAGATGCAGGTCGGTGAATGCCGCATACAGCGTCCAAACCACGGGTGCAATGAACAGCACCGTGGTCATCAGAAGGGACGGCAACAGCAGCAGCCACTTCCACAACCGATCGTGGATGGAAAACTGCAGCACTCCGCGTGCCGGGGGCACGGAGCGTTGGGCAGTGGCCATCAGTCAGGCACCTTGACGGGTTGCAGGAAGGGCGCATGTGCGCCCTTCCGTGCCTTTCATGCTTGAGGCAGGGAAGCGAACCGCAGTCCGCCTCCCGCCTTCAATCGATACCAAACAGCGACTAAAGGCCCAGCGTGAGCCGATACAGCTCCGCCTGGCGTTCCTTGCCGCCCATGCGGTCGCTGATCTCGTCAAAGGCGGCCGCCACTTCGTCCATCGCACCTTGCGGGTCAATCTCGTTGGCCATGGCCTTGGAGACACCCAGTTCAAGAGCGTCGCGGTACTGAACCCAGCCGCCAAAGGCCTGGTCGGTCACCGCGTTGGGATGATCCAGCGTCGCCTTGGCCGCGTTCAGGTAGTCGACCGCGACTTCCTCACCCAACTGGAGAGGGCCGTTGGCAAACTCGTCCACGGCCTCCAACTGGCTGAAGCGGTAGGGGCTACATCCCGTCAGGTTGGTGACGAACCATATGCCCGACTCGGGCTTGGTCAGCTCGATGGCCATGTTCCAAACCTGTTCGATCACGCTGTCATCGGTCAGGGCCGAGACTGCGATCACCCAGCCACCAAAGGCCAGGAAGGGTGCTGCACTCGGTTCCTCGAAGGACTCCCAGCCGCCTTCCTTGTGGTTGTAGACCTCGTGGGAACCCGGCAGGTGGTTGTAGCCCTGCTTGCCCTGAATGACGGAAAACTCGCCGGCGGCGGCGGTGGTGACTGCATCCCAGTTGTAGGTCTGCACCACGCGTCCGCCGTTCATGGCGTTGAGGGAGTCGCCATAGGTGAAACCGGTGCCGCCGGGCGGCGACCAGTTCTGGTTTTCCTCCACCCACTCGGTCAGGGCGCGTACGAAGCCGGGGTTGTTGACCCGGGCCTCGCCCGTGTCGATGTCGATGAAGTAGGAGGGATCGTCCGGATGCTTGGCAAAGGCGGTGGCGCGGGAATGGAAGCCCCACCACAGGGTGTCGCCGCGCTTGTTCATCGTGGCGATACCGTAGTCGTCCTCTTCACCGTTGCCGTTCCAGTCCCAACCCGTGAAGTGCTCCGCGATGGCTCGCCACTCATCCCAGGTCTTGGCCCCCGATTCGGGATCAAGCTGGTAGCCGGTCTTCGACTCGAAATCGGCGGCAATCGCCGAGTCCGCAAAGAGATCCTTGCGGAAGGACGAGTAATGGATGTCCCCGTCGTAGGGCAGGGCGTAGACTTGGCCGCCCCACGAAAGCGTGCCCACGATGCTTGGCAGCACGTCGTCGAAGTTGATGGCGTCCAGCACGAAATCCGGAATGGGATAGAGCGCACCGGCGTTGATCACGTCGGAGCGGGCATTGGACGGGAACTGGAAGACGTCGGCCAGGTACGTGTCCGTGGCCACCGACTGCATGATCTTGTCCGTCAGTTCCTGCTGTCCGAAGGAACCGCGCTCCCAGCCGTAGCCAACCTCTTCCAGCCACGGCAGGATGAAGCGTTCCACCGTTGCACCC
>DAOUIC010000019.1:0-6900 GCA_034428255.1 Anaerolineales bacterium
TGCTGGAGGACAACGAACTGGTGGTGAGGTTGCAACCGGCTCCCTTTCAACTCCGCGAAGACGGGGATTGGCGCTTCTTCAAGGGGATGAACCTTGGCTGGATGGACACGACCACCTTCAACAATTCCTATGGTTGGCACTACATCAACCTGCCCACCGTCGGCATTTGGAGACCGGTGTTCCTTGAGGAACGGCCACCGCTGCGTCTGCGCAACCCCTTCGTTGCCACTCTGGATGCGGAGGCGGGCAAGGTGTTGCTGACCGTCCAGATCGAGGGTCCCGACGGTGCCTGGCAGGGCAGACTGACAGGGGTGGTGGCTCCCGAGAACTTTGCGGGTCGAAGTTTCCACTTCGACCATGCTGTCGAATGCACCGGCGGAACCCACGAGGTCCGCCTGGAACTGACCATTCCCGATCCCCATCTCTGGTGGCCGGTGGATCACGGCGATCCGGACTTCTATCGCCTTTGCCTGGGCCTTGAAAGCGATGCCCCGGTCAGCACGGACAGGGCGGAAACCACCTTCGGACTGCGCACGATTGAAATGCGCCCCTTGCCGAACGGCCCCGACCCGGAACTGTACAACTGGACCTTCGTCATCAATGGCCGACCGCTGTTCATCAAGGGCGCCAACTGGTGCACCATGGATGCGCTGATGCGCTTTGACCGGGAGCTGTACGCCCGCTTTTTCCAGATGGCGCGCGATTCCCACATCCACATGCTGCGAGCCTGGGGAGCCGGCATGCCGGAGACGGACGATTTCTTCGACCTGGCCGACCGTCACGGGGTAATGATTCTGCAGGAGTGGCCCACGGCCTGGAACTCCCATGACGTCCAGCCACTGGATCTGCTGGAAGAAACGGTGCGCCACACCACATTGCGCATCCGGAATCATCCGTCCCTGGTCATGTACGGTGCCGGCAACGAATCCAGCAAGCCGTTCGGCCCCAGCATCAACATGATGGGCCGCCACAGCATTGAACTGGACGGCACGCGCCCCTTCCACCGGGCCGAACCCTGGGGCGGCAGCATGCACAACTACGATGTGTACTGGGGGCGGCAGCCGTTGGACAAGTGGCTGTCCATGAAGGAGACCTTCATTGGGGAATTTGGAGTGGCCTCCATGCCCTCGTTGGAGTCGACACTGAAGTTTTTGCCGGTTGAGGAGCATGATGTCTGGCCGCCGCGTGCGGACGGCTCGCTGGCCCACCGCATGCCCGTGTTCAACAAGAAGGCAGGCATGTCGATCCATGCCCAGTACGTCGGTGACTGGGTGCCCAACAACAGCCTTGCGAACTTCATTCTCGGCATCCAGATGACCCAGGCCACCGGCATGCGGCACGTGGTGGAACTGAATCGCACGCGTTGGCCGCACGCCACCGGCATCTGCTACTACAAAATCAACGACAACAATCCGGCTTCGTCCTGGTCGACCGTCGACTGGTACGGCGCCCCCAAGATTGCCTATCACATCCTGCAGCAGGCCTATGCGCCCCTGCACGCCTGCGTGCTGTTTCCGCGCATGAACCTGGCAGGGGAACCGGTGGAGTTGCCTGTATTCCTGCTGGACGATGCTTTTGACCTTGAGCGATGCGATTGGAAGGTGCGCATACGCGCCTTTGGCCAGCACCTGAAACCCGTCGCGGTGCAGGAATTCAGGGGGTTGGCGGAGCCGTGGTGCCGGGTCCGGGAGCTGGGTGCCCTGTCCCTGAACGCCGATCAGACCTTCAACATTCCCCTGCTGGTGGTCGCGGACGTAATCAAGGGCAATCGGCTGGCGGACCGCTCGTTCTACTGGATCAACTACACCCAGATTCAGGGGTCCCTCTTTTCACTGCCGCGCACATCGCTGGACACGCGCCGGCACGGCGATTCCATCGTCGTCACGAACACCGGCGACCTGCCCGCGGTCGGTGTCCACTTCCAGACACCAGGCATCACGGATGTGTTCAGCTGTGCCGAATCCTTCATCTGGCTCGATCCCGGCGAGCGGCGCCCGATCAAGGTTTCCCACCTGGACGAGTCGGTGAAGGCGGTGGCCTGGAATGCGGATCCGGCCTGAGGCAATCCGTGATATGAGGCGGCCCACGCTTGGCTGTATCGGGGTTTCGCCATGCCGGTCAGGAAGGCGGCGGGACCGAGACCGGATGGCGAAACCTCTCCAGAACAGCCTGCCAACCCCAGGGGACAAAGTCCCGGGGTTTTTCCCCTGATCTATGATTGGGTCGGAACGCGGCCCCGACGTCACGCTGTTGGCTGAACCCGGTCGCGCAGGGTTGGCGCGGGCTCGCACACAGCCCTGATCCATTGGGCCCAGTCCATGCTCCAGAAGGTCCGGACATGATTCACGTCCTGGCACGTCGCATCATGATTTTGATCCCGATGCTGTTTGCGTTGTCGGTGATCATCTTTGCCGTGATCGAGCTGCCGCCCGGCGACTACCTGACCACCTACATTGCCGCCATGGAGAGTCGGGGTCTGCAGGCGGACGAAGCTGAAATCTCCCGGATTCAGCGCCTCTACGCGCTTGATCGGCCGATGTACGTGCGCTACTTTCGTTGGATTAGCGGGTTTCTGCGCGGGGACTTGGGGCGGGCGATGGCCACCGAGTACGCAGGCAAACCGGTAACGGACATCCTGGCGGAGAGAGTTCCCCTCACCATGGGCATTGCGCTCGTGAGTACCATCCTGGTGTGGGTCATCGCCGTGCCCATCGGCATCCATTCCGCCACGCATCAGTATTCCGCCGCGGACTACTTCTTTACCTTCATGGGGTTTTTCGGCCTGGCGGTTCCGAACTTCCTGTTCGCCATTGTCCTCATGTGGTTCGTCTATGAATTTACGGGCTTTGGCATCACCGGCCTGTTTTCGCTCAAGTACCACGACGCGCCCTGGTCCCTGGCCAAACTGACAGACCTGCTCAAGAACGTGTGGGTGCCGCTGTTGGTGCTGGCGACTGCGGGCACCGCCGGCATGATCCGCGTTGTGCGGGGGAATCTGCTCGATGAACTCTATCAGCCCTATGTCGAGACGGCCCGCGCCAAGGGACTGTCGGAACGACGTCTGCTGTGGAAATACCCAATCCGCATTACCTTCAACCCCATTGTCAGCACCATTGGTTGGATGCTGCCGGCCATGGTGGGGGGCGAGGTGCTGGTCGCGATCGTGCTCAACCTTGAGACGGTGGGACCAATCCTGCTGGAAGCCGTGCTGTCACAGGACATGCAGCTTGCAGGCAGCATCCTGATGATCCTGAGCGTGTTGACGGTGATCGGCACACTGATTTCGGATTTGGGATTGGTCTGGCTGGATCCCAGGATCCGCTACGACGCATAGGTTGGGCGACGCATCTCGGGAATCAGCACCATGGCCCAGGATCTTTCCGCCGCCAAGGCCTACGAGTACACGTCGGTCAACCAGTTGATGTGGCGCCGCTTTCGCAAACACCGCCTGGCCCGTATCGGTGGCACAGTGCTTATCATGCTCTATGCCCTGGCCTTGCTGTCGGACTATCTCGCACCCTACGATGCCAACACGCGGCTCAAGGGCTTCAGGGATGTGCCACCATCCCGCATTCGTGTGCGCGACACAAACGGAACGTGGCAGCGGCCGTTCATTTACGGCATTGAACGCGGACGCCACCCCGAGACGTTCCGCGAGATCTATACAGAGGTCACGGACGAGATTGTCCCCATCGAATTCCTTGTACGCGGCGACCCCTACAAATTTATGGGTCTCGTTGACTCCGACCGTCATCTGTTCGGTGTGTCCGGTGAAAACCGTTACATCTTCCTGTTTGGAACCGACAGCATCAGCCGCGACCTTTTTTCGCGCACGCTGAAAGGTGCGCGCATTTCACTCTTCATCGGGTTTGCCGGCATACTCATCTCCTTCCTGCTTGGCTGCGTGATTGGCGGGTTGTCGGGATATTTTGGTGGCATGGTCGACGAGATCATCCAGCGTTTCATCGACCTGATGATCAGCATCCCGACGTTGCCGTTGTGGATCACCCTGTCGGCAGCCATCCCAACCGACTGGAGTGTGGAGGCCACCTTCCTGGCCATTACCGTCGTACTGTCCCTGTTTGGCTGGCCGGGTCTGGCCCGCGTGGTGCGGGGCAAGTTGCTCTCATTGCGTGATCTGGACTTCGTGACGGCGGCCAAGATTGGAGGCAGTTCCGATCTGAACACGATTCTGACTCATCTCCTGCCCAATTTCGCCAGTTACCTCATTGTGTCGGTTACGCTGGCCATCCCCGGCATTATCATCGGTGAGACCGCCTTGAGCTTCATCGGCATCGGAATGCAGGATCCCGGGGTGAGCTGGGGGGTTCTGCTGCAGGAAACCCAGAATTTCGCCGCGCTGGCGCATCACTCCTGGAAGTTGATCCCACTGCTGTTCATCATCGTGACCGTATTGATGTTCAACTTCCTGGGAGACGGTCTCCGGGACGCCGCGGATCCCTACTCTCTCTAGAGAACTCAAACGCCGGTCGGGGCAGCCGGCGCACAGGGCGAAGGAGGCCTTGTCAGGACCACTTTCGCCGCGCAGTAGCCTCCGTTCTGCTGACCGCAGGGGCTGTTGCCAAGTGGCCAGGACGGCCATTCTTTGCCCCTGCAGGGGAGGGTACGCCAGAGTCGAAGCTCTTGGAGTCGATGAATTTTGCCGGTTTGACTCCCTACCGGGGCCTTCCTACAATGCCGATGCCACTTGGCTGTTGACATTTCAAGGAGAGCCTTGATTTCCTGACACGCTGATTCGCAAGATCCCGGATCCTTTCCGGGTGCCTGGTGCATGTTTCCTGGCGAAGTGGTATGGAACGTCCTTGACATCATCCAGGAGCTACGAGATGTACAGATTGATGGGAGCCCGCTATTTGTTGGTTGGGCTTGTTGCGTGTCTGATGTTGGTGTTGGCAGCCTGTGGCCCGGCCGAGGCGCCGGCGGAAATGGCCGAACCCGAGGCTGAGGAGATGGCCGACGTCGCGGATGACGGCTGCCCCTACAACGAGGCTCCGATGCTGGCGGAACAGGTGGCGGCCGGGACCTTGCCGGGCGTCTGTGAACGATTGCCCGTCGAACCCCTGGTGTTGGGCGAAGGACTGGCCGTCAACCCGGACTGGGTGGATGTCCAGATTGGCGACTACGGTGGCGAGATTATCTACACCGTGGTTCATGTGGAAATGAAGGAGCCGCCGTTCATCACGGACAACCGCGAACCGAAGATTCAGGCGGGCGGCATCTACCGGGACTGGGACATCAGCGACGACTACACGGAAGTGACGCTGACGTTGCGGGCGGGCCACAAGTGGTCCGACGGTACACCCTTGACCACCGAAGACGTGGCCTTTGCGGTGGAGGATGTGCTTCAGAATGATGAACTCTATCCCTCCATGCCCAACTATCTCCTGACCGGCGGTCTCACGGGGGGAGCGGAGCCAACGTTGGAGGTGGTGGACGATTTCACCTTCAGACTGGTCTATCCCGAACCCTACAAGGCCTGGGAGTACAGCATCACGGCCTTGGGCACCGGGTATTACGACCTGCTCAAGCCCAAGCACCACATGTCCCGCTACCACCCGGCCTACAGCAGTGAGGACGACCTTGCCGCCATGGTGGCGGAGGAAGGCCTGGAGACCTGGGTGGATCTGTTCAATCAGACCGATATGCGGATGTGGCAGAACACCGCGGATCATTCCATCGGATTCCCACAGCTCAACACCTACCTGCTGACGGAACACGAAGGCGACCGGTTCACCCTCGTGCGCAATCCCTACTATCACGCCGTGGACACGGCCGGGAACCAGTTGCCCTATCCCGACTACCGCAAGTACGTCAATATCGGATTTTCGGCCAAGGAACAGGCCGAGCTTCTCATGTTCTCGCGGCAGGCCCACTACCACTGGCAGACCGACTTGACGGTGCTGCCCCTGTTGATGGAGAGGCAGGAGGAAGGCAATTACATCACCCTCATCTACCCGAACAAAGACTCGCGGATGTTCTACCTCAACCTGAGCTACGACGATCCAGGCTGGAGGGCCGCGGTGAATGATGGGAGGTTCCGGGAGGCGCTCCAACTGGCCATCGACAGCCAGGAGCTGCTGGACGAACTCTACTTCGCCCAGGGATCCCTGCCCGCCACCCAGACGGCTGTGTACGATCCCGACGGGGCGAATGCGCTGCTGGACGAAATGGGCATGGCGGAAAGGGATGCCGATGGTTTCCGATTGGGGCCGGACGGTGAGGAGTTCGAAATCTTCATTCACCTGGATCAGTGGGGCGGCTACTTTGAACAGGCACCGTTCCTCAAGGACTATTTCGAGGCCGTAGGCCTGCGCACCGACTATCAGCAGTTCGAATCCGGCATCAACAACCAGACCCGGACCGCCAACGAGCACAAGTCGGGCATCACCTGGAACACGGCCCCGTTGTGGCACTCCCACAATCCTTCCTACCCCGAGTATCTGCCCACAACGAACACCGGTCCCCTGTATCAGGCCTGGTACCAGTCGGACGGCGAACGGGGAGAAGAGCCGCCTGATTGGATAAAGGAGTTCCTGACCATCCATGAGAACCTTGCACAGCATGTATTCGGGACGCCCGAGTTCATGGAATGGGAACAGGTGCGGAACCAGTGGATTTACGACAACAATCCCTTCTTCACCTTTGTGGAACAGCCCGGGATCTACCACCTGTTCACCAACTGTCTGGGCAATGTGGTGACAGGTCCCGTGTACCATCACGGCTCGTGGACGAACCACAAGCTTCTGTATGTGAAGGAAGGCTGTGAAATGAACTAGACCCGCGGGGCCCATGGCCCTTCATCTGTGGCGGACATCCTGGCGGCAGAGCCAGCGTTGCTGCAGACAGCGGATCGATCTGAAAAGGCCGCCGGATTCATGG
>DAOUIC010000020.1:0-1615 GCA_034428255.1 Anaerolineales bacterium
GCGAATGCAGCCCTTGCGGCCAAGTCGAAGAGTTGTCTTCCCCCAGCACAATGAGGTCGATGTCGGAGTGGGGTTTGTAATCACCGCGCGCGCGGGATCCGAACGAGTAGGACAGTGTGATTGGGCAACCGCGCCTGCAGCCAACCGGCCACTTCAAGGGCCCGTGCATCGCACGCAGGCTCCCGCGGTCCCCATTCCAATTCTGGACTGCCAATCTCCTGGTGGGGACGAGATGAGCGCACTCCGTTGGAGGAGGATGGAGGAGTACTCATGACCACACGTGCCTGTTTTCCTGGATACAGGTATGTCCCTGCCAAGTATATAGGGCCGGTCTCCAGAACCTATGCCAACCTGCCACAGTCCGGTGCAATCGCCGAACAGGGAGGCTGGCTGTCTGGTAGACGCTTCACGGACCGTGCGCAAGCCTCTCGGTGATGCGGCCTATCGGTCTCCACGTCCATTTCTCCGCCGGCGGACCTCGCCGGCCCGGGGAACTCGTTGAGATGTCGGGCCGGCTCCGAATGACCCGTGTACGCCTGGATGTTCCGGGCGGCGTTCTCGTCCCGGTCGCACTCGAAGCCGCAGCGGTTGCAGCGGTAGGTGCGTTCCGACAACAGCAGCGACTGCTTCACGGCCCCACACGCACTGCACGTTTTCGAGGACGGATACCAGCGATCCATGCGCACAAACCCGGCTCCGTGCTAGGCGCACTTGTATTCCAGTTGCCGTACGAACTCCGACAGGCCCGCGTCGCTGATGGCACGGGCCAGTCGCCGGTTGCGCTTCATGCCGACCACATTAAGCGTTTCCACCTTCACCGTACCGCCGCGTTTGGCGATCTGCGCGGTGGCCTGGTGGTGGTGGTCGTTCCGAATGTGGGCCGCGTTGGCGTAGGCGCGTTGTCGCTTGGCGTACTTCCTGTCCCTCCGCTTGCTTGGGTTCTCCTTGCCGTGCGTGTTCCGGCTGCGGGCGATGGCCTTGTCCAGCCTGCGGATGGATTTCAGTTCGGCTTGCAGGGCGGCAGGGTTGGCGTAGGTGTCGGGCGCGTTGCCACTGCCGTCCGAGACCGTGGCGAGCGTCTTCACCCCCATGTCGATGCCCACCGTGGGGCCGGGCCTGGCTTCCGGCGCGGGCTTGCCCGTGTCCACCGTGAACGACGCGTACCAGCGTCCGGCCTTTCGGCTGACCGTGACGCCCATGATGTCGCCCTCGAACCGCAGTGCCTCCCGCATCCGCACCCAGCCGATCCTGGGCAGGTACACCTGCTTGCCATCCACCTTGATGCTGTTGCGGCCGTTGGACGGTGTGAAGGCAACTTTGCGGTGCCGCTTGCGAAGCGGCGGAAATCCAACCTTGCGGTGGGGCTTGCCGTGTTTCCTGGCCTTGCAGTAGGTACCCCAGGAGTCCAACCCCTTGCCCATGTGGATGATGGCATTCTTGGAAACGTACTGGGAGTGGTCGCCGGACCAGGCGAACAGGTCCGCCTTGACCGCGTTGAAGTCCTGGCGCAGGTCCATGTCCGACAGCCACTGGCCGCCTTCCGGGTTGACGTCGACGTGGGCGTACCACGCGTCGGCGTTGCGTTCGTCGGTATGGCCGAACCAGGCCAGCTGGA
>DAOUIC010000021.1:0-1981 GCA_034428255.1 Anaerolineales bacterium
CAGGCGGTGGTGGAGCAGCCGCTTGGCAGCGCGGGATCCCGTCGATCGCGGAACCGAGGTCCGGGGAATTGGCCTTAGCCGATGCGCGGGGCCAAGCCCGTCATGGCCTGTTCGGCTTCGGCCGGCACCCCGGGCTGTTCAGGGGCAAAGACATACTTGGAGAAGTGCTCGCCCGTCTGCTTTTGGCGCAGAAGCTCCATGCCGTAGAGCAGGGCTTCGGGCCGGGGCGGGCAGCCGGGCACATAGACGTCGACCGGAATGATCTTGTCGACGCCCTGCACGATGGCGTAGTTGTTGAACGGGCCGCCGGCGCTGGCGCAGATGCCCATGGCGATCACCCACTTGGGTTCGAGCATCTGGTCGTGCAGGCGTCGGATGACGGGGGCCATCTTGTTGCTGACCCGGCCGGACACGATGATGAGGTCGGCCTGGCGGGGCGTGGCCCGGAACAGTTCGGATCCGTAGCGGGCGATGTCGTGCCGGGCGGTGCCGGCGGCGATCATCTCCATGGCGCAGCAGGCCAAGCCGAACAGGAGGGGCCAGGTGCTGTTGCGGCGCGCCCAGTTGACGAGGTCTTCCAGCCTCGCCGTAACCAGGCTGCCTTCCTTTAAATTCGATTCCAGACCCATGGGTGGTCCGACTCCCGCTGGCGTGCCTGCAGTCTGTGCCGTCTAGTCCCAGTCGAGGGCGCCCTTGCGCCACTCGTATACGAAACCAATCACCACCACGGCCATAAACACTCCCATGGCCGCCAACGATACTTTCTTGAGGGCATCGTTGTGCAGGGTTGTGGCCCAAGGATAGAGAAAGACTACTTCGATGTCGAAAATGATGAAAAGGACGGCAATCAGGTAGTACTGCACCGGGAAGCGGCGCCGGGTGTCGGCGAACGGCCGGATGCCGGACTCGTAGGCTTCCGACTTCGCGTCAAGTTCCCGGCGGGGTCCCAGGAGCACCGACAGGACGATGACAATGCCGGCCACCGCCAGCGCCACCACAACGATGACCAGCAGGGGCAGGAAATCCTGGGGTGTGTTGGCGACTTCGTTCACGGGGAATGCGGGCCACAGACAGGCGGCCGGGACCTGGCCGATCCTGGCATGGTGCAGGACCGATTACCGGTTCGGGCGGTTGGAACTCGGAGACAAGGCGTATCCTACCTGATCCGTCCGCACCCTGCCAATATGAGGCGTTCGCGCGCCCGGGTCTGCTGATTAGGCCTGCTGTTGCGTACGAGCCGGCTGCGGCCACAGGTTGTCAATTGGCCACGAACCCCGGAGACGGGACGAATTTCACACGCCTCCGTCGCCGACCGGTTGGTGCGGCACGCCGGCGTTAGCGGTGCTGTATTGCGCCGCGGCGGTTCTTGAAGATTTTGATGCCGCGCCAGACAGCGGCTACCAACAACGCCAGCGACCCTATGTTGAGGATCCATATGGCGATGCCCAGCGCCACGCCCTGCCACTGGTTCATTTCCAGCACTTGCAAGCCGAGGGCAAGCAGGAAGAGCGCCAGCAGGAAGCAACCCACAAACGCCAGCAGCAGCAGTAGCACCGATTTCATGACAGTACCTCCGTAATCCATGCGGGTTGATCGCATTGTCCGCTGTTCCCGCAGGCGCAACGAGTAATTCTATTGTGGCAGTAGGAAGCCAGAGCCTGAACGTGACCCGCGGGCACCGTTTCAATCTCGTTGAAGTTGGTTCCGGCCCGTCATTGGCGGCCTCTGTACAAGCGGGCTCCCTGCGTCGGTTCAGGCTATGCCGTGGGCCATCAGGCACACGAAGCGGAGGGCTCCCACCTCCGCAGTCCCCGTGCCAGGCGGGCCCGGGGTTTGAAGCGCGACCGGAGGGCACCCAACCGGTTGGTGGCGGCAGGGATGTCCGGGACCCGCGTGCTGCGGACCATGTCGTGCCAGCGTTCCACGAGGTGCCGCAGCCGTCCCCATACCCCCTGTTCCAGGCGCACACGCCCCTGCTCCG
>DAOUIC010000022.1:0-5004 GCA_034428255.1 Anaerolineales bacterium
GAAAAGGTGTGGGCGGCCGTGGCGCACCTGATGCCGGAAGACACCATCGTCTCGGACGAGGCGGTTACGTCGGGGCGGTCCTCCCAGGCCCAGACGGCCGGGGCGCGGCCCCACGACTGGCTGAACATCACCGGCGGTTCCATCGGCCAGGGTCTGCCCGCGGCCCTGGGCGCCGCGATCGCGTGTCCGGACCGGCAGGTGTTTGCCATGGAATCGGACGGCTCCGCCATGTACACGCTGCAGGGCCTGTGGTCAATGGCCCGGGAACAGTGCCAGGTGCTGACCATCATGTTCAACAATGGTGCCTATCGCATTCTGCAGGGCGAGCTGGAACGATTGGCACCGGATGCCAAGGGCCAAACCAGCAAGGCCATGCTCGATCTCACGCAACCCGACATCGACTGGGTATCCTTGTCGCAGGGCATGGGGGTCGAGGCCAGCCGGGCCAACAGTTGCGAGGAGCTGGTGGATCAGATGCGCTCGGCCCTGACCAACCGCGGACCCCGCTTTATCGAAGTACTGGTTTGAGCCGGAACAGTTGCAAGGAGGTGGAACTCATGCCAACGGAGACTCCCGGTCAGGATGTGGAACACTGGCTGCACCTGTACGAGCAGATGTACCGCATCCGCTGCTTCGAGGAGGTGTCGGACAATCTGTACACACGCGGGCTGATACCCGGCATTACACACCTCTATATTGGGGAGGAGGCGGTGGCTGTCGGGGTCTGCAGCGTGCTGCGGGACGACGACTGGATCACCAGTACGCACCGGGGACACGGGCACTGCCTGGCCAAGGGTGCCGATGTGGGGCGCATGTTCGCGGAACTGATGGGGCGCGCCACAGGCTACTGCGGAGGCAAGGGCGGGTCCATGCACATTGCGGACCAGGACACCGGAAACCTTGGTGCCAACGGCATCGTCGGGGGCAGCACCGCCATTGTGGCCGGGGCGGGTCTGTCCGCCAAGTTGCGCGGCACGGATGAAGTGGCCGTGGCCTTCTTCGGCGACGGGGCGCTGGGCCAAGGCCAGCTGTACGAGTCGATGAACATGGCCGCGCTCTGGAAGCTGCCGGTACTGTATGTCTGTGAGAACAACCATTACGGGGAATACACCCCCAACGACCAGACCATCGCAGGCGAGATCCTGGATCGGGCTCGGGCGTTCGGGATACCGTCGCACGAGGTTGACGGACAGGACATTCGGGAGGTGTCGCGGGTGGCCGGGGAAGTAGTTGCGGCGGCCCGCCGGGGCGACGGCCCCTCATTCCTGCAGTGCACCACCTACCGCTACCGGGGCCATCACGTCGGGGATGTGGATCGACCCTACCGGACCCAGGCGGAAGAGGAGGAGTGGCAGGCCACGCGCGATCCCCTGCAAAATCTGGCCGCTTGGCTGGAGACCGAGTTTGACGTGGCGTCCGAAGTAGTCGAACAGTTGGAGGCCGAGGTCCGGACGGCCGTGGACGATTCTGCGGCCAAGGCCTTGGAAGAACCGATCCCGGAGGCTTCGGAGGTGACAACCCATGTCTACGCCTAACGGTACCGTGCGCGAAATCACCTACGGCGAGGCCGTGCGCGAGGCGATTGTCGAAGAGATGCGCCGCGATCCGACCGTGTTCATGATCGGCGAGGACATCGGCGCCGCGGGCAACGTCTTCAAGATCCTGACCGGTCTGCAGGCGGAGTTCGGTGCCGACCGGGTCATTGACTCGCCCATCTCGGAGTCCGGCATCGCCGGCATTGGCGTGGGCGCCGCCATGACCGGCATGCGGCCGATTGTGGAGATCATGTTTGGCGACTTCACCACGTTCGTCATGGACCAGATGACGAACCAGGCCGCCAAGACCCACTACATGTCCGGGGGCAAGTTGCGCGTGCCGATGGTGCTGCGCACCACCATGGGGGCCGGCCGGGCATCGGCCGCCCAGCATTCCCAGTCCCTGCACGCCTGGCTCAGCCACGTGCCGGGCATGAAGGTGGCCCTGCCGGCCACGCCCAGGGATGCCAAGGGCTTGCTCAAGAGCGCCATCCGGGACGACAACCCGGTTGCGATCTTCGAGGACAAGATGATGTACAGCGTGACCGGTCCGGTGGAGGAAGAGGAGTTTCTGATTCCCCTGGGACAGGCGGAGATCAAGCGGCCGGGTCGGGACATCACAATCGTGGCCACCAGCAGCATGGTGCAGGAGGCCCTGACGGCTGCCGAGCGACTGGCCGGGATCGGCTTGGAGGCCGAGGTTGTGGATCCGCGCACGATGGTGCCCTTGGACACCGACACGCTGGTCGAGAGTGCCAAGCGCACCAGCCGCGCCATGGTGGTGGACGAGGGGTGCGAGCGCTATGGTGTCACCGGCGAGTTGGCTTCCGTCATTGCCGACGGGGCCTTCTACTACCTGGACGCGCCGGTGCGGCGCCTGGGGGCCATGAACGTGCCGGTTCCGTTTGCCCCGTCCCTCGAGGAGCAGACCATCCCCAAAGCGGACGGCATCTTCGAGACGGCGCGCGTCCTGTGCGGCGCGGCCTGAGGGCTGAAGGACCATGCCACACGAAGTGATCATGCCGGTCCTGGGGATGAACCAGGATACCGGTACGTTGTTGCGCTGGCTGCGCGGAGAGGGCGACGCGGTGACGGTCGGTGATCCCGTGATGGAGATCGCCACGGACAAGATCACCGTCGAGATTGAGTCCCCGGCGGATGGCGTCCTGGCCGGCCTTTCGGCCGCGGAAGGGGAGGAAGTGCCGGTAGGCCGGGCCGTGGCCTGGGTACTGGAACCCGGCGAATCCTTGCCTGCCGACACACCGGCCGCACCTGCGGCAGAGCCCGGGCCTGTCTCCACCGGAGAAGCCGCGCTGCCCGGTACACCGGCCAGGATTCCGGCGGCCTCGCCGGTCGCGCGCCGGCTGGCCGCGGAACTCGGCATCGACCTTACCCAGGTTGCAGGTACGGGTGGCCGCATCACCAAGGCGGATGTCGAACGGCATCATGCCGCGGCACAGGCCCAAGTCGAAGGGCCGGTCCTGGCCTCGCCCAAGGCGCGCCGCTTGGCACGCGAAGGCGGCCTTGATTTGGCCGCCATCTCCGGAAGCGGTCCCGACGGTGCGGTGTTGACAGCCGACGTGGAGGCATTTGCCTCTGAGGCCAGGGATGTCCCCGGTCCGCTACCGACGGACGCGGTCGAACTGGAGCCGAGCCGCATGTGGCAGGTCATGGCCAGTCGTCTGACCGAAAGCTGGCAGACCGTCCCGCACTTCTACCTCTCCCGGACTGTGGATGCCACCCAGTTGCTCGCGTGGCGCGATGCCCTGCGTCGACAGGGCAGGGAGGACATCACGATCTCGGACCTCCTGTTGCGCATCACGGCCGTATCTCTGCGCGATCATCCGCGCCTCAACGCCAGTTGGCGGGATGGCCGCATCCATCAGCATCCGCAGGTGAACATTGGCATGGCCGTGGCTGTTGAGGACGGCCTGCTGGTGCCGGTGTTCCATGCAGCGGACACGCTGTCCCTGTCCGAATTGGCGGATCGCCGGCGCCACCTGGTGCAGGGGGCGCGAACGGGCCAACTGACGCTCCCGGAGATGACGGGCGGGACCTTCAGCATCACCAACCTGGGCATGTTCGGCGTGGAGGAGTTCAAGGCCATTGTGAATCCGCCGGAGGCCGCGATCCTGGCGATTGGCGCCATCCGCGAAGCGGTGGTGGCCGTCCAGGGCGAACCGGCGGTGCGGTCCGTCTTCAACCTGACCTTGTCCTGTGACCATCGGGCCGTGGACGGCGCGCTGGCCGCCCGGTTCCTGGCCACGCTGCACGAGCGCATGGAGACGCCCATGCTCCTGCTGGACTGAATGCCCAGGCGGCCCCGGCATGAAACTGAGTTGCCTGCCGGTTTCGCTGTACGGGGATTTCGTATCCGGCCGCCGTTCCCTGCCGGACTGGTTTCGCATTGCAGCGGACTTGGGTCTGGACGGCGCCGATGTCAGCGTAGCCCACTTCGACTGGAACAACCGCGCCGAGTTGGACCGGCTGCGTGACCACGCGGCGCAGGCCGGTGTCCGGATCGCGATGGTGGTGACCTATTCCGACTTCACCCTCCCGGACCTGGAGGCCAGACGGCGGGAACAGGCAGCGGTCCATGCCCAGATTGAGGCGGCTGCCCGCCTTGAGGCACCGTACGTTCGTTTGACGGCCGGACAAAGCTGGCCGGGGGTGGCCCGGGTGGATGGCATGGCCTGGGCTGCCGCAGGTCTGTCACAGGCAGCCGCGTACGCCAGTGGACTTGGGGTCACCGCGCTCTACGAGAACCACACGCGGGGTTCCGTCTGGCACTGGAACGACTTCAGCCAACCGGCAGACCGGTTTCTGGAACTGGTCGCGGCAACCGAGGGCAGCGAGCTGGAGGTGCTGTTCGACACGGCCAACAACCTGGCCCTGTGGGATCGTCCAGAGTCGGTACTGGCCCGGGTGAAAAGCAGGGTGGCCGCCGTCCACCTGGCGGACATTGAGCAGCCAGGATCCTTCAAGCCGGTGGTTCCGGGAACGGGGGCCAGTCCCCACGCCTCGATCCTCAAGATCCTGCGGGCCGAAGGCTTTGACGGCTGGATCAGCGTGGAGGAAGCCAGCGGGACCGGTCTTGATGGTTTGGCTGCCGGCTTCAGGCATGCCGACGCAGTCTGGCAGTCCATCGGAGGCGTTCCCCGGAGCAACTCAGGACGTGCCGAACAGCAAGGTTGAGTTTGGTCCAGGCGGAAAGGGCCGGCGCGGACACGCCCGTTGGGCGGGTGAAGTGCAGACCACATTTCTGTTATCAGCTCATGGAACATGGCCGAGTTCTCACTTGGCGGAGGATGGCTACTACCATCTTCCAATACCAGTCAGTTAGGTTGGCGACAATCCAACATGGAGAATTCGCCGAAGATGTCGATGAAGACCAACCTCAACGAACTTGCAACGATGCCGAATCAATTGGGAGCACTACTGAATATGACACCCCTAAGGATGTTGGTAC
>DAOUIC010000023.1:0-1854 GCA_034428255.1 Anaerolineales bacterium
CCATGCAGCTTTGCACCCCCGAACAGGCCAACATTTCGGAACTGCAACTGTCCCGACTCGACACCTCCATGCAGGGAGCGATCGACAAAGGCCACTTGAACGGTATCCAGGTTCTGCTCGCACGCCGGGACAAGCCCTTCCACTTCGCCTCGTTCGGCTGGCAGGACAAGGCAAACGATGTCCCGATGGCCGCCGACACGATCTTCCGCATCTATTCGATGACCAAGCCCATCGTGAGCGTGGCCACCATGATGCTGTTCGAGGAAGGGCGTCTTCAGATTGCCGACCCGGTAGGCGAATACCTGCCCGCGTTCCACAACCTCAAGGTCTATGTCGATGAGAACACCACCGCCAACCTCGAGCGGCCGGTTCTCGTCCGGGACCTGCTGATGCACACGGCCGGCCTTACTTACGGCTTTGACGAGCACCCCGTGGACCGCATGTACGCGGAAGCCCATGTCCTCGACCGTCAGTTGACCCCCGACGAAGCCCTGGACCGGTTGTGCCGGATCCCCCTGGTCTTCCAACCGGGTGCGCAGTGGCGCTACAGCATTGCCACGGACGTGCTCGGATGGGTCGTTTCCGCGGTCACGGGCAAGTCCCTGGGCGAATCCCTGAACGAGATGATCTTCGAGCCCCTGGGCATGAAGGACACCCGGTTCCAGGTGCCTGAAGAAGATCTGGGGCGGCTGTCGGTCAACTACCAGACCAACCACTATGGCCGACTGGAGCCCATGCCCAAACCGGATCGGGACCCGGTGGTGACCGGGGTCAAAACGGAATCCGGCGGCGGCGGACTGGTGGGCACCACGGCAGACTATTTCCGATTCGCACAAATGCTCCTCAACGAAGGTACCTTGGACGGAGTGCGCCTCCTCGGACCGCGCACGGTCCGCTACATGGCCACCGACCACCTCAAGAAAGGCATGGAGGTCTTCGGCAACGCGGACGGCGGCTACGGTGCGTACGGCTTCGGCCTGGGTTTCAGGGTGCTGAAGACCCCTGGCCGCCACCGACATCTCTCGGGGATCGGCGAATACGGCTGGGCCGGCGCCGCCAACACCTACTTCTGGATCGATCCCAACGCCGATCTGCTGGGCATCTTCATGTCCCAACTGATGCCGTCCGGCCTGCATGACGTTGCCCGCATGTTCCAGAGCCAGGCCTACGCGGCCCTGAACGACTGAACCGGACCGGCCACGGAATCGTGGCCATGCGCCAGAGCCACACGGCGGTGGCCGCCCGCAACGCAGCTTGGAACGGCGCCTTCACAACCAGGCCGTGGCAGTCGGCCTGACCCGCCGGGGCCGTCGCTGCGGGGGGCCACCGCAGCAGCCCTGTAGTCGCTGTTCATCAGGAACCTTGACAGGCACCATCCTGCTAAGATCGGCTGCAACCGCACGCACCCATTGCATTCCATGGGAGTCCCATGCAGCTTTTCACGCCAGACCAGGCCAACGTTTCGGAACAGCAACTGTCCGGACTCGACGCATCGATGCAGGCGATGGTCGACAAGGGCCGCTTGAATGGCATCCAGGTCCTGCTGGCACGCCGGGACAAACCCTTCCACTTTGCCTCGTTCGGCTGGCAGGACAAGGCCAACGATGTCCCGATGGCCGCCGACACGATCTTCCGCATCTACTCGATGACAAAGCCCATCGTGAGTGTTGCCGCCATGATGCTGTTCGAGGAAGGCCAACTCCAGATCGCCGATCCGGTGGGGGAGTACCTGCCCGGGTTCCATCAGCTCAAGGTTTACATCGACGGGAATACCAATGCCAACCTCGAACGGCCGGTCCTGATCTGGGATCTGCTGACCCACACGGCAGGCCTGACCTATGGCTTCGATCCGGA
>DAOUIC010000024.1:0-3962 GCA_034428255.1 Anaerolineales bacterium
CCGCTCCATGGGCGAGGACTATCAGGCCGAGGTCGACTTCGACTTCAACCTCGACGTGTCCGAGATCGCCTACACCGACATGCACGACAAGGTTCAGATCGCCTTGCAGACCGGTGGCGTCGGCGCCCCGGACATCGCGGATCTGGAACAGGGCCGCTTCGGCGGTTTCCTGCGCGGCGCCGATCCCGGCCTGGTGGACATCAAGGATCGGCTGAGCGAGGGCGGCTATCTTGAGGATCTGGTCCTGAATCGGGAAGCCCTGTACAGCTACAAGGGCAAGATTTACGGGGTGGAGCACGCCCTGACCCCGGTGGTGTTGTACTACCGGGCCGACGTCTTCGAAGGTGCCGGCGTGGACATGGACGCCCTCGTCACTTGGGACGATTTCATCGCGGCCGGCCAGGCAGTCTCCACGGACGATGTCAAAGCCACCAGCTTCTCGGCTCCAGCGGAACTCTATGTCCGCCAGCGCGGTGCCGACTATTTCGACGCCGACGGCAACATCACCCTGGATTCGGACATCTGCATCGAAACCATGGATTGGCTGCTGGCGCTGCGGGATGTGCACGGCATCGCCAATCAGCAGCCGGCCGGGGACGCCTGGTGGGCCGCCGTCAACGAAGGCAAGTATCTGACCCAGACCGGCGCGGACTGGTACGCGGGTTTCTTCAAGGACAACGCGCCGGATCTCACCGGCAAGTGGAAGGCGCGCCCCCTGCCCGTCTGGGAGGAAGGCGGCTCCCAAACCAGTTGCTACGGAGGCACGGGGGCCTGCATCGTCCAGACCAGCGACTTCGTGGAAGAGGCCTGGGACTTCGTGCAGTACACCATGCTCTCGGTGGAGGGCAATGTGCGCCGCTACGAAATGACCAACCTGTTCCCGCACTACATTCCGGCCATGGACAACGAGCGCCTGCATTTCGCCGACGAGTATTTCTCCGGCCAGGATCTGGGAAGCGTGTTTGCCGAAGTGGCGCCCGGCATGCCCGCACAGTATCAAAGTCCCTACCGTTCGGAGATGAACGCCCTGCTGGGAGCCAAGTGGCAGGCCATCTACGATCTGGAAGAGACGCCCGCCAACGTCTTCTCCGAGGTGGCCAACCAGATCCGCGACACCATGGCCGCGGAAGCCTGATCCCGCCCGCATACAACTGTTTGTTGCCCGCCGGGGCCTTGTCCGGTCCCGGCGGGCCGTGCCCTGCCGTTTGCCATGGGCCTGAGGTCGCGCAAGCTTGCCCCCTACCTCTTCATAAGCCCCTTCTTCATCGGCTACGGAATCTTCTATCTGTTTCCGGTGCTCTGGGCCGCCCGTCTCAGCCTGTTCCAGATGACGGGCATCGGCAGCACTCCCGTGTTCATCGGCCTCGGGAACTATCTGGATCTGCTGCAGGACGATCTGTTCCGCAAGGCCCTGGGCAACACCACCTACTACGCCCTGGGCAGCGTTCTGCTGATCGTGCCCGCGGCCCTGGGCCTGGCGCTGCTGCTGACACGCAGGCGCTTGAAATGGCGCGAGTTCTTCCGCCTGTTCTACTTCACGCCCAACATCACCTCGGGCGTGGTGGTGGCCATCATCTTCGGACTGGTCTTCGAGCATGAATACGGGCTGATCAACAACATGATCCTGGCGCCGCTGGGATTCGAGAAAATCCGCTGGCTGCTGGACGCCGAGTTCATCCTGCCGGCCATCATCCTGCTGGGGTTGTGGCGCTGGACGGGCATCAATGCCCTGTATTTCATGGCCGGGCTGCAGAACATCCCCGCCGAAATCAAGGAGGCCGCCATCATGGACGGGGCCGGCCGCTGGACCCTGTTCCGGCACATCATTCTGCCGTTGCTGCGTCCCGTCATCATCTTCGTGATGACCTTCGCCATCATTGGCTCCTACAACCTGTTTGCGGAGCCGGCGCTGCTCACAGGCGATGTCGCCGGCGGTCCCGACAACGGGGGGTTGTTCATGACCATGCTGCTCTACATGAACGGCTTCCGTTTCCTCAAGTTCGGCTACGCCGCCGCCCTGGGCATCACCCTGGCCCTCATCATTCTGGTCCTGACGTTCGTTCAGGTCCGCATCCTGGGCATGTTTCGGGAGATCTGAATGGCCAGCCGCCACCCGGCCGCCGCGGCACAGGGGCAAACCAGCCCGCGTGTCGGCGTTGATTCGGTCCTGACCTACATCGTGCTCTTCCTGGGAGTCCTGCTCACCGGCGCCCCCTTCGTGTACATGATTTCCGGCTCGTTCAAGTTCGATGCCGACATTTTTGCCCTGCCCCTGACCTGGTGGCCCCTGGAGCCCACGGGGCAGAACTACGCGCGGCTCCTGGCAGGCGAGCAGATCCCCTATCTGCGGCAGTTCGGCAACAGCGCCTTCGTGGCCGTGTCGCAGACCGTGTTGGCCCTGTGGGTGGCCACCATGGTGGGCTGGGGCTTTGCCAAGTACGAGTTCCGCGGCAAGCGGACCCTCTTTCTGGCCCTGCTGGCCACCTTGACGTTCCCGTTCCAGATGACCCTGGTGCCGCTCTTTCTCTTCATGGTCAGGATCAACTGGATCGACAGCTACCTGGCCATCGTGGTACCCGGAGCGGTGACCGCTTTCGGGGCCTTCTTCATGCGGCAGAACATGCTGTCGGTGCCGGACGAGTTGCTGGACGCCGCCCGCATCGACGGGGCATCCGAGCTGGGGATCTACGCGCGCCTGGGCCTGCCGCTCAGCCGCGGTGCCTTGTCCGTATTGGCAGTGCTGACCTTTCTGGCCAGCTGGAACGACTACCTGTGGCCCTTGATCGTCCTGCGCACCACGGAGAAATTCACGTTCCCGATCGGACTGGCCACACTGGTCGGGCTGTACAAAATCGAGTACGGCATGATTCTGGCCGGCGCGTTCATCGCCACGTTGCCCGTGGTCGTTATTTTCATCGCGGGCCGCAAGTCTCTGCTCACCAATGTAACCCTGGGGGCTGTCAAGGGCTGACAGCCGGAACCGGGCATGTCATGGCCGACACCCCCCCTCGCGTGGACCAGTGCAACGGAGGCCGTACAACCGGAAGCGGCAACGGGCGTCCGTCCATGTGCGCCGACCACCAACCATCACGCTGCCTGCCCGGAACCGCGTGGGCGGTTCCGGAATTTGCGCGACCCCGCGGCACACGGATTCGAATCTGGGATCGGGAGGTTGGCGTTTCGGACCTGCCTCTCCGCCGGACACATCCGATGGCTTTCGGACACCGGCGCCGACTGCTCCTGCGCGCCCCGGCCGGTCACCGGGATTCCCCAGGCCTTGCTCTGCCGGAACCCGGCCGCCGTCCTCACCGGGTACCTGCCGCGCCGGCAGGAGGAGGTCGCGTTCCAGGAGGTCCGCACCTCGCTCACGCAACCAAACCAAGCCCCGGACGTCCATGCCGCGCGGTCGGACCTCCAATTCACTGTGCTAACATTTTCGGCCGAATTCACCTGGCTTCAAACGCACATCAAAATCACATGATTCGGACACCCGGGAGGTGTTGAGTTGCACGCTTTCGACTACGCTGCGCCGACCAGTCTCAACGAGGCCGTCGCCGTACTGGCCTCGCAGAACGGCAATGCCTCGATCCTGAGCGGCGGCACCGATTTGCTGGCCGCCATGAAGGACGGGAAGGGAGATCCTTCCGTCGTCGTTGACGTCAAGAAGATTGACGAGCTCAACGTCCTCGCCCTGGACGACTCCGGCCTCACCATCGGTGCGGCCGTGCCCTGCCACATCCTGAACTCCAGCGAGCTGATCCGGGACAACTACCCGGCCCTGCACGACTCCTCCTCGCTGATTGGCGGGACCCAAATCCAGGGCCGGGCCACCTTCGGCGGCAACCTTTGCAACGCCTCTCCGGCCGCCGATGCGATCCCCAACCTGATTGCCCACAAGGCCGTCGCCAACATCTTCGGCCCCAACGGCAACCGCTCGGTGCCGGTCGAGGACTTCTGCACCG
>DAOUIC010000025.1:0-1770 GCA_034428255.1 Anaerolineales bacterium
GGTCTTCTTCACCTGCAACCACTGCCCCTTTGTAATCGGGTCTGACGAAAACACCCGCGCCACGGCTGATGAATTCAAGGATCAGGGCGTCCGCTTCGTCGGCGTCAATTCCAACAGCGTGCACGTCGCGGCCGATGACGACTTCGACGGCATGGTGCGGCGCATGTCGGAACATCACTTTCCGTGGACTTATCTCAGGGACGAATCACAGGCGGTAGCCTTGGCCTACGGTGCCCTGAGAACCCCACATTTCTATGTGTTTGACAGTGACCGCAAGCTGGTCTACACCGGGCGCGGCATCGACAATCCCCGAGAGGGCGACAAGGCCACCGTCAACGATCTGCAAAGAGCATTGGCGGAACATACTTCGGGCCAACCAATCTCGCAGCCGTTGACCAATCCGATTGGATGCAACGTGAAGTGGATCGGCCAGGACGCGCACTGGATGCCCGCAGAGGCATGCGATCTGGTGTTTGCCCCGTCCTAAACCGCGAGTCGAGTTTGCGGGTTCGAGCCGTGGCTTGGGGACCTCAATGCTTTCAGCCGGCCTGCAGTTGACGACGCAGGGGGCTGGCGGGTTTGGTGGTCGTGACGAAGCGGTAGGCAGGGGGGATCCGGCGCCATGACGAGGGATCCGCCGTACCGTCTGATAAACCCCCTGCATGCGCTCAGGTACCTGGTGCAGGGAAACCTGCACGACCTGTTCCTGCAGGAGTGGCGCCGCCAGGGGGAAGTCGCCCGTTTCCGGGTCGGTTCCGTTCGGATGACGGTCATCACCAACCTGACGGACGTCAAGCATGTCATGCAGGACCGGGCGAAAGCCTATGGCAAGCGATTGGACACTACGGAAAGGCTTCTGGGGGAGGGCATTTCCAACTCCGAAGGTCCGGCTTGGCGTCATCATCGGCGCGAACTGAAGCAGGCGTTCAACCATCGGCAGCTGGCCCGATACTTCCCTTTGGTTCAGGCCCGCACCCAGGAAGCCGTGCACAGGCTGGTGAAGGGATCGTCGTCCACGGTCGAGGAGGCGGCCGTCTCCCTCACCCGCTGGGTGATCTACACAGCTCTGTTCGGTGCGGAACGGCCGGAGGGGTGGAGAAAGTTCCTGGATTCCTTCGACAATCTTGTGTCCCAGCAGGTTTGGCAGTCCGCCCTGCCGTCATTCCTAACCTCCCGGGCGTGGCCGTGGACCCGCGCCTATCACTCGAACCTGGCCGCCATCGACCGGTTTGTGTACGACCGGATCGATGCAGGGACCATGGATGACCAGACGGTGCTTGGCTACTGCCTGGCGCGCGATGAAGAAACCGGCGAGGCGAAGTTCACCAGACAGGAGGTGCGCGACGACCTGGTAACGCTCCTCCTGGCCGGCTACGAAACCACGTCGGCCACCATCTGCTGGATTCTGTTGCTGGTTGGACAACATCCGGATGTGGCGCGGCGGTTGCAGGAAGCCAGTTTGGCCTTTCCTGCGGACGGAAGTTGGACCCTTGAGGACTTGGCCAGGTTTCGCTATGGCCGGGCTGTCGTGGACGAAGCCCTGAGGTTGTTTCCCGCCGGTTGGGCCATTCGACGTGTGGCCCTGGAGCCGGATACCTTGCCGTCCGGCCTGGTGGTGCGGGAAGGGGATCTGCTCAATATCTCACCATTTCTGCTTCACAGGAACCCTCAACATTGGCCCAATCCGGATGTGTTCGATCCGGAGCGCTTCCTGGACCCGGCTGCAGCCAAGGACGCGGGGTACGCCTTCATTCCGTTTGGCGGCGGTCC
>DAOUIC010000026.1:0-2478 GCA_034428255.1 Anaerolineales bacterium
ATCGCCCTGGAGGGCCGGGACCACGACATCGTCTGCAGCGTGCTGCACCCCGGCAACATCCTGACCGAGCGCCGGGCTGTCAGCGACACCCCGACGGACCAGGAGCCCATGATGACCGTGGACGAACTGGCGGAGACGGCCTTGGTCATGGTGATGCTGCCGCTCCATGTCAACGTCCTGGAGACCATCGTCCTGCCCACCACCCAGGCCTATCTGGGCCGGGGCTGATCCCTCACGGGTTCACACTGTGGCAACTCCGGAGAGTGAAAGTGACCGCTTGGCCAGGTTGGGGTTCCATCCCTGACGCTGCCCGGCCGTGCGACTGTGGTCCTGCTCAAAAGGAGGTGCATGATGTCGATGTATGTATCCGCCTATGACACCGAAGCGGTGTACCCCTGGTGGGAGCGGGACTTCTGCGGGTTCGACTACACCCCGAAACGGATCCGGGAGTTTCTGGCCGGTGTGCGCGCCGTGGCCGATGTGCATCTGGAACAGGATGTTCCGGCCACTTTCTTCCTGGTCGCCAGGATGCTGGAGTTGGCCGGAAGGGAACTGCGCGAAATCCTGGACCACTCCCTGTTTGACATCCAGTGCCACAGCTTTACCCACCCGGACTTGATTGCCCTGGACGACCGGGGCGATGCCGACGCCTTGCACTATGAGCTGGCCGACTCCAAGAAGCTGATAGAGGACACGTTTTGCAAACCGGTTACCGGCCTCACGGCCCCGGGAGGCTACACGCGGGGGTTTGCGGGCCATCCCCGCCTCCTCGGCATCATGCAGGAGGCGGGTTACCGATATGTGCGCAGCGTAGGGGCCGGCCCCGCGCGCACCGTGCCGGCTCCGTTCAACGAGCCTTTCTGGTATACGGAGGACGGCTTTCCGGATTTGCTTGAGACACCCTCCCATGCCTGGCATGACAACATCTTGACGGGGCAACCCGCCAGCACCCACTGGCCTCCCGTCCTGCCTTGGTCGCTGCCGGCTACCGTGCCGGGCGATGCCCGAGGGGTGTACGACGCGTACGCTCCGGGCATCGACTACTGCCTGCGGACGGACTTCCCCTACTATCTGCCCATCTTCCATCCCTGGTCCATCTACCGGATTGACCGGAATGCCAGGCAGATTGCGTTGCTGGTGGAGCATGCCCGGCACAAAATGGAGATGGCGCACTGCGGCCATCTCCTTGGACACATCCTCAACGACCGGACCCGCGCCGGCGAACGGCCTCTGATGGCCTGGTAGGCCGAATCCCGGCCAAGGCGGCCGGCCCGGTTCGCTCCTCCTGCAGTACTCCCGGAATTCACGCGACACAACAAGGACCAGAACGGCCGTGAACCCCAAAGTCCGTGCCCGGATCGGCCTGCTGCCCGCCGGTCACCACTATTACTGGGACCAGTATCCGCGCCTCAGGCAGATGGGCCTGCGCATGTACGAAAGGCTCCGGAACATGCTGGAACCTATGGCCGACATCATTGCACCCGAGTTGGTGGACACGCCGGAAAAGTCGCGTGCGGCCGGCAAGCTCTTCGCCCGGGAAGAGGTGGACCTGGTGCTGGTCTTTCCCTTCGGCTACACGCCAAGCATGGACATGCTGCCGGCACTTCAGGGATTGCGCGTTCCGGTTCGCATTCTCAATGCCCATGAGGACCGTGCCTACGACTACGCCACGGCGGATACGACGGACTATCTGCACCACGAAGCCGTCTGTTGTGTACCGGAGCTGGCCGGAGCCCTGATTGGCCAGGGCCGACGTTTCCGGGTCCGCACCGGTCCCTTTGACGACTCGCGGCTGCAACATGAGCTCCGGTCCGACTTCACCGGCGCCGCGGCCGCCCGCGAGTTCCTTGGCATGAACATGGGGCTGATCGGGCAGGTGTATCCCGGCATGACCGACATGCCCATTGACGAGTCGAGGTTGCTGAGGGCGACCGGCCGCATGCTGGTGCGGCCCGAGGTCGAGGAGTTCGAGAACGCTTTTCAGGCGGTCACGGAAGATCAGCTGGAAGAAATGCTGACCCACTTCGAAACGACCTATGCAGTGGATTCCACCGTGACCCGTGATCACATGCGGTTTTCAGCCCAGGTTGCGGTGGCCTACGATGCCGTCATCCGCAAACATGACATTTCCGCCTTTGGCTACTACTGGTGGGGCGAGCGCGAACTGATGACCCAGCTGCGCGCCCAGTCCGGCCTGGCTGTGTCCCGACTCGCGGCCATGGGACGGCCCGGCGTCACCGAAGGCGATGTCAAGACCGCGATGGCCATGAAGATTCTGGACCTGCTGGGTGGCGGCGGCATGTTCGTTGAGTTCTTCGCCATGGACTTCAACGAGAACTCCATCCTCATGGGACATGATGGTCCGGCCAACATCAATGTCGCCGCCGGCCGTCCCCGACTGATGCACCTGGACACCCATCACGGCAAGTCCGGGCATGGCCTGGGCATCGATTTCGACATGCAGCAAGGTCCTGTGAC
>DAOUIC010000027.1:0-2736 GCA_034428255.1 Anaerolineales bacterium
GTCCACAACCGGCACCCGAAACGGCGGAATGGTCACGGCCGGGGAACCGAACTCCGACACATGGGCGCCGACGGGCCCTTCCCGCATGATGGCAACGCATTGGCCCTCCCTGGCCAGACGGGCCGTTGCCCTCCGCAGATCCGGCTCGGCCGGGATCAGGTGAAACAGCTCCTCGTCCGCGGAACCCAGGACGAAGTCCGCACGCCCAATCGCTGCCCACAGCGCCTCAACATAGCTGCCCGGGAGGCTGTCGCCTTCGAGGCCCAGCCGCAGATTGAGGTCGAATGAGGAGCGAACCTTGCGCGCGCGGGCCCCATCAAGGGCCCGGAGCGTGGCCCGCCGGCCATGCTCCTGCACCATGCAGACCCCCGACGTGTGCAGCCAGTCGCGGGCTGTGAGTTCCAGACCGGCCAGCTGTCTCTCGTTCAGTTCCGCAAAGGCCTGGTCCCGCCGCGGCCAGCCCAACACCGTACGCTGACCGGTCCCGTCGATCAGGGCAATCACTATCATCGTGGGCCGCCGCCCGGAAAGCTCCACGCGCGAGATGTCAACTCCCTCGGCGACCAGTTCCTCCAAGGCCCCCCGACCAAAGAGATCATCCCCCACCACCCCAACGAAATGGGTCTTGACACCCAGGCGCGCCAGGGCCACGGCGGTGTTGGCCACCGTCCCGCCGCCGTGTACCTCGGGCGATGCTTGCCGAGGGGCCTTGCCGGTCTCCTCGGGAACGCTCAGCACCAGATCGACGCAGACATCCCCGAACAGGATGCCCCGGCCCCGGTCGTCCGGCACCGTCATCCCCTGGCGGCTGCCGCAAACGCCTTCACATGGCCGGGATGCTTCCGGCGGGAGCCCGGCTCGTTCGTGTGGGTGAAGGAGTCCACGCCCCACGGCCCGACCCGGCGGATCGCCTCCCGCACATTGCCGGCATCCAGGCCGCCGGCCAGAATCGCCGGAATTTGCGACCGGTGCACAATTTCTGCACTCACGGTCAGGTCGTGCATGTGGCCTGTGGCCCCGATGTCCCCGTCGGGCGCGGGGGTGTCCAGCAGGAAGTAGTCCACCACGCCCTGGTAGGCGAGGGCCAGTTCCACGGAGGATACGTCCGTCACCGGGATGGCGGCCATGACCTTGACCGGCGAGATCGTCCGGCGGATCTCGGCGACCTGGGTCGGCGGGGTCTTGTGAATGTCCCCGGACAGGTGCAGGACGTCGGGTCGGGCCCTTTGCACCATCCCAACAATGACGTCGGTCTCGGTGGCCGTGGTGAGTGCGTTGCAGAACACGTCCGGATGCCGGGCCGCCACCTCGTACAGTTTCCGGCACAGGTCGAAGTCCACCTCGCCCTCGCTCAGCCCGTCCACTCCCGGCTTGACCCCGATGAAATCCACGCCGGCCTGAATACTGCGGCGCACATCGTCGGGATGGACGTGCTCGTAAATCTGAACCTTCACCCGAGTCCTCCGCCGCTGTTCATGCCGTTTCCTTGGCAGCCCGGTTGAAGGCAGCCACCTTTTCGAGATCCTTGTACCTGGTGTTGGACGCGTTGGTGTGCGTATAACTGTCCACCGCCCAGGGCCGGACCCTGCGGATGGCTTCCTGCACGTTGTCGGGGCTGAGTCCCCCTGCCAGCACCACGGGGATGTTCACCCGGCGCACGATTTCCGCACTCAGACTCCAGTCGTGCACCTCGCCGGTGGCTCCGACGCCCGGCACGTGGCTGCGATCCGTATCCAGGATGAGCACATCGGCGGCGCGGGCGTACATGGTGGCCTTGGCCACTGAATCCGGGGCTCCCACCGGAATTGCCATCATGATCTTGACGGGGGACAGTCTGGACCGCAGCCTGACCACCAGTTCGGGCGTGTAGCACTCGAAATCCCCCGACAGGTGAACGATGTCCGGCGATGTCTGCACCGCAGTCTCCACTATCTCCTCCTCTTCCCAGGCCACTGTCAGGGCCAGAACATGGGCCGCGGATACCCCGCGCACCGCGGCGAAGATTTCCCGACCGAGGCGGAAGTCCAGTTCCCAGGGCAGGCGCCCCCGTTCTCCCACTGTGATACCGATGAAATCGACACCGGCCTCGGCGGTGGCCACCGCCTCCGGCACCGTCTTGAGGGCATAGATTTGAGTCTTCACTGCATATACCGTCCGGCTCCCAGGTTTCCCAACGACAAAGGGGTTGCTCCTAACCGCCTTGGTTGGCAACCGTGATCACCACCGCGCAGGTCGGCAGGTCCGTTCCCGCGCCGATGTCCACCACGGTCAATCGTATCGTGTGGACGCCGTCCACCATGAACGACGTGTCGAGAATCCCCAGCGGGCCGTTGGACACGGCCGTCTGCTGGCCTTCGAAGTAGAGAAAGGCCCCGTCCAAGTTCGTACCCTCGGTACGCTCCAGTTTGTAGTACCAGAACTCCTCATGATCGGCCGTTCCGACAATCGGGACATCGCCCGATACCACCGCACCCGGTTGCGGGGACGCAATCTGCACGTTCGGGTCTGGGCAGGCAGCCGAGGATACGGAAGTGTCCGCCACCGGCTGGGGTACGTTGGTCGGGGTGGCCGCGGCCGTGGCCGTGACCGTAGGGGTGGACGGCACGAGCGTGGGCGGCACCTCGACGGGTTGCACGGAAGCCAACGTCGGGGTGGCCGTGGACAGGAGTTCGGGCACGGCCACGGCGATGGGCGGCGTGGCTATTGTGTCCGGCGTGGCGACCAGGTTCCAGGACA
>DAOUIC010000028.1:0-3368 GCA_034428255.1 Anaerolineales bacterium
CGGCGACCGAGGCCCAAATCCACGGGCCATCCAGCAAATATGAAAGGTTCACGGGCGCGTCCGGTGCATGAACAGGGGTCCCGGGCCCTCCGGCAACCGGGACGACTTCCGCCGATTATATACCTGTGCGCGACATCCGAATCGGGCTACCTGCCGGCCGGAGCAGGCAACCGGATGCCGGTTCAGGTCCGGTGTACGTGGGAATGAAGAGAGAAGTTGCCTTGTTCCCGGCAACTTCCGTCGAGATCGGCACAGCCCCGTCGCTTAACCCGAACCCTCCGGAGGGGCCTACCGGTAGTGCCTTGTCCGAAGCGTTACACTGCAAGGGGTTGCCCACTTGGACTCCGGCCGATTCTCTTGCTTCGGCCACAACACGAGCCGCGGTGCCTGTGAGGTCCGCTGCTTGCCCTGTCTGGCGGCAGCCTCTTCAAGCCAACATCGAGCGCGCCCCATGCCCGACGCCTTTTCTTCTCCAAACCAGGTTCGGGAGGCGCTGCACGGCCAGGGGTACGTCTGCTCGCCTGAAATTGCAACCATCACCTACCTCAGCGATCAGCTGGAGAAGCCCTTGTTGATTGAGGGGCCGGCCGGGGTTGGCAAGACCGAGTTGGCCAAGGTCGTGGCGGCCGCCACCGGGCGCGAACTGATCCGCCTGCAGTGCTACGAGGGCCTGGACGAGACCAAGGCGCTCTATGAGTGGGAGTACGCCAAGCAGCTCCTGTACACCCAGCTGCTGCGGGACAAGCTGCAGGAGGTGCTGGCATCCGCCGGCAGCCTGGCCGAGTCGGCGGACCGGATTGCCGCCGAGGAGAACGTGTTCTTCTCGATGCGCTTTCTGTTGCAACGGCCCCTGCTCAAGGCCCTGCTCAGCCCGGAACCGGTGGTGCTTTTGATTGACGAGATCGACCGGGCGGATGCCGAGTTCGAGGCGTTCCTGCTGGAGATCCTGAGCGACTTCCAAATCAGCGTGCCCGAGCTCGGCACCCTGGCGGCCCGGGTGCAGCCACTGGTCTTCCTGACCAGCAACAACACGCGCGAACTGTCCGAGGCCCTCAAGCGCAGGTGTCTCTATCTTTTCCTCAACTACCCGGAACTGGAGCAGGAGATCGACGTGGTCAACCTGAAGGTGCCGGAATTGGACGGCGCGTTGACCCGGCAGGCCGTCGAAATGGTGCAGGGCCTGCGCAATTTGGATCTGCGCAAGCATCCGAGCATCAGCGAAACCCTGGATTGGGCCCGCACGCTGGTGGTTCTCAATGCCGACCGACTGGATAGTGGTTTGGTGTCCGACACACTCAACGTCCTGCTCAAGCACGAGCGGGATCTGAAACGGGTGCAGCAGCGTCTGGAACCCATGTCCGGGGACGGCCCCGAATATCAGGGACCCAAAGACGAAGACGAAGACGACCACACCCGGTACCTGTAGCGCAAGCAGGGTTCCGGTGGAAGCAGGCAGCGGAGGGCGACATGGAAACTCGACTGATGCAGTTTGCCCGTGCGTTGCGGGCCGCCGGCGTGCCGGTGAGCATGGCCGAAACGGTGGATGCGGCGGGTGCCCTTACCGCCCTGGGCGTCAAGGATCGGGAACCATTCCGCATCAGCCTGCGTTCCACGCTGATCAAGCGCACGATCCACCTGCCGGTCTTCGACGAACTGTTCCCCATCTTCTTTGACGGCAAGGCCGAACTTCCGCCCGACATGGACAATGCCCTGGAAAACCTGTCGGACGAGGAGGCGGAGCAGTTGGCATTGGCGCTCAGACAACTGAAGGACGACATCGCCGACAGCCTGCGCCGTCTGCTGCGGGGCGAACCCCTGACGCGGCAGGACCTCAATCAACTGGCGGCGATGACGGGCCTGGACCGGGCCCGCAACATGCGCTGGAGCGAATGGATGGTACGGCGCATGCAGGCCGCCTTGAAGCACGACAGTGTGCGTCGGGCCATGGCGGAGATTGCCAAGCTGCTGGAACAGGTCGGCTTCTCCAAGGAGCGCCTCGACGAACTGCGCGCCATGCTGCAGGCCAACATTGAGGCGGAGACCGGACAACTGCAGAACTTTGCCGGCCAGCGCATTACGGACAACATGCAGGCCAGGCCTCCGTCCGAGGATGTCGAGGATTTGCTGCACGCTCCGTTCGGCCGTCTGGGCGAGGACGAAATGAACGTTCTGCGCCAGGAGGTGCGCCGCCTGTCCGCGGCGCTCAGGAGCCGGATTTCGCTGCGGCAGAAGCGGCAGAAGACCGGAACCCTGGACCTGAAGTCCACCATCCGCCGAAACCTGGGGCACGGGGGTGTGCCGTTCCGGCTGAGCTACAAACGACGCCAAAAAAAGCCGCGGCTGGTGGTCATCTGCGACGTTTCAACCTCGATGCGCTACTGCACCGAGCTCATGCTGGGCCTGATCCACGCCATGCAGGACCAAATCTCGCGCACCTATGCCTTCGCCTTCAACGACCATCTGGAATACATCACCCCCGATCTGGCCCACGGTTCGGCCCAGGAGGCGGTGGACCGCGTGCTGATCCGCATGCCGCCCGGCCACTACAGTACGGACCTGGGGGGCAGCCTGGCCGAGTTCGACCGCGAGTGGCTCGACCTGGTCAACCATCGGACCACCCTCCTGATGGTCGGCGACGGACGCAACAATTTCAGGGATCCGGAGACGGGCATCTTTCAGGAGATGGCCCGGCGCTGCACCCGGACCATCTGGCTCAATCCGGAACCGCCCATGCTGTGGGGCACCGGAGACAGCGATATGAACGAGTACCTGCCCTTCTGCGACCATGTGTTGCAGGTGCAGACCATGGCGGAACTGACCGCGGCGGTCGACGAGCTGCTGACCCGCTGATCCGCCTTAGCCGCCCGCGGCCCGAGTCCGTCCGCGGATTGTATAATCCCGCTCCGGGCGCGTGGCGCCTGTGTTTTTTAGGCGGGTTTTCCGGCTGCCGACAAGCCGGATGCCACGTGCATATACATAACAGGAGTGCAGGTACAGGCCCATGACCATGCGTGCCGACTACATCTGGATGAATGGCGAAGTGATGCCGTGGGATCAGGCCACCGTTCATGTCTTTGCCCATGCCCTGCACTACGGCTCCAGCGCCTTCGAGGGCATCCGCCTCGGCGGCGGCCGCGCCCGGCTGCTTGGCGGCCAGGATCGTCTCCAGCCGCGGCACCACCACCGCGTTCAGGTAGGATGGGCTGCGCGAGGCGGCGTCGAGTTGATGGAGCAGTTCCTGGTAGGAATCGGGCGGCCCGGCGCCGGACTCCGCCGTACGTGCCCGCGTCCCGGCAGCGTCGTCGTCGGTGTCCTCGCGGCGTTGCTCGCGGACTGTGCGATGCGCGAGACGTATGGTGATGCCGACG
>DAOUIC010000029.1:0-2083 GCA_034428255.1 Anaerolineales bacterium
CCCGCGTCGGCGAAGAGCGCCACGTGTGCCGGATCAAAGTCGCGCACGATTTGCATGGCCGCGCTGCCGTTGAGGCCCAGCGAGCGGCCGGAGTGGTTGTGGACCACGGCCGTCACGCCGTGGCGGCTTGCGAGTTCGGCAAACCCCTGCAACCAGTCGTTGACCCGGGCCATGGTGTCCCAGTAGTGCTCCTCGGGAGACCAGTGCCAGTAACCCAGCTTGATGTATTTGACTCCGGCCGCGCCGCAGGCTGCGAACAGGTTCTCGGCGTCGGGGTTGTCGGGGGTCTGGAAGTTGGTCGGCGTCGTCACCAGCGGAATGTCCAGCCCGGCGTCCCTGAACCGGCCCATGGCAGCGGGCAGGGCGGTCGCCGCGTTCTCCGGCGTGACCGGATAGCCGGGCCGCACGCAGAGGTCGGCTCCCTGGACCCCCACCCGTTGGAGGGTGGCAATGATTTCGTCCAGGTCCAGCCCTTCAAGGTGCTTGGTGAACATGATGTACTGCATGTGCATCTCCTGTGCAGTCGAACGCGACCGGTTGGGTGGGGTCTGGGCTATTCCCAGGTGTAGTCAATCCAGCCTTCGTCCCGCACCCGCAGGGCGGATTCGAACATGGCTTCCACCGTGCCGCGGGGCCGGTAGTTGATCAGGCGCTTGGCCTTGCCGATGGCATGGTCGTACCGGTACCAGACCGGGACCTGGATTTCCAGGGCCGTTTGGCCGGTGAGTTCCGCCAGCAGCGGCGCGGCATGGGTGTGGTAGAAGGGGGTGGGGGCTCCGCAGTTGAAACTTTCGCCCACGGCGGCGTCCTCCTCCACGGCGCAGACCAGCATGTGGGCGATGTCGCGGGCGTCGTTGGGCTGGTAGAGCCAGGAACGCCCCTGATCGTCCCGGACGCTGCAGGGCTGGTCGGGGTAGGCCGCCTGCGCCTCCACGTCGTGCCACAGCTCGGTGCCGTCGGCCATGTACAGCTCGCCGCGGGGGCTGGCCTGTCCAATCTTGAGAATCTGGACCGCGCGCTCGGCCGTGAACTGGCTGAGGATGGCCGTGCCGGACTGCACGTGGCTGGGACGCACGATCACGGTCCGCAGGCCGGTGTAGTCGGCCGCCATGTTCACGAATTCCTCGCCAATCTGCTTGGACAGGGAGTACTCGCCGTCGGGATGGCGGGGATGCTCCTCGTCGACCGGATGGTAGGCGCAGGCGAACTTCTCGCCGTTGTTCGGAAAGACGCCGGAGGAACTCACGTAGACCAGGCGCTCGAGTTGGTCGGCGCGTTCGCCGCAGACGCGGGCGATGAGGCGGTTGATCTGCAGGTTGTTGTCGAACTGCGGCCCGACGAAGTTGGCGGTGTGCACGACCCGGTCCACGCCGTCCAGGGCGCTGTTGACGAAGGCTTCGTCGGTCAGGTCGCCCTTGGCCAGCTCGATGTCGAGGCCGTCCAGTCGGTCCAGGCACGGATCATCCGGGAGCACCGTGCCCCGCACTTCGTGGTTGTGGTCGAGCAGCTGGCGCACCAGGCGACAGCCCACTTGGCCGGCCGCGCCGGCAACCAGGATCTTCATGACGTTTGGGATTTCCTGTCGGTTGTTGAGACCGCGATTCTAGCCCGGCCGTTTTCGGGATGGCGATGACAGCACGGCGTCCGCGTAAGGGTACTCGTACCAGTCGAGGAGCCCTTCCCTGGCGGCGGCCGCGGCGAACAGAATGACGGACGAATAGGAATCGGCGAACGACCGCCCGCCGCCGGTGCCGGCCACCACGGCTCCGCCCGAATCCACGAACTTGGCTCCGTCCCGCCCATCGACGGGATTGGCCGTCAGGGCGGCAAACTGCCGCGCCGCGATCTTCAGGTAGGTCCGGTCGCCGGTGACATGGAAGGCGTGCGTGAGTGCTTCCAGGAAGTGGGGCGTTGGTGAGGTGCGATTGAGGCTCGGCAGTTCCTTGTAGAAGTTGATGCCGTCGGGACCCAGTGTATGTTCCACCAGATCGTCCACTACCGACACAATGAGCCGATCCACCCGTTCATTGGCCTCGATCAGGCGGAACCGGGCCAGGGAGTTGACCGTGATCGAGATCATGAA
>DAOUIC010000030.1:0-6461 GCA_034428255.1 Anaerolineales bacterium
CCGGCCGCCGATGCGATCCCCAACCTGATTGCCCACAAGGCCGTCGCCAACATCTTCGGCCCCAACGGCAACCGCTCGGTGCCGGTCGAGGACTTCTGCACCGGTCCGGGCAGCACTGTCCTGGAAGTCGGCGAGTTGCTGGTCAGCATGTCGTTGCCGACGCCGCCGGCCGGTTTCGGCGCCGGCTACCTGCGGTTCATTCCGCGCAACGAAATGGACATTGCCGTGGTCGGATCCGGCGTGTCGGTGGTCCTGGACGGCGACACGATCGTCGAGGGCCGCGTCTCCCTGGGTGCCGTGGCCCCGACACCCCTGTTTGTACAGGAGTGCAGCGACGCCATGGCCGGCCAGGCACTGTCGGAAGCCCTCATTACCGAGGTCGGACGCCTTGCCGAACAGGCCGCCAAGCCCATCAGCGACATGCGGGGCACCGTTGCCCAGCGCAAGCACCTGTCCAACGTGCTCACCCGACGCGCCATGCAGATTGCCGTCGACCGAGCCCGCAGCTAATCCCCAAGAACCACCGCCTTAGTCCAAAACGCCCAAGTCCGGGCCCCGGAGGAGAACCGATTCCGTGAGCAAGAAGACTGTCGTCAACACCACCATCAACGGGGAGCCGAAGGCGTTCCTGTGCGAACCCCGGCAGACCGTTCTGGAAGTCCTGCGGGACACGCTCGAACTGACGGGCGCCAAGGAAGGCTGCGGCAACGGCAACTGCGGCGCCTGCAACATCATCCTGGACGGCGTGCTCGTCAATTCCTGCCTGGTGCTGGCCGTGGAGCTCGAGGGGCGCGATGTCCTGACCATCGAGGGCGTGGCGGATACCTGGCCCGGAGAAGGCCTGCATCCCATCCAGGAAAAGTACCTCGAACACGCCGCCTTGCAGTGCGGCATTTGCACACCGGGCTTCATCGTCTCCTCGAAGGCCCTGTTGGATGAAAACCCGAAACCGTCCGAACACGAAATTCGCCTGTGGCTGGCCGGCAACCTTTGCCGTTGCACCGGCTACGACAAGATTGTCCGGGCGGTCCAGGACTCGGCTGACGTTCTCTCCGCCTGAAACCAGGAGCTAAAACCATGGCCAGTGATGGGCAATACAAGGTAATCGGATCGCGTCCGCTGCGCCCCGACGGCGTGGACAAGGTCACGGGCCGGGCGGTCTACGGCAACGACACCCAGATGTCGGGCATGCTCTACGGCGTGGTGCTGCGCAGTCCGCACGGCCACGCACGCATCCGGAGCATCGACACCTCCAAGGCCAAGGCCCTGCCGGGCGTGCGCGCCGTGGTGACCGGCGCCGACCTGCCGCAGCTGGGCGACGTGATCGAGGAACTGGGCGAGGGCGGCAGCGCCAACATGCGCTACGCCTCCAACAACGTATTGGCCGGCGACAAGGCCCTCTACGACGGCCACGCCGTGGCGGCGGTGGCCGCCGTGGACCTCGGCACCGCGGAGGATGCGGTCGCCCTGATTGAAGTGGACTACGAGGTCCTGCCGGCCGTCCGCACCGTGCAGGAGGCCATGGCCGACGGCGCGCCCATCCTGCACTCCGAACTGCGCACCGACGGCCTGGGCGAACAAGCCGATGCCGAAACCAACATCGCCGCCCACTTCCGGCACCAGCTGGGAGACATCGAACAGGGCTTCGCGGAAGCGGACGTGGTCATCGAGCGGGAATTCGACACCGCCACCGTGCACCAGGGCTACATCGAGCCCCACGCGTCCACGGCCCAGTGGAACCAGGACGGACAGCTGACGGTCTGGACCAGCACCCAAGGTGCCTTCGCGGCCCGCGGCCAGCTGGCCAGCATCCTGGACAAACCGGTCTCGGAAATCACGGTCGTGCCGACCGAGATCGGCGGCGGCTTCGGCGGCAAGATCCCGGTCTATGTCGAGCCGGTGGCCGCCATCCTGTCCCGCGAGGCCGGCCACAAACCGGTCAAGGTCTGCATGTCGCGCACCGACGTCATCAAGGCCACGGGTCCGACATCCGGCTCCCACATCAAGGTCAAGATGGGCGCCACCAAGGAAGGTCACATCACCGCGGCCGAGGTTTCCATGGCCTACGAGGCGGGCGGTTATCCGGGTTCCCCGGTCCCGTCCGGTTCGCTCGTGATCCTGGCCCCCTACAAGATTCCCCACGTCACGCTGGACGGCTACGACGTGCTCGTCAACAAGCCCAAGGCCTCCCCCTACCGGGCTCCCGGCGGCACCAACGCGGCCTTTGCCTCCGAGACGGTCGTGGACGAACTGGCGCGGGCCGTCGACATGTGTCCGCTGGAGTTCCGCATGCTCAACGCGGTGGAGGAGGGCGACCGACAGGTCAACGGCCTGCCCCACGGCCGTGTGGGCCTGAAGGAAACCCTGGAGATGGCCATCGACCATCCGCACTTCGCCACACCGCTGGAAGGTGCCAACCGGGGCCGCGGGGTCGCGGCCGGGTATTGGATGAACTGGGGCGGCAAGTCCAGCGCCTCGGCCCACGTCAACGGCGACGGCTCCGTCAACCTGATGGAAGGCTCGACCGACATCGGCGGCACGCGCGCCTCCATCGCCATGCAGCTGGCCGAAACCCTGGAGATCCCGTACGAGCAGATCAACACCCGCGTGGCCGACACCGGAGCGGTGGGCTACACCGACCTGACCGGCGGCAGCCGCACCACCGCCGTCACCGGCATGGCCGTCCACGAACTGGGCGTGGTGCTCAAGGAGGAAATGACGCGCCGTGCCGCGGACCTGATGGAAGTGGACGCCTCCGAAGTGTCCTACCGCGACGGCGTCTTCTCCCACAACGGCACGTCGATGCCCTTCAACGAGGTGGCCCAAAAGGCCGACGCCGCCGGCGAGCCGATTGTCGGCACGGCATCCGTGGCCCCGCCCGAGTGGGGCGCCGCCTTCGGCGTCCACATCGTGGATATCGAGGTGGATCCCGATACGGGCAAGGTGGACATCCTGCGCTACACGGCCCTGCAGAACGTGGGCAAGGCCATCCATCCCAGCTACGTGGAGGGCCAGATCCAGGGCGGTGTCGCCCAGGGCATCGGCTGGGCGCTCAATGAGGAGTACATCTACTCGGAGGACGGCCGGCTGCTCAATGCCAGCCTGCTGGACTACCGCATGCCCACGGCGCTTGACCTGCCGATGATTGAAACGGTGCTGGTGGAGGTTCCCTGGCCGGACCACCCCTACGGCGTGCGCGGCTGTGGCGAGACCCCGATTGTCCCGCCGGCCGGCGCGTTGGCCGCGGCCCTGCACGATGCGCTCGGCATCCGGCCCACCGAACTGCCGATGTCGCCGGGCAAGGTCCTGGAACTCCAGAACGGCGGTGTTTGAACCAATCTTCTGAGCCGGACCGGCCTCGTGCAGGGGCCGGTCCGGCATCGGGGACGCCACCCATGCCCAGCGTCTGGATTCCGCCCCTGATGCGCTCCCTGAGTGGGGGCCGGGAAAACCTGGACGTCCCCGGTACGACGATCCGCGAGGTCCTCGACAACCTCGAGGCGGAGTGCCCCGGCATCCGCGCGCGTCTGTTCGACGGGAACCGCGTGCGGCCGGGCATCGCCATCGCCGTGGACGGAATCATCAAGACCAAGAAGCTGGGCAGCGAGGTCTCGCCGGACAGCGAGATCCATTTCGTGCCGGCGATTAGCGGCGGCAATCCCGGCTGATCCCGCGCGGCACCGGGCATCAGCCCGGACCCATTGGTTATAATCCCGCTATCCAGCCCTCGTAGCTCAGCTGGATAGAGCACCGGCCTCCGGAGCCGGGAGCACAGGTTCGAGTCCTGTCGAGGGTATTCCCGCCTGCGGGGTCCCCGTAGCTTGGCCGCGCGGTCGAGACGGGATGCTTGGCCGCGGGCAGGTTCCCTCTTTTTTACAGGTTGTCAACCAAGGAGCCGAGCAACGTTATGTCCGAACGTATGCAGAATCGATTGAGCCGACGCAGTTTTCTGCGCATGACCGCGGTCGCCGGTGGCCTCGGTTTGGCCGCGGCCTGTGCCGCGCCGGGTGCCCCAGCCGATACCGGCGAAGGTGCCGCGCCCTCTGGCGAAATGGTGGACCTGCGCCTGTCCGCCTGGGCCGATGTGCAGGATGCCGTGGTCTACGACAACATGGTCAACGCCTTCATGGCGGCCAACGACGACCTCAACGTGACCGTGGAGCAGTATCCCGGCGGCTACTACCAGAAAATCCAGGCCAACTTCGCCGGCAACACCTCTGCGGACATCCTCTACTATCAGGGCTGGCAGTTCCAGTCCTATGCCGAGAACGGCGTCCTGGCATCCCTGGACGACTTCATTGCGGCCACGGATTCCGGCGACAAGTTCCCGCGCAACGAGAACTACGACAGCATGACCCAATGGGACGGGTCCACCTACATGACCCCAACCGACACGGGGCCGTTGGTCATCTACTACAACAAGGACATCTTCGACGCCAAGGGCGTGGCCTACCCGGCCGCCGGCTGGACGTGGGATGAGTTCAAGTCCACCATTGAAACGCTGTCGTTCGAGGAAGGCGACTCCAAGACCTACGGCTGGGCCCAGGCGGCCGGTTGGAACGGCAGCTACGGCCGCTGCGCCAACTTCATGCGCCGCAACGGCCACGTGGAGTGGGACACAATCATCGAACCCACGGAGGCCCGGTGGGACCACGAAGATGTGATCTCCGGCCTGCAGTTCGTGGTCTACGACACCATCGCCAACGGCTGGTCGCCGGGACCGGACGTGATCGCCGGCGGCGGCGTCGGTGTGGACACCGGACGCGTGGCCATGGTGCTTGAGGGTCCCTGGTTCATGCCTCGTCTGTTTGGCGAACTGGCCACGACCGAGGAAGGCATCAACTTCGATGTCGCGTTGGCTCCAGTCGGCGTCGACGACACCAACTACACCTTCGGCCATGTGCACGGCCACTGCATTACATCCCCGTCCGAACACAAGGACGAGTCCTGGCGCGTGGTCGACTTCATTCTGAGCGACGAAGGACAGGCCATCATCGCCAACGGCGGCCGCCTGTGCGGCACGCCGCGCAACATCGAGAACCTGTGGGCGCCAATCGCCAGCGAGACGTACAACTTCGAGAACACCGGCGCCTTTGTGAATTCCATGGCGGAAGGGGCCACTCCGGTGGTCTTCGGCGAAGGTTCCGAACTGCACGCCTACGGCGGCGCGGCCATCACGTCCCTGTGGGACAAGCTTCTGGGTTTGCAGGAAACTGCGGACACGGCCGTGAAGACGGCCAACGAGGAGATCCAGGGGGCTCTGGATCGGTATCACGCCGAACGCGCCTAAGCAACACAAACTTCAGGGCTGTGCACCCGCGGGTGCACAGCCCGACCGGTCCCGGCCCTTGCTCGGGACCGAGGTATCCGACATCCTGTAGCGGAAACCACCGGCCAGACCCAATCCGCCTACCTGCGACTGCCTCCGCGCCATGACGGCTTCCCAACGCCGCGACCTACGGGACGGCATCCTCTTCACGCTGCCGTTCGTGCTGGGTGCCCTGCTCCTGTGGGTGGGACCGATGCTCTATTCCCTGGTCTTGGTCGTCCTGGACTGGAACCTGATCACCCGGCCCGACTATGTCGGCATGAAGAACCTGGCCAAGCTGGTGGACGGCCGGGATCCCCTGTTCTACAAGTCGCTCTACAACACCTTCTACTTCACCTTCTTCAGCGTGCCCCTGCAGTTGCTGGCCGCCTTCGGCCTGGCCCTGCTGCTGAACCAGCCCATGAAGGGCCTGGGCGTCTACCGCACCATCTTCTACATCCCCTCCATCACGCCGGCAGTGGCCTTCGCGGTGGTCTGGATCCAGATCCTCAACCCGGAGTGGGGCATTCTCAACCAAATCCTTGGGTGGTTCGGGGTGGAACCCATCAAGTGGCTCTTCGATCCCGCCTTCACGCGTCCGGCCTTCGTCCTGATGAGCCTGTGGCTGGTCGGACCGCAGATGATCATCTTCCTGGCCGGCCTGCAAAGCGTGTCTCCGGAACTGAAGGATGCGGCCCAGATCGACGGCGCCAACACCTGGCAAAGCTTCCTGCACGTGACCATCCCGGCCATTTCGCCAATCTTCTTCTTCAACCTGGTAATCGGCGTCATCGGCAGCTTCCAGGTCTTCACCAATGCCTTCATCATGACCCGGGGCGGCCCCCAGGACTCCACCCTGTTCATGGTGCTGCACATCTACCGCAACGCCTTTGAGTGGTTCGACATGGGCTACGCGGCCACGCTGGCCTGGGTTCTGTTCATCATCATCATGATCTTCACCGTGATCCAGTTCCGCTTCGCCCGCACCTGGGTCTACTACGAAAGCGAATCGAGCAACTGACACCGCCATGCGCACCGCCCGTTTCGCCAACCTGCCCTGGCACGTCATCTGCTGGGTGCTGGGCATCTCCTTCCTGCTGCCGCTGGTCTGGATGTTTTCAACGGCCCTCAAACCGCCGGGGCTGGTCTTCGA
>DAOUIC010000031.1:0-5277 GCA_034428255.1 Anaerolineales bacterium
TTTGTGACATCGGACGCGCGCAGGCCGGTGTAGTAGACAATGGTCAGGACGGCACAGTCGCGGCGGCGGTTGGCCGCGCCGGGTTGATTGGCTGCGTCCAGGAGGCGGGCCACGTCGGCCTCGGACAGGTGCATGGGTGTGCTGGCCGCCACCGTTTGCGGAGGCAGGTCGCCGATTTGATCGGCAGTCACCACGCCGTTGGCCTCCAGGAAGTTCAAAAAGGTTCGTAGCACGGCCATCTTGCGGGCCAGGGTCGTGTCCTGATAGCCCCGGTCCCGCAGAAAGAACCGATATTCCTGAAGATGTTCGGGCCGGATGCCGGCCCAGTTCGACGCCGCCGGCACGCCCGGGTGGTTCCATGCGCCCAGGAATTTCACCAGTTGCGCCAAGTCCGCGCGATAGGCGGACCGGGTGTGTTCGTTGCTCTTGGTCTCTACGTACTTGTCAATCCAATCGCGCATGGGACCTGTTCAACTGCTCGTTGGGCGGGGATGTCTGGAAGCGATCAATTTAACATAAGTTGTTAAAAACAAGCTGGTTGCTCCGCGTTGGTGGAAGGGGGCAACCGACGTTGGCGTCTCCGTGTACGCAGGTGCGCTTATGCAACCACAAGGGGCACGGCCAGGTTCGGACCGCCAGTCTGAAAAAGAGGGCGAGGCTGCCCCGCAAGTACTGGAGCAGGAGATCGCAAGCCTGTTGTCGGATGTCGTGAGATGCTGATGGCATGGTCCGGGACCCCATTCAGAAACAGGAAGGCCTCGGAATGAACCTGCGATGAAGGCGACCTACGCAGTCGTTATTGAGCGAACCCCCAACAACCATGCTGCCTATGCGCCGGAAGTGCCGGGTGGCATCAGCACGGCCAAGACCTGGGATGAGATGCTGGCGATGATCCACGAGGCACCCACCGCCCACATCGAGTTCCTGATCGAGGATAACGATCCAATACCGAAATCCATGATGTCCATCGATGATGCCGTCGCGTTTCACTGCAACGAGCTCGTCAAGGCCGACGAGAAGGTGCCGGTGGAGCATCCAGGTGCTCCACCTACGATCTCGACCACGTTCCGCATAGTGGAAATTGAGGTTCCCGTGCGGCAACCCGAGGCCGTCTGGACCTCACTTGCTTCTCCGATGGCAAGGCTTGGCGACTCAGCGCCTGCCAAGCCAGGGAATTGCGTACACCGGGCCGGATGGCGGTTTCCGATTTCGTCCGGTCCGGACCACAGGCACCAACCCGGTTTGGCCGCGCGTCTTCCATGTTGGCCGCCGAACGGGGTGCGTCGGTGACCGCGCCCCCGGGGATTTGCCGGCCCACGCCGGCGCGGTCACTCAATCAGGACTTCCACGCGAATGCTGTTTTCGTGGTCGGTGACCTCGACAATCTTGCCGCCAACGCCGTCTGCCAGCCCGGCGATCAGTTCGTCCACGTCAATGGCCTTGACTCCTGGCGCGTATTGGGAACCGATGCGCAGACCCAGTTCCAACAGTTGAACGGGCAGCTGTGCCTGGGCCTTGACCTGTCCATTGTGTAGGTTGCTGACCTTCAACCTGACCACCTTGCCGGCCAACGCCTTGGTCGAGAGGCGGGCGGCCACCGTGTCTTCAGGGCCCGCGGATCGGTCCAGGGCGTCCAGCAGGCGAAAGGCTTCGTCCACCGTGATGGTCCCCGCATCAATCATTTTGAGGACTTGCAGGCGTTCCTGTTCCTGAACGGGCATGGATGGCACAACACGCGTACTTGGAAGGTCAATTGGACTTCATCTTGCAACAGGCAATCGGTTCGGTTAGAACTGGCCCAACAGGCCCTTCCGGCGGGCGACCCGTTCCGCCACCAGATAGAGCGACAGGCCCAGGACGAACCAAATCAGCGAGTGGAGCACCAGCAGTGGAAGCAGGCCCTCGGCCCACGCGGCGGTCAGGGTCAGATCGTCCAGTGTGACCAGCCTGGCCACCTCGATGCTCAACGTGGAAGGGAGGGCCCGGGTGGCTGTTGTCATCCAGGCGGGGAAGACGGTGACCGGAACAATGGCGCCGTTCAGGAACAGCAACACATTTTGGAGGAGGTTGGCGAATGACAGGATGTTCTTGAACAGAATGGTCAGGCCGGCCACGACAAACCCAAGACCGTACAAGCCGAACATTGTCAGGCCCAGGACCGGAACCAGGCGCCAGTTGAGGCCCAAGTCCAGGCCAAACGCCAACGTGACCGTTCCGCCCCCCAGCAGGATGACGGCCGTCGTCCACACGAAGTTCGAGAGGGTGCGGCCAAACAGCAGCGCGGCAAAGGGGGTTGAGCCCATGAACATCTGCTCGATTGTGCCCTGCTGCTGTTCTTCCCGCAAGGCAAAGCTCATGTTCGAGATGGCGAAGATCGAGTAGGTCCAGATGCAGAACCCGATCAGGGTGAAGGCCAGATCCTCACTGTTGAACGCGCCGTTGCCGATGAAGAAGTTGATGCCCAGAAACACCATGAACAGGCCCAGGACTTCGGACACCACATTGAACTTGAAGGTCCAGATCAGTTGCAGGCCCTTCCACGTCTCCGCGGCAATGCTCATGACATGGTTCAGTCCCGGCGGAACGGGACGCAGTGCAGTCGACAGCGGCTGAGCTTCGTGTCCGGTGGGATGGTGAATGGCCATCTCATTCATGGTTGGCAGTCCTTCGGGTTTCCTGGATAAAGATGTCCTCGAGCGACGGCATGGCCTGGGCAATGGAGTTGATGCGCGCCGGCCAGTCGTTCATCGCGGATGCGATCGCGGTCAACGATGTGTTGCCGTTGGCCGGGATGCTGATTTGTGCGCCGTCTTCCTCCTGCTTGACGATTGCTCCCGGCCACTGTGCCGAGGCCCGCCAGCCGATTTCGACCGGATCGCCCTCCGCCTGCACCAGGAAGAGTTCCTGCTTGTGCAAGCGCTTCAGGTCGGCCACTGCCTGGTCGGTCACCTTCACACCGTTCTGGATGATGACCACGCGTTGGCACAGCTCCTCGGCCAGGTCCAGTTGGTGGGTGGTTAGAACCAGGGTCATGCCATAGCGGATGGACAGGGTGCGGATCCATTCCTTCACCGTGACCGCGGCCTCGACGTCCAGTCCCAGCGTGGGTTCGTCCAGCAGCACGAGGCTGGGTCTGTGGATCAAGGCGCAGGCGATGGCGGTCTTTTGCTGCATGCCGCGCGAGAACATGCGCACCGGATCATGGCGGCGGTCCCAGAGATCCAGGTCCTCCAGCAGTACGCGGCCCCAATTGTGGACGGCGGTGGCGGGGATGCCCTTGATGCGGGCCGAATAGGCCAGGTTCTGTAGGGGCGTCAACCGCCAGTAGATGTTGCGCGTCCCTTCCAGGACGGCGCCCATCAGCTGCATGACCCGGCGGGTCTGGCGGTGGACATTGTGGTTGAGGACCGTGACGGTGCCCTGGTCCGGCAGGACCAACCCACACATCAACTTGATGGTCGTGGTCTTGCCGGCACCGTTCGGGCCCAGGAAGCCGATCACTTCCCCGGTTGACACGGTCAGATCCAGGTTGGAGACCGCCTGCACGGTCTTTTTGCGCGATGCCCGATAGGACTTGGACAGATTTTCGATGGCAATGGCGTGCATGAGTGAACTTGTGGGAGTGGAATACAGTGCAACCGTCCGAGACCGGATCGTAAGCCAGTCTCGGCTCAGGTACCGAGTGCCTGGAGCAGCTGGTTGGCTTCCTCAACGGAAATCTTTCCCTCCTCCAGCATGCGCAGAATCATCATTCTTTCCTTGGCCTGTGCCTCCGGCGACACGGGTGGGGTCTGCACGGGTTCGGATTCGCGGGTCAGGATGTCCAGATTGGGCTTTACTTCCTGTTCCCACACGGTGCGGGACCGCGTCTGCACGGTCTCCATGGCCTCCTGTGCCGCCTTGACCGCCTCCTCCTGGATCTCGGTGAACTGCTCCTGCAGGTCGGCCCGTTTGTCCGATGTCAGCCCCTGCTCGTCCATGACCACGGTCAAGCGGCCGGTGGCGGTTTCAATCACCCGTTCAATGTGTTGGCGCACCTGCTGTGCGATGTTTTCGATCGGTCCGGGACCACCGGATGCCGCCTTGGTTTCGCCGTTCGTCCCCGGCATGACGCGGTGCTCGGGCTGGCGGTGGCCCGTGGACAGGGAAATCATGCCGCCGGCGTTGAGCTGGAAGTTGGCCGATCCGTCACCGAACACCTGTACCGAATTGCCGATGCCGCTTGACATGTGCACAGTGGCTCCGGCATCGACAGGGAGGTTCAATGCGATGTTGCCGCCTGCGTTGACCGTGTAGTCGGAGTCGCGGATTGCCGTCAGCTTCAGTTTGGCGTGGCCGCCCGCGTTCAGGCCGTCCATGCTGTTGACATCCTGGAACTCGATGTGGCCGCCCACGTTGCCCAGGAGCATGCGCCCCTTGATGTCGCGGCCTCTGGCATGGCCTCCCACATTGGGGGTGGAAAGGTCCCCGCCGACAGCTTCGGCATTCAGGTGTCCGCCGACGGATCCGGTGGATACATCCTGTTCCACCTGTTCCACCGAGCAGTGGCCGCCAATGTCCTTCAGGGCCACCGAGCCCAAGCTTCCGAGACGGGCGTGGCCGCCGATCGCGCCTCCCGTCACGCCTTCGGGCAGGTCGGAGACATCCACATGGCCCCGGCAGTCCTCAAGGTCCACACGGCTTTGGCGCGGCACCTCCACGGTTGCATCGCGTCGGATGCGCAGGTGGAACGTCTCGTGTCGGTCCTCCCATTCCAGAGTCTTGGCTCCCTTGCCGCTGATCTGCACGTCCTCAATGTCCCGGCCCCGGACGATCAGGGAGCAATTCTTGCCGGAACGAATGAACAGTTTGGGGCTGTCGCTGTTGACCGTTAGCGAGGTTGTGTTCATGGTTGTCCTCTTGTGTTGGGGCTCGTCAGGCCCGGTTCTGTTGGGGGTCGCGTGATCCCAGGCTGATCAACGCCTCGTCAACGCTCAACCGGCCGGATTCCACCTGGGCCAGTACGTCCATGCGGTCCGGTTCGGCATCAAGTCCGTCGGTACCGGATGGCGCCTCCAGTCCCAGGGCCTGGATGATTTCCTTGAGCCGGGACCTGAGCGTCGGATAGGAAAGGTTGAGTTCCTCCTGCATGCGGTTGAACTTGCCTTCACACTGGATGAAGGTCAGCACAAACTCGATTTGGTTCTGGTCCAGTGCCAGGAACGGCGACTTGACCTCGAAGCGGCCGTCGAACGTGACATCCCCGTCCGGGCTGTAGAAACGGGTCACGATCACGGG
>DAOUIC010000032.1:0-20140 GCA_034428255.1 Anaerolineales bacterium
ACAGGTCCAGATCACGGTCCACCGTGGCTCGATGCAGTTGCCAGGCTCCCAGAATCTTGGGACTTAGTACCTGCTCGAAACTCTCCCAGGTCTGATTGGACAGTGCCCGGTCCGACAGCACGCCCACACTGTGGATGACGCCGGCGAGCGGTGGCAATTGCGCGTCCATGCGCGCCATCATCGCGTCGAGCGCCGCCGTGTCCGTTACATCCGCCAGTTCCACCTCGACCCTGACCCCCTGCGCGCGCAGGGCCTCAATGGCTTCCACAGCCTCGGGATCGGGATCCCGACGGCCGTTCAGCACGATTACGCCCGCGCCCTGGTCCGCCAACCACTCCGCCACGGCACAACCGATACCGCCCAGTCCGCCCGTCACCAGGTAGGTGCGATCCTCCCGCAACCGGCCGCGCACCAGCGGCTGTGTCGTCAGCACAATCTTGCCGATGTGCCGGGCCGCGCGCATGTATGCCAGCGCACCCCCCGCCTCCGCCAGCGGCCAGCGGCTGTGAACAAGGGGTTTGAGCTCTCCCGTCGAGACCCGCGCCATCAGATCCCGCAGTACCGTGCCCACCCCTTCGGGATCGGTCTTCTTCAGAACATCCAGCTCCAGAATGGCGTAGGACACGTCGGGACGCACTGCCGCCATCTCTTCCTCGCTCAGGATGTCCCTCCTGGCCATCTCGACGAAGCGGCCGCCGGGCATCAGACAGGACAGACTGGCGTCGATGAAGCCTTCGCTGGTGAGGCTGTTCAGCACCACATGAACACCTTCACCTCCTGTGACTTCCAGGATCTCGGCTCCGAATCGGGTCTGGCGACTGTCGAAGACGTGCTTGACGCCGATCGATCGCAGGTATGCCTGCTTCGATGCACTGGCGGTGGCAAACACTTCGGCGCGGGCGGCCTGGGCCAACTGGATGGCCGCCAGTCCCACGCCGCCCGCGCCGGCGTGAATCAGCACCCGTTCCCCGGGCTTGAGCCCGGAGTATTGGAACGACAGCGCGGCCGATACGAACGCGCTGGGGATGGTAGCCAAAGCCGACGCGGAGATCTCCGCCGGCGCGGGAGCCACCAATTCCTCGTGGGTCACCATTGCCGGCGCGAAGGCGCCAAAACCCAGTCCCACCACGCGGTCGCCGACGGAGACCGACGACACTTCGGAGCCTGTATCAACCACGTAGCCGCATAGCTCTCGTCCCAGGTTTCCTTCTTCAATGAAGCCAAGGGAACGGAACACGTCCCAGAAGTTGAGACCCGTGGCCTCGACCGCAACGCGAACTTCCTCCGGGTCGAGGGGAGATGCGGGCAGTGCCTTGATCTCGGGCCGTTCAAAGATTCCATCCTGATTTGGGACGAGCACCCATTCCGACTCCTCCGGCAATGTCAGCCGCCCGGATGCGTCGTCCGCTGCATCGGGGCGTGCCAGACGGGCTGCCTGGCGTCGTCCCCGCCGATAGGCAATGTGGCTTTCCCGGTCCGGATACATCAACTCGTTCACAAGGTCCGCCATGGAAGGGGGCGCGCCGGGATCCAGGTCGATCATCCGCGGTTGCAGTTGGGCCGCTTCCAGGGCCGCGACCTTGCCCAACCCCCATAGGACCGCGCCGGCCAGTTCGCCGTTCCGCTCGCGTTCCAGGACCTGTGCCCCCCGTGTGACAAACCACACGCCCCGAACGGGAATCGCATCGGATTCGGCCACGGCCTGCACCATTGCCAACGCGCTGGCTCCAATCTGCTTCACATCCTCCGCCAGGGCCGCCGTGGTGGCTTGGGGCCCGTGCCCTTCCAGTGAACGGAGGTGGACCACGCCGTTGAATGGCAGGCCGTCGGGCAGATCCTCGATCAGGGCACGCCACTCCTGACGGGACTTTGTATCCAAGGCGGTCTTGCGAATCCCGGGAACGACATCTGCCGGTTCACCGCTGGTTGGGGGCCTTTCGTGCGCCAGTATCACGGTTTGGTTGCGGGCCACCAGTTCCGGTGCCAATTCCGCGGCCAAGCCATCCGGGCTCCCCGCCAGAATCCACGCGCCGGGCGGCTCCGTGACCTGGGAGGGACCCTGGGCCACGATCACGCCTTTGTCCAGAACCTGGGACGCATCGGATTCGTCAACACCCAGGACTTCGGCTTCCTCAAAGCCCGCGTTGCCAAGGGCGCGACGCCACACGGAGGGGCCAACCAGGGCGTGATGCGGTCGTATTGAATCCGCAAAGCGCCACCAGCCATCCAATTGGCCAAAGGTGAGGTCCATCCAGCCCTGGCCGCGCAGGTTTTCCAGCGCCACCAGGTGACCCGACGGCGCGAGCAGGGTCAGGCAGTGCCCCAGGGTCTCCTCCAGGTAACGGGTGGCGTGCAGCACATTGGAGGCGATCAGCAGATCGTAGCGGTGGGCGTCGAAGCCCTGGGCAATGGGATCCCTCTCGATATCCAAGGCGAGGTATTCGATGGCCCCGTTGCCGTCGCCAAACCTCGCTTCCGCTTCCGCAAAGAAACCCGCCGAGATGTCGGTATAGACATAGTCGAACCTCCCGTCGGGAAGCTCCGGCAGCACCGATGCCGTGGCCGAACCGGTTCCGGCCCCAATCTCGAGCACCCGCAGTCGCCTTTCCGGCGGCAACTGGGCGACGAGCGTCCGAACAACATCCGCCAACAGGCCATTCGCGGCGCGCGCCACCGGCGCCTTCAGATAGAGATCGGCGGCCGTCGGTTCTCCGCTGCTGAACAGAAGTGTCAGTGGATCCATCTCGCCGCGCAGCACGTCCGCGAGGGCGTCGCCGGACCGCCGAAACAAACCGATCTCGATCAAGCCGTGGGTATACAGCTCGGTCATCCGGGAGGCGAACTCGACGGGATCGGGAGGGAACCCCTCCGGCAACGAATCTTCGGAGCCCACTTTCACGACGAACCCGTCGGAATTCGCTTCAAGGACTCCTGCATGGGCCAGCAACTCCAATATTCGCAGGAAGAGGCGCTGGTGGTCCTCGATGACATTCAGGCGTTGCCGCAACGCATCGGGAGCCACGACCTCGTCCTGGATTCGCCGCCAACCCAGCTTTTCCAAGGTAAAGAGGGCGTAGGAATGCGACCACCGCTCCAAGTCCGCGAGCAGGGCATTCCTATCTGCGGGATCTACGCCCGCTTCGGTGAGATATTCGGAGAACCAACCCATGCCGGCGGCAACCTCGGCTGGAGCCGGGAAGAAACCGGCCGGTTTCAAGGCCGATTCGAGGTCTCGGTCCCGCCACGCGACCTCGTACAGCAAATCCTTAATCCCTTCCTCCCCTGCCACCTCCGCGAGCAGGGCCGCCGGTGTGGCTCGCTTGACTGTGTATCCGCTCAGCCCGCCGATGAGGGTTCCATCCGGGTCGTGGATGAGCATTTCCGCGGTCAGAACTTCCGGCTGATCACTCGCGGCCGGCCCCTGGCTGGCTTCGCCCATTTGCACGTGACAGAACACCCGCGCCGGAAGCGGCCGCGTCAGCCAGAATCTTTCCCAACCGAAAGGCAGATAGGTCGCCTCTTCGGGGCTGCCGGTGATGTTGCGCGCCACGCCCATCATCTGAAAGCAACCGTCCAGCACCAAAGGATGCACATCCAGTGTGTTCCGGTCCGGGAGGACTTCCGGCAGGAACACTTCGCCCAAAGCCTCGCCAGGGCCGGACCAGCACGACCCCAGTGTGCGGAAGGACGGGCCCAGGTCGATGCCGGTGGCGAACTTGGCCCGGTAGTAGGCCTGTACATCCACAGGGGAAAGGGCAGCCGTCAGACCTTCCAGGTCCACCCTGTCTCCGGCTGCCGGCAAGGGAGTGCCCGACGCCACGCGACCCTCCACGTGCAGCGTCCAATCCTGTTCCGCGCCCCTGCTGAAGATCTGGACGCGCCGGGACCCTCCCTGCTCGGAACCATCCAGCAGCACCTGCATCGTCCGGCTGTCGTTGCTCTCGGAGTCCTTCTCGGAAAAGACCAACGGGCTGTGCAGTTGCAATTCCTCCAGCACCAGTGCGCCTTCGCACTCGGTGTATCCGGCCAGGACCGCCATGGTGCCGTACAGCGCTCCAGGCGCCACCAGTCGGCCAAAGACCTTGTGGTCCTCCAGCCAGGACGGGTCCGACGGGGACAATTCAGTCTCGAAGGCAACCTCGCCGCGGGCAGATTCGTGCCGTGTGCCCAGCAAGGGATGGTCGGTGCCGGGTCGGCGGCGCTTGGAAGGATCAAGCCAGTAGCGTTCGCGCTGGAATGGATAGCCCGGCAGCGAAATCCGGTGCCGCATCTCTCCGGCGAACAAGCCCTCGAAGGCCACCTCCATGCCAACCTGGTACGCGCCCGCGACCGCATCAATGAAGTCGTATTCGGGTTCCGTCGCGGAACTGCCTCTTCGCGGGCGCTGCATGCTCGCCAGCACAATCGGGGGCTCGCACGCGTCCCCGTCCGGCATCGAATCGGGCCACGCTTGCAGCGTCATTGGGCCCAGTACCGCATGGGGGCCTATTTCAATTGCCAGGTCAATCCCCAGTTCGGCAAGTGTTCCGATACCACTGGCAAAAGCCACTGCTTCACGGGCATGGCGCCTCCAGTACGCCCCGTCCAGCGCCGTGTCGGATGCCACCGGCCGGCCCGTCAAGTTGCTGACCAAGGTGAGAGACGGAGGCTTGATCGCCACCCCGTCCAGGGCGGACTCCAATCCATCCAGAACCGGCTCCAGCAGGGCACTGTGGAATCCCCTGCTCGTGTTCAGGCGGACGGTACGCACTCCCTCCGCGCCGAAGCGCTCCGCAAGGGCATCGATGTCCGCAGCCAAACCACTTGCCACTTGGTGCCCGCCGTTGTTCCCCGCAATGCTCAGTCCGATGCCATCGGACGCGGCGTTCAGTTCCGCAACCGTCGCCGCCACACGCGACGCGGGCGCGAAGACGGCAAGCATGGCGCCGGGCGCGGTATCGGCAAACAAGGCACCTCGCGTCGCCGCCAGTCGCATTCCGTCTTCCAGACTGAATACCCCGGCCGCCTGGGCCGCCGCCAATTCCCCAACGCTGTGTCCGAGCACCGCGCTGGGCTGAATGCCAATACTGGACCAGAGCGCTGTCAATGCACACTCCAACGCATAAAGGGCGGGTTGCTCCCACGCCGTATTGCTCAGATCCCCCTTCACTCCTGCGCGACCGAACATTACGTCGAGCAGCGATGCACCTCGTTCTTCCTGGATTACCGCCTCGCATCGGTCCAGAATGGCCCTTGCCAGAGGCTCACTCTCATAAAGGGTCCGGCCCATGCCAACCCACTGGCTTCCCTGTCCCGTGTAGACGAAGGCCACTTTCGTGGCCCTTCGTGGTTCCACGCCTGTACCGGTCTCAGCCACTGCCCCGAGTTGTTCCCGCAAGGAACCAACGTCTTGAAACACGACTCCCGCACGGTAGTCGAAATGACTGCGGCCAACACCGGCCGTCCATGTCATGTCCGCCCCAAGCGCATCCAAGGCGGTACTTTCGGGGGAGAGGTCCTTGGTTTGTGTGTCAAGCCACGCCAGATAGCGCTGGGCAAGTTCCCGGACCGCGCCCTCTGTCTTGCCCGACAGGGGCAGGAAACGGGTTCGGCGGGAGGCAATCCCCTCTGTTGGCAAAGGCAGATCGGCAACAGGGGCCGGCAGGGAAACCTGTACGGGTTGCGCTGGGCCCGGGGCCACACCTGCCTGGCCGACCACACCGCTGCCACCGCGGTACTCCTCCAGCACAACGTGGGTGTTGGTACCGGATATGCCGAAGGAATTCACGCCCGCCCGCCGTGGTCGCCGGCAGTGATCCGGCCAGTCCCTCATATCTGCGGCCACTTGCAGTGGCAGACGCTCCCAGTCCAGACTCGGGTTGGGATTTCGGAAATGCAGGTGTTTCGGGATCACGCCCAGATTCACCGTCAGCACTGCCTTAATCAGTCCGGCGATTCCTGAAGCCGACTCCAGGTGGCCAATGTTGGTCTTGACGGAACCGATGAGAAGCGGGGTGTCGGTGTCCCGTCCCTGGCCGTAGACATTGGCCACAGCGTTGATCTCGATGGGATCTCCCACAGCCGTCCCGGTCCCGTGGGCCTCCACGTACGCAACATCCGACGGCGCAACTCCCGCATCCGCCAGAGCCGCCTCCATCACCTGTTCCAGACCGGGCGTATTCGGGACAGTCAGACCCACGCCTGTCCCTCCGTGATTCACCGCTGCGCCGCGAATGACCGCCCAAATCCTATCGCCGTCAGCCTCCGCTTCCTTGAGTCGCTTCAGAACGACCACCCCGCATCCTTCCCCCCTCACGTAGCCGTTGGCGGACGCGTCGAACGCCTTGCATTGGCCGTCAGGAGACAACATCATCGAATCCGCACGGAGTTCGTAGATGCGACCGTCCAGAATGGCATTCACACCGCCGGCAATGGCCAAATCCGCCTTGCCCTGCTGGAGGTCTGCGACTGCGTCGTGTATTGACACCAGGGACGACGCACAAGCGGTGTCAACCGCTTTGGCTGGCCCCATCAGGCCCAGCACGAAGGAGACCCGTCCGCTGGCCCCGTTCAGGTTGGTGCCGCTGAGGGCGTACAGGCAGCCGGCCGCCTCGGCCGGTTTGCTGGATTCCGCCACCAGCATGCGGTATTCGTCGGTGCTGATTCCGGTGTAGACACCTGTGCTGCTTCCGCTGAGCCTGGCCGGATCGATCCCTGCGTCCTCGAGGGCCAGCCAACTCGTCTCCAGCATCATGCGCTGCTGCGGATCCAGCAACTCGGCCTCGACCGGTGAAATGCGGAAAAAGGCGGGGTCGAACTGATCGATGCCGTCGACGAAGGCCCCAAAACGGCATGCCGGGTTTTGAACTGCGTGATCACCGAAGAGATCACCCATGCGCCCCACGCCGGAACCGGGAACCCCCTCGGACACCGAGTTGTTGCCTTCCTCCAATAGCTGCCAAAAGGCTTCCAAATCCTCCGCACCGGGAAACCGGCACGCCATGCCCACTATGGCAATCGGCTCTCCGCTTGGGGCAACATCCCGAACTCCGACCATTGATCGGAAGGAATGCTGGATCGAGGAACTGGCACTTTTTTCCGACGACATGAGGCACTTGTCTCCTTGCAGTTCCTTCAATTTGCACGGTTCCCAACAGGTGAAGGTGATTCACTCAGGGTTGACGGAGGCACGTTGGCACGCCCTGGCAACCCGAGTCCTGGGGATGGACCGACCCATCCGCGATTCCGGTTCTTTCCACGAGCAGGGCCTTGATCTCCCAGTGGGGCATAAACAACCCCATCTCGTCGTCGTTCGGCCGCGCTCGGATGTTACAGGCGGCATTGGTGTCCGCATCCAACACAATCCCGTCGAGGCCGCAAAATCGAACTTGGCGACGATGGCCCTGCAACAGGCCCACCCAGGAGGCGATGTGCGACGGGCTGGCAAGATTGACCAATGCCAATGCAGAACCTCTACGTCGAGATATTGAGGTGAGGGTTTCGACCATGACGTCCCTGACCCAGCCGTGCAAACGGCAGGCGGTGTCTTTGTGGCGGTACCGGGCCGACTGCATGCGCGCCGTCAGGTTCTCGCCGGCGATGGTGTCAGCCTTGTCGACCACTGCGTGGGCCGCCTGGCATGGCAGGGTTTGCGTGCGAGCGCTGTGCTGCCGGCGACAACACGTGCGTTTCTGCGTGCCCAGGTTGTGCTTTCAATGTTGCGGGCCTTGTGGGGGTTGCCCTTGGCCGCGTGCCGGTTGCGGACGGCCGCCAGCTGGAGTCGGCCATCGCTGTGCAGGATGGACGTGACCTTGTGTACCTTGGCCATCTTCCGCGACCTCGCGGATCTGCTGCCGGCGGTGGCACAACCCGTACAGGCGGTCGGGGAAAACGTGTGCACAATGGCCATCAAGTGCTCGAACCAGTCGAACCCGAAGCGGCAGGGACGGTCCCTGCGGGCCACGAGCAACGCACCGATTTCATCGCGATTGACGTGCTCCATCGCCCGCCGTTGCGATTTGCAAGGTCCACCTGCTATCCACGATGGGACAACCGTCAGTAAACCACGGTCAGCCGGACGCTGCGACGCGCGCTCAATCCTGAAGCAACGGTCCACAGCCGCACCGGCCATCCGCCACATGGCCGGTGCGGCGGATGGTACTCAACCTGCAGAGTCACATAGGGGCTTTTGGAACTCGTGGATGAATACGAATGTCAAACGGTAGCCATCTGGACTAGTGAATTAAGGTCAAGCCTGCGCATCCAGATACTCGACGAGCTCTGCCAAGGTCTTCAATTCGTTGCACTGTTCGATTCCGAAGGGAACATCGAATTCCTGTTGGATTATCCTGCCGAAAGCGACAACATCAAGTGAAGATACTCCCAAATCCCGCAAGCCAACGTTCAGGTCCGCGGGTACATTGACAGGTTCGCCGTCAACCTCCAAGTTATTGGCGATCAGATTCTTGATGCGTTCCTCTGTAGCTGACATGCAATACCTCCATCTGCGGATGTAAATCACTGACGACCGAATTGCTGGACTTCTGTGCCGTCGGCACCCCTGCAGTGAGACGATAGGCATCCCGGTTGCATTGCCCATCGGGCATTCGGACTTCACAATTATAAGCCATGTATTGGACCAAGACTCGCTCTGTTCAGCAACTGGACGGACGTGGTCAAGCGTCGGCAGACGGTGAATCTCCGACAGGCTCAACCCTCGGCCAGGCCGCGCGACTGTCGCCAAGCTGACGACTTTCCGGTCCCGCAAAGGAGGTCATGCCGCCACCCGGTGGCCGTGGTCCTGGGGCTGAAGGGCGAACGGTTGGACCTGTGACTGAGCTGTTCCGGCTTCGACTCGGCTGGTTCCAGTGCCTGGAAAAGTGCAGTGCGCGGGGCGTGTGCGGCTGGTGCCGGAGGTACGGGAGCTGCTGCGGCTGCTGCGGCACCTCGTACAACGCTGGTACGTCATGGTGCGCAACCGGCGGGATTCGACCATCCCAGCCGGTAACAACCGGCTGGAAGGCTGGTTTGGCCGCTTCAGTCCCAGGGCCCGTCTGACCCGGGGACTGAAGACGGAGACAGGGGTCCTCAACTTTGTGCACCTGATGGCCCACGGCATGGCCTGAACCAATGTCAACGAGAATGAAACGGCGCCTCGGCTGGCGGTACCGATTAAATTTCGTTGATTTTGGTCCGGTGCCGGGTGCGATTCGTGTACAAATCCATAACGTAAGTCCACCGAGACCGGATTTTGACAGTTGGTAGCGACGACAAAATAATATGACTTTACTATTCAAGGAAAATGCCCCACATTGCATCAGTGACTGCAATCCAAAAGCCTCAAAATAGTACAACGTGGTGGCGGCTGTTATTGTTTGTTATGGTCCGCTTCCCACTTAAGTAAACCTTAAGTAAACGATGCGGAGGCAACCCGACCTGTCACATCCCGCCTGATGCCCGCCCCCCTGTTCGCCAACCTGGAACCGCCGCGCGGTCCGGATCCGGGGCAACCACCACCAACGCCCAACCAGCACACCGATTGGCACGCGCCTCCCGGGTCTCGGACCAACATCAACGTAAAGTGAATCAGCCCCGGCTGGCAGTGGGTGTAATGGAACCGTCTTCATCGCGGTACAATGCTCTCTGTGAATCAAGCGCGCCCGGCCGCAACCGGAATCACGTCCGGCACCTCCCATCCGACAACGCGCCCTGCTGCCGGCATCTTCCACGGCCTGGTCAAGGGGCACCGGAGGCCCTCTGCCCGAACGACCGGCAAGCGTTCCTGATGGTCAGGCACGCCGACGGCCGGGTTGGCCTTCACCGACGCAGAGGCTCGCAAGACGGGCCGACATATGGGCCTGCAAGGTCAACGAAGCGCAACCGGACAGGCAGTCCGCTTCCGCTTGACGTCGGAAGTTGAGAGTCCCACAGGTTCTGAAGCTCGGTGTTCCGATTCCACCACCAACCAACCACCAACTGGCATCTGGCAACCTTTGACAACCGGGCCTCTACGGTCGCGGTTGTCATCGACCACTCCGGCCGAGGTGTATCTCCTGGTGGATCCGGCCTTCCTTCCCTGCGTACGCGCCGGCACCGATGCAGCTGTCTTCCTGCCGGACCGCGGGTCTCGAGGCTGGCGGCACGACGACGAGTGGTCCGTCACTCCCTCCCAATACCAAATCCATGAAGAACGCGTCACCCGTCCCACACCCTTTGTCGGCACGCGCCCCGTGTATCGAATTGCCGGAACCTGCTTCCCTGATTCAGGCAACGTCAGTCGGGGACACGGTGATCCAGGTCAGGCGACACGGCAATCCTGCGGGCCCCAGGGTAGTCCTTAGCCATGGCAATGGACTGGCCATCGACGCCTACTACCCTTTCTGGTCCCTGCTGCTCGACGACTTCGACGTACTGGTGTTCGATCTGCGCAGTCATGGATGGAACGACCGGGGTTCCTTGCGCGACCATACCGTCGTGTCCTTCGTGCGCGATCACGACGCAGTCTTGAAGGCGGTCGCAGAACAGTGGGGCAACAAACCGGTGATCGGCTTGTACCACTCGGTCGCCTGTTTGGCACCGCTCCTGTCGGAAGAACTGAGTACCTATTACGCCGGCCTGGTACTTTTTGATCCTCCCATTGCCAGGAGGCTAAAGCCGACATTCGAAGCTTTCGAGGAGGCCATCACCAAAGCCGAACGCGGCATTCGGCGCCGGGCGCGCCGGTTTGACTCAATCGAGCAGTTTGTCGAACTGTTGGGGTACGTGCCGATGTTTCGGCATTTGGTGAGCGGCGGTCGCGAACTGATTGCGCAGACGACGTTGCAACCGGTTGCGGACGACACGGGTTACGAACTTCGGTGTCCTCCGGAATACGAAGCCCAAATTGCCGCCTATGCGGGCGTGTTGGCCGTCATGGTGGACTACACGACACTGGAGTGCCCCGTCAAGGTGCTCGGTGCTGATCCCACGATGCCCTTTGCCTATCTGCCGGCCACCCACGTCAGCGACTTCGTGACCGTGGACTACGACTTTCTGCCGGAGACCACGCACTTTCTGCAGCTGGAACAACCGGATGCGTGCCGGGATGTCGTGATCGAATTTCTTCGTGAACGGAACCTCGTCTGACACAGGAGTGTTCTCCTGGTGGGCAATGCTCCCATCCCACACCGTTCTCCTCAACTCCGCGATCGTTTCGGGCTGGTCGCCGGCAATGATGCGCGGCTTGGGCCTGCTGCCCCGTTCCGCGGTGTGGATTGACATCCAATCCGCGGGTTTGTCTCGCACCGCGATATAGACGCGACCGTGAATTGGACAAGTAGGCTGTTTCCGCGCGAAGTGTGGCCGGCGCGCTACACATCCGCGGACTTGCGCAAGGATCTTCTGGGTGGCCTGATGGCCGCCTTTGTGCTCTTCCCACTCTCCATTGGCTACGGTCTGATCTCGGGACTCGGCGCGGTGGCCGGCCTGTACGGAGGCATTGCACTGTCCCTGGTGGGTGCCTTCTGCGGAGGCGTGGCCGCAGTGGTACGCGGTCCCAATATCCTGATCGCGACGGCGATGGCGTTTCTGGTCGCCGAATACGCGACCTCCGTCGCCGAGGCATTCACGATTGTCGTTCTGGCAGGCCTCTTCCAAATCGGGTTCGGCATCCTCAGGCTGGGTCGGTATGTGGCCTTTGTCCCCCATCCGCTGCTGGCGGGTTTGTTCACCTCGCTGGCCATCACCCTCATCGTGTCCCAGCTCCATGTGCTCCTCGGGGCGGAGCTCGCGCCTTCCGGCGTAGCGGCGGCGATTGTCTCCCTGCCCCAGGCCGTGCGCGGTGCACACCTGCCGTCGGTTGCGTTGTCGGGAATCTGCTTTGCGCTGGTGCCGTTGTGGCGAGGGAAGTTGGCAGCGGCGGTGCCGGTTACCATCATGATGCTGGTGGCGGGTTTTGCAGCCGGGATGTTTCTGTTCCCCGAGACTGCGACGATCGGCGCGGTACAAACCGGCCTGCCCAGCCTCATTCCGCCGGTCCTGGCGCCGGCCTATGTGACGCGCATCCTCCCCTCCGCCTTCGTGCTGGCGCTGTTGAGTGCCGTGATGATTTTGGTTCTGGCCTTTCTGGTCGACTCGCTGACCGGGTCCCGGCACCTGCCCAACCGTGAACTGGTCGGTGTGGGGTTGGGCAATGTTGTTGCCGGCCTCTTGGGCGGCATGCCCGGTTCCGTCAGCACCGGTACCCTCACCAACATCCGGACAGGTGGCCGTACTCCCGTGTCGGGTGCGACGGTAGGCGCCGTGTTCCTGCTGGTGATCCTGGTTCCCGGATCGGCGGTTGTGATCGAACAGACGCCGCGGGTTGTCATCGCGGCGGTCATTGTGGTGGCGGGTTTCGCGGCGTTGGACATGCAGTTCCTGCGGGGCATCGCCAAGGTGGCGCGCCACGATGCCCTGATCTTCACCGGGACGCTCCTGGCCGCCCTGTTCATCGACTTTGTCAGTGCTGTCCTGATCGGCTTTGTCCTGTCCTCGCTGGTCACCTACATGCAGACCCAGCGGTTCGAGGCGGCGCGTCTGCGATCGGTACCGGTGCTGGACCGCGTCGTGTTCGGCGACGCGTCCGGCATGGATCCCTTCAGTGCCCGGACCGGCCTGGTTGTCTTTCCGGAACAGGTGACGATCGCGTCGGCCCGGGAGCTGTCCCGCATCGTCAGCCCGGACATCCGACACCATCGCCTCCTGTTGTTCGATCTCTCAAACACGCAGTTTGTCGACCTGACCGCCGCCGTGGTCATTTCGCAGCTTGTCAACGCCGCGCTGGCCGGCGGCCGGAAGACGATCGTGGTTGTGGGCATGCGGCCCGAGGTACGCCGGACCTTCGACGCGTTGAGACTGCTGGCACGCGTGCCGCCGGACTACCTGGTGCCGGACCTCGCCGCTGGCTACGGCATCATTCGGTCCACGGTATCCGAGGTGTAGGGGATCGGTGTTCATTGGCCGGATCCGCGTCGAACCGGGGGGTGTCGCCCAACACGGACTTCGGCGCCGCCGGTGGGCAGTTCCGCCGGACAGTGCAGACCGGATCCAGTGGCCGGCCTCCGACGCGCGCTGCCCCGGCTGTCTGGGAGAACGGCTTCCTGAATGGTGTGGCCCATACCGGTCGCATTGCGGTGCCGTTGCCGACGGGTTGGTCGAGTCAGGTCCGGAAGGACACGGTCCCGCGCCCTCCCCGCAGCTGCCATCACTTGCTCTCGTCGGAGGGCATGTTCGGGACTGCAGGCCACTCTCGCCGTGTGGTCCGCGGAGTCATCCGGGTTCCCAACGCCGGGCCACATTCCACGGCGTGGCAATCATTGCTTCTTGGCAGTGGAAATATAAATGTTGGAAATGACGGTGTCGTCGCCAAAGTGAAAGCCGGCGATGCCGTGCGCGCCCGGTTCTCGGATGGTGTCGCCCTGGATCCACGGCTGCACCAGATTGCCCTGTAAACGGTGGGCGATGAAGGCACCGCCCACGTCGTCCACCAAAATTTCCTGGGCATCCCGAAACATCCGGTCACGGCGTTTGGGATCGCCGACCAGGCTGCTGGCCTCGCCCACCAGCCGGTCGAACTCGGGGTTCAGCCAGGAGTGGCGCCCGGTGGAGACCCAGATGCCGAGCAGGTTCGATGCATCAAGGAAATCCATGCCGTAGGAGACGGCCCCAAAGGCCAATTCCGTGGGCTTGACGTTAAGGGCGTCCATATACACCTTGCCGTCCTTGTTGGAGACCTCAATCGTGACGTTTAGGCACTCGGAGATGGAGGTGGCCACGGCCTGGTAAACGGCAGCTATGGATGGAGGTTCGTTGCGCAGCCACATTTCCTGCTCGGGAAATCCAGTACCGTCGGGGTAGCCGGCTTGTGCCAGGTGTTCCCGTGCAGCCGGGCAGTCGTAGGCCTGATAGTGGTCCAGCAGTCCTTCCGTGTCCGAGGATGGGAACCCGGGCATCAGCATGCTGTGAGCCGGAATCGCGCGGTTGACACCAAACACGTTGCCCGCAATCGATGCTCGGTTGATGGCTTTGGCGAAGGCCTTGCGGACGTCCAGGCTGTCGAAAGGAGGATTGAACGTGTCCCAGAGCAGGTAGTCCGTGCGGAAGTCGCCAAAGCTCAACAGGTAGTTCGCGCTCATGACCAAGTCGGTGAAGATCAGCTCGAAGTCGGCGGAGGACAGGAAATCGTATCGAATGTTGTCGATTGCGCCCGCCTGATAGGCCAGAAACTCGGTGCCGGGAGCGAGGTAGGCGTGCTCGATGCGGGCAAGGCGGGGTGGGCGCCGGCCGCGGTACATCGGATTGGCGGCCAGGACAAGTTCATTGCCCGGGTCGTAGGCCTCGAGCATGAACGGCCCCGAGGACACGGAGGTTTCGGGTTTGTTGTTGTAGTAGGGGCCGTGTTCCGCCAGCGCGTGGGCAGCGAGCGGCCAGGAATACTTGAGCACTCCCGGAAGGGGCGGGAACAGATCCTCGGTAGTGATGGCCAGGGTGTAGTCATCGACAGCCACCACACCGAGTGCCTCGGGCGGCAATTCGCCGGCGATGACCCGGTTCCAGTTCTTGATGCCGCCTGGTCCCAGGAAGCTGTACAACCAGGCGAAATCCCAGCCGGTCTCCGGATTGGCGGACAGTTGGTAGGCCGCTACGTAGTCGTGCGCGGTCAGCGGCACGCCGTCGCTCCACTGCTGGCCTTCCCCAATCTTGATGTGCCAGGTCAGGCCGTCCGCGGTGGGTTCCCAGCTGTCGGCGGCGAGGGGGCGGACGTGGAAGTCCTTGTCCAGCGTGATGAGCGCGTCGCTGAACAGGTCCGAACTGCAGATGGGCTGGTAGGCCGAGACTGCGAAGTCGAAGGTTATCTGGGTGGACCTATTGCTGCAGGGCAGGCGATAGACCTGTTGGCTGTAGGGCAGTGCATCGTCGGGCAGCATTTCGCCAAAGATGGTCATATTGTCGAGGGTTGGTTCTTCGGCAGGCTCCGCCTCGAAAGATGTGCCGGCGCAGCCGACCATGACGGGGCCGGTCAGCGCGCACAGCATCAGGAGTGCCAGGCCCTTGGCGAACCGGACCGTCCAAAGACCGGCAACGGATTTCATTGGGGAGTTGTCCTTGTCGATCGCAACGGTTTGGATTTTGCCCAGGGATGCGAAGGCGGCCCCGCGCCGCCCAGGGACCGGGGTCGCCTGGTTCACGCCGGGCCCGCGGATTGCGGCCACTCCTCCACCGAGGCGATGAACCGGGGCTCAATCGACAGGTTGAGGTTGCGTTCAAAACAGTCTGCGGTCTGCAGCAGGATCGGTTCACTGAACGGGCGTCCCACGAACGACAGGCCGATCGGGAGGTGCCGCACCAGTCCCATGGGAACCGTGACGTGAGGGAATCCGGCGACCGCGGCCGGCGAGAAGAAGGATCCGGTCATGCGGGTCCCGTGCAGGTGGTCCACCACCGTGGCCGGATTGCACGTGGGTGCCACGACCGCGTCCAGGTTGTGCCCGTCCAACAGGTGCATCAGGTACTCGTCCCGACACAGACGGGCAAGATCCTCCACCGCCTGCGCATAGGCCGGGTCGGCAGGATCGGTCTTGGCGGAATCCAAGACAAGTTCCTGCCCAAACAGGGGCATGACATCGTCGGCGTGGCGGCGGTTGAACGCAATCAGTTCGTCCAGGGTCCGGAAAGGCGGTTCAACCGTCTGCCGGGCCAGGAAAAACTCCAAGCCCATGCGGAACTCCGTCTTGAGCGCCAACTGCTCCTGCGCACCCCAATTCGCCACATCCGCTTCCAGGCCTTCCACCATCCGGGCGCCGAGCTGTCGCAGGAGTTCCAGCGCGGCTGCATAGACCGGTTCGGCTTGGGGGGCCAGCCAGTTCGGAGAGGCCATCGCGCCGATTCTCATGCCGGTCAGGTCGGCGGCGCCCAGATGCCGCTCCAACCGCAGGTCGAAACCTTCCGGAATCCGTTCGGTCGCGGGATCGTCCGGATCCGGCCCGGCCATGGCCGCCAACATCAAGGCTGCGTCCCGGACCGACCGGGTCAGGGGTCCCGCCGTGTCCTGGCGGTGGGATATGGGAATGATGCCCCGACGGCTGACCAGGCCGACCGTGGGTTTGACTCCGACGATGCCGTTGACCGAGGCCGGCGAGGAAATGGAACCGTCCGTCTCGGTGCCGACCGCACCGACGCACAGGCCGGCGCTGACCGCCGCGGCCGAACCGCTGCTGGAGCCGCTGGGATTCCGGTTGAGCACGTGCGGATTGCGGGTTTGGCCGCCGATGCTGCTCCAGCCGCTGGTTGAACGCGTGGAGCGGAAATTGGCCCACTCCGACAAGTTGGTCTTGCCGAACACGAGGGCTCCTGCCTCCCGCAGGCCGGCCACGGCCGGCGCGTCCTCGTTGGGCCTCCACTCCGCCAGGGCCAGCGAGCCACCGGTGGTGGGCAGGGCGCCGGCGGTAACGAGGTTGTCCTTGATCAGGACGGGCGCGCCGAACAGCGGCCGATCCGGGCCGGGTCCCTGCCGCTCCAGGGCGCGGGCCTGTTCCTGTCGTTCGGGGGCCAGCGCCAGCACGGAGTTGAGCACAGGACCGTTGCGATCCAATTGCTCGATGGCGATTTCGTGGCGTGCCAGAACTTCGGAGACCGTGGCATTCCCTGCCGTCAGCGCCTGCAGGATGTCTGAAATGGAACCAAGCGGCTGTGTTGACGGGGACATGGGCACTCCTTGTTGGATACGGCCGGCCAATCGAACCGGGTCCGCCGCGGCAGTCGAGGCGCAGTGTCCGGTGGCAGGATGGGTTCCGTGTCCGCGGAGCCGGCATGCCGGCTCCGCGTGGGTCTGTCGGCTCGGGACTGTCAGCGACCGCCGTAGTAGACCAGGCGTCCCGAAACGCGGAACAGGATCATGGTGAAGATCACAATGATGAGGAAGAGGATCCACGCCTGGGCCGAGGCATAACCCATCTTGAAGAACTCGAAGGCCGACTGATAGAGATATATCGACATCATCAGGGTGGAATCGGCCGGACTGCCCCGGCCGTCGGTCATGACATGGACCTGCGTGAAGAACTGGAAGGCGGCGATCAGACCCACAATCACGTTGAACAGAATGACCGGGCTGATCATGGGCAGCGTGATGTTCCAGATCTTCTGCATGGCATTGGCTCCGTCCAGGGAGGAGGCTTCCAGCAGTTCGCGCGGCACATCCTGCAGGGCCGCCAAGTAAATCACCACCGCGTTGCCGACGCTCCAAACGCTCATCAGGATCAGGGCCGCCTTGGCCCATTGCGGATCGCCCAGCCAGGCCGGTCCGTTGATCCCGACAAACGACAGCAGATAGTTGACCACCCCGCTGCGGGGATTGAACATCCACAGCCACACGATGGCCGCAGCCACGATGGGGGTGATGCTGGGCAGGAAGAAGATCGTGCGGAACGCGGACAGGCCCCGCACGCGCATGTTCAGCAGCATCGCCAGCAGAATGCCGAAGAGCGTGCCCAGGGGAACCGCGCCCAGCGCATAGTAGGTGCTGTTCCAGAGCGAAGTGAGGAAGCGGGGGTCGTCGAACAGGTTGATGTAATTGTCCCAGCCCAGCCAGCGGGGACTGCGCAGAACCGGGTAGAAGGTGAAGCTGTAGTACAGCGAGGCTAGGAATGGATAGACCCTGAACACGATGAACCCTAGGATCCAGGGCGAGATGAAGAGCAGACCCGTGGTCAGGCGTCTGCGGTCCCGGCTGCTGGAGAACCGGAACGACGAGGCAGTGGCGGTCATGGGGACCTATCCCTTCAGTCCGGTCAGGGCGATGCCTTCGATGAAGGTCCGCTGGGCAAAGAAGAAGAGCAGGATGATGGGCAGGATGCTCATGCAGGTGGCGGCCATGATCCAGGCAAAATTGGAGAATCCGTAGGCGCTTTCCATATTGGCAATGCCCAGGGAAATAGTGTACTTGTCGACATCGCTGAGGTAGATAAGCGGCCCGAAATAGTCGTTCCAGCTGCCGATGAACTGAAACAGGGCCACCACGGCCAAGGCGGGGGTGGCCAATGGAATCACGATGCGCAGGAATATCAGCAGCTCGGACGCGCCGTCCACGTGGGCGGCGTCCGTCAGTTCGGCGGGGAGCGCCATCAGAAACTGGCGCAACAGGAAAATGAAGAACGGACTCCCTAGGAAGATGGGCAGGATCAGCGGGTAGTAGGTGTTGAGCCAGTTAAGGTCGCGGAATATAAGGTACAGGGGTATGAAGGTCACGAAGTCCGGCAGGATCATCGTGGCCAGCACAACGGCGAAGACATAGTCGCGCCCGGGCCACTGGACGCGGGCAAACCCGTAGGCGATCAGCGCGTTGGACAGAACCGCCCCGATGACTGACGGCACGGTGACCACCACCGTGTTCCAGAGGTAGCCTCCCAGGGAACCTTCCACGAAGGCGGTTACGTAGTTGTCCCATCGAATGGGATCCGGGATCCAGATGGGTGGATAAAGGGGCAGTTCCTCGGCGTTCTTCAGGGAGGTCGAAACCATCCACACCAGTGGAATCATGAAGAAGGCGGAGAACAATGCCAGCACCAGGTACTTGCCTGTTTCACCGAGGGGACGGCTCAGGCGTTGCACTCCGGTTGTTGAGGCCGCAGCTTGGGCGCGGGGTGTGTCCAGGGATGTGGCCACGGGGGTGTGATTTGGTTGGTCGGGATCAACTGCCGCGCAGGCACCGATCCAGGCTGGATGAGCCTATGTGGATCTGGTCAACCCGCGGGAGGCCGCGGCGGGTTTGGACCGGCCGCCGTGTGGCTACCAGGTCCAAACCCGCGCTCCGGATTCGCTGTGCTTCAGCCTGACTGGTCAAGCCAGAGGTCGAGTTCCTTCTGCGCTTCCTCCTGCACGAAGTCGAGGGCTTCCTGCGGACTCTTTTCGCCCAGATAGGCCTTCTGCCACTCCGCCCCCAACAGCGAGTTGTAGGAGGAACTGGTGGGTACCTTGGGAGGGTACAGGTAATAATCCGAGTTGTACAGGTCGTCCATGAAGATGTCGGTGAATCCCGGACAGGCACCGATCACCTCGTCCCTGAAGAGCGGATGATCCTTCATGCCTTCCGAAACGGGATTGTTGACGCACAGCCAGGTGATGAAGAGCGACGTGTAGGTGTCGCGATCGCCGGTGGCTCCGGTCATGACACTGATGATTTCCCAGGCGGCTTCCGGTTCGGGTGCCGTGACCGGCACGATCCAACCGTCGCCGTAGGTGTACATGCCGCGCGTCTCGTATCCCGTCGGCTTGGGGAAGGGCCACACCGTGAACCGGAAATCCTCGTTGGCATAGTCCCGCATCGAGTTGAAGCGCCAGGGACCGGTGGTTTCGGTGGCGCGCACGCCGGCCAGGAACGGGGCCAAACCGCGCGAGCGGCCGCTCGCGCCTTGCAGCGATGCCTGGTAGGCCTGCATCTTGTCCACGCCGAAGCGCTCCCAGACGGATGTGTTCCACTCCAGGGCCTTGACGTTGTTGGGGTGATTGGCCGTGACCGTGGTCTCGTCCTGCACGAACTGGCCTTGGAAGCGTCCCATGATCATGGCGTTCCAGTTGAAGTCACCGCCCAGAACGTCGATGTTGCCGTCGTCGTCGTAGGTGGTCATCTGCTCCCAGACATCGACAAGTTCCTCCAAGGTTTCAGGGGGGCTGTCCACGTCCACGCCGGCGGCTTCGGCCAAGTCCAGGTTGACAAACGTACCCATGGACTGGTTCCACATGCTGGCGTAGTAGAAGCTTCCCTGGTACGTTCCCAGGTCCCAAATGGCGGGATGCATCCAGTCCCTGAGGGTCTGGACCTGGTCGGGGTTGCCCAGCTCATCCAGGGCCAGCAGCGCTTCGTTGGCCGCGAGCTGGTAGGCAATGGCGGCTCCGAAGACGACGGCCGTGGTGGGCCCTTCGTTGGCTGCGATGCCGGCCAGGAGCTTCTGGGTCATGCCGCCGGCCACGACCACGTGGTGGGCCCGCACAGCTGTCTGCGATTGGTTGTAGCCGTCCAGGATCTGTTCAATCTTGTCGGCGGCACCCTCGGTCCAGCCGGTCCATACGTCAATGTCCACCGGAGCCATTTCGGCGGAGGTGTCCTCGCCGGATGCCGGGGCCGCCGCCGGGGCCACGCAGGCGGCCA
>DAOUIC010000033.1:0-5908 GCA_034428255.1 Anaerolineales bacterium
CGTACGACCTGCGATGCTTCGCACAGCGGTAGTGTACCAAGCCGGAAGGCGAAACGAGATGGCATCCGGAAAGGAGCAGGGCGATTGCCTCCTCGCGTCCATTGAGATGGCCCAACTCAAACAACTTGGCGACTTGACCTGTGCAACGGCCATGGGAATGACGCAGTCGAGCCGGTCCTTGCCAGACCATCCCGCGCGCACCGCTTGGCGCCGTGGAACCGGAGACCAAATGCCAATCGACAGGCGATGCAGGCAGCCGCTATGGTTCGTCCCGAACAAGCCCTGCCCGTCTACGGATGCAGTCTCTCAAACTCGCACTCGATGTGGGGCGGATCCTCAGAATTCCTGCCGCGTCTGAAGTTCAGGTAGATGGCGGTCACTTCCCGGTCCTCCTCCATATACGGCCTGGCATAGCCTTGGGCGTGCAGTTGGTCCCGTGCCGCCTCCACCGAAGCGTTCAGCTTCATCTCGATCACGAAGACCTGGTCGTCGATGAACACCACATGGTCGGCGCGACCGCCCCAGCTGTGGGGCTCGGAGAGACTGAAGGAAGCCATCAACTGACAGAGAACGTGCATCACAGCGTTTCAGAGACACTGATCGTATGATCTAAACTGTGAACGATCGCTCCAGTATCCAACTGGACCGCTAATCGACAATTTCCGGCCTAGTGGTACTCTGCAATCGTCTCGCATATTCAACCGTACAGCCAAATCACCAAGGTCACTCGAACATGCACACTGTCTCGTCCGATCTCCTGCAAAGATTCATCCAAGACGTTTTTGAAGCCGTCGGGGTACGTGTCCCAATTGCAAGTAGAGTCAGTGAATCCTTGGTGCTGTCGAACTTGCTTGGCCACGATTCACACGGAATAGTGCTAGTCAACCCCTACTTGAAGTGGCTCGAGCAAGGGATCCTAGACCCTGCTTCCGAACCAGAGCCGGTACAGGAGACACCATCTGTTTTGATTATGGATGCCAAGCGAAACTTTGGGCAGTGGTCCGCCTTTCTCACCATCAAAGAGCTCATTGCCAAGGCGGAAACCTGTGGGGTTGCTGCCGGTGGAGTGACAAACAGCGGTCATGTGGGCCGTTTGGGTGAATGGGTAGAAATGGCAGCCGATGCTGGTTTCATCGGCTTGGCTTTCTGCAACGTCGGTGGTAGACGCGGTACCGTGGCACCGTTTGGCGGAAGCGAACGGATGATGAGTACGAATCCCTTTGCAGCAGCAATTCCACTTGAAGATCGCAATCCAATCGTGATCGATTTCGCAACTAGCGTCGTGGCGGAAGGCAAGGTAAGAATAGCCCAAAACAAGGGAGTGGACCTGCCACCTGGTTGCCTGCTGGACAAGCACGGCAAGCCATCGGTGAATCCGAGTGACCTGTATGACGGCGGCGTGCTGTTACCGTTTGGCGGGCACAAGGGATCAGCGTTAAGTCTCCTCAATGATGTAATGGCAGGTCTTTTAACGGGAAGTGGTGTGCCTCAGGAAGAAGACGGCAGACTGAACAACGGCGTGTTTTTCATTGTGCTGCGTATCGAGACATTCAGAGCGCTGAATGCTTTCTTCGGTGAAGCTCGAGACTATGTGAACTTTGTCAAATCCGTGCGACCCGCACCCGGGTTCGATGAAGTTATGATGCCGGGAGAACCTGAAGCTCAAACCGCAGCCGAACGAAGGGCACAGGGAATCCCGGTTGACGATGTAACTTGGCACAATCTTACTGAAGCAGCAGCAGGAGTAGGTGTTGCAGCCCCCGTTGTTTAAGCCTTGCCAGCCAGCAAGCCATGTTAGCGTGACGGACGATGCAGTCACTCCAGGTGTAACCCAAGGATTCCAACAGTTTGAGATGATTGGCTACGGATAACCGACCTGGGTCAGTAGAGTCAGGATTGCGAGGAGAAGGCACGAAGTCTGCGTTCACGAAAATACCAGAGTCGTCAAGTCTGGTGGGACTGGCTCCGTGGTCGCGGGACAGCGGCCACAAACGAGGCCGGCGGTCGATCCGGGGTGGTCGGGCCGCCGTGTGCCAAGCACTGTACATGGCGGCTCTGTCCGTGCTTCGGCAGGCAGCCACCAACACTTCCATAAGGACCTTCGGCAACGCGGTCGCCCGCCGAGGGCCACCTTGGTTGCCACAGGAGGAGTGGCAATCTGAACCTTCAATATCTTGACATGGAACACAGATACTGTCATGGGGTACAGACGGTTTTGATCATGGCTCGTCCGGAACAAGCCCTGCCCGCCTACGGATGCAACCTCTCAAACTCGCACTCGATGTGGGGCGGATCCTCGGAATTCCTACCGCGTTTGAAGTTCAGGTAGATGGCGGTCACCTCCCGGTCCTCCTCCATATACGGCCTGGCATAGCCTTGGGCATGCAGTTGGTTCCGTGCCGCCTCCACTGAGGCGTTCAGCTTCACCTCGATCACGAAGACCTGGTCGTCGATGAACGCCACATGGTCGGCGCGACCGCCCCAACTGTGGGATTCGGAGAGGCTGAAGGAAGCCATCAACTGACAGAGAACGTGCATCACCGCGCGGTAGGTCCCCTCGTTCAGCAGGTTGTCATAGGGAATGCTGTGGAACAGGGTTTCCAGCCGCCTGCACCACGCTTCCTGATCCCCAGTGCGCAGAGCGTCTCTTAACCGCTCCACAGGCACCGTGTCGCCTCCTGGCACATAGGCCTCCAGCAATTCCTTGACATAGGTCCGGCGCACTTCCAGATTGGGATACTCAACGCGCAGTGGCTCGTCACCACCGCCCCGCAGCGTGTAGTACCCCGTCTGCAGCATCACCGCCACATAGTCGGGGTGGTCGATCCGATAACTGGAACCCGCCTGGTAGCTGTTGCCGTCAACCTCACTCGGTAGACGAATCCGGCCTTGCCGCACCAGCCGCACCAGGAAGTCCGGGGAACCGGAGGAGGACCAGTGGGCTGGCCACTGTCCCCGCGCCGCATATCTGCGCGCCGACTCGGACTGGAGGCTTTGCATGCACATCAGCAGGGCGTAGGGATTGAAGATGGAGGGAGTTTCGGGTTCGGGACTGAAGCGGTAGCCATTGTAGAAATGGCTCAGTTCCGCCATGACATCCCGTCCCCTAAACTCCGGTACGAGCTCCTGGATATGACGCAGGAAGGGACCGAAGTGCCGCGCCACCTCCTCATCCGTGAAGCCGCACAGCGCGCCATATGCGTCCGTCTCGGACAGGTCCTGGAGATTGTTGAGAGCCGAGAACAGGTTGACTTGGGAGAAGCGGGATATCCCTGTCAGGAAGACGCCATACAGGTCTGCCTCACTACTCTTGAGCACCCCGTAAAGGCCCCGCAACAAACGGAGGGCGGGGGACGGATCCACATCCGTGCCGATGAACTCCACCAGCGGCGCATCGTACTCGTCCACCAGCACTACCGGCCGTACCCCGTAGTGGCGGCGCAGTTCACGGATCAGGAATGCAAGCCAGTCCCGGGGATCGACATCCAGTCCCGGCAGTGGCCGACATGGTGCGGTCCCCCAGGGAACCCCCCGGTCTTCCCACTCCAGGCCTAGATTGCGCAGATGCGTGGTCAGGCCAATCCTGATCTCCCCGGCATCCAAGGATGTTGGCAGGGGCAAACTCAGTCGGATAACGGGATGCCAGCCGTGTAGACCATGCCAGTCCTCCGCGTCCAATCCTTCCCACAGCCAGCGTGGACGACTCCAGCCGGCAGGTGCTTCAGGCCAGGCGGCAGCTTCCGACGCGTCAGCCAATTCGTGGTTGGGCGGCACACCCTGAAACCACGCCTCCAAGGTGTTGATCAACAAGCTCTTGCCGAAACGCCGCGGCCGCGCCAGGAACTGGTATTTGTGTTCCAAGGATGGAATATGCCCTGCGGCCGATGCTGAACGAACAGCCAGCAACCCGCGCAGATGGGGAGTCTTGTCCACATACAGACACTTGTCGCCACGGATCACCAGGAAGTCGGATTCACCCGTATGCAGCGGAGGCAGCTTCGCGTCAGCCATGATCGGTACCGTTCCGGAAGCTCGACCATCCATCATCCTTGAATTCCTCAGGGCCGAGTTCAGTTTCCATCCGTTGCAACGCATGGGCCAACGTCCACGGGCTGCAAACGGCCGGTCCTCGCTTCTTCAAGTCAAAGTGGTATCTGTTGTAGTGGTCCTGCAATCTTCGGCACAGTTCGGCCTGGGCCAGACCCATGGCTCGTGCGGTCGCAGCCACATGATGCCCGAGGCCGCGCTCTCGGTTTTTGAGATCAAGTTCCGTAAAGCCGCACACCGATGCGAACCGAAGATCCCAAGTGAGATCCTGTGCATTGTCGAGGCTCCACAGAAGAGTCTTGTAGGTCTTGCAGGTGAATCCGGTCATGATTGTTTTGTGGAGGATGCCTGATGCACTCTTGAGGTGACGGCAGAACCCCCGCAAGGGTCCCATATTGGCATTGGTCAGCATCCCGGCATCGCGCAGGGCCGCTAAAGGGGCGTCGAAATTGTCAACCAGAACCACTGGCTCCGATTGGAACTCCCCAAGCAGAGCTGCAATCAGTCGCCTCAACAGGCCACCCGGACTTTCGGTGCATGCTGCCTGTCCGTCAAGCCAAGCATCCGGAAGCCCTGTCGGTTTGCCCCGAGCACGCCACAGTCGCGCCTGCGCCAGAACCATGCCCATCAGTTGAGTGGTCAACTCGCTCCGGTTGGCCGCATTGAGACTGCCCATGTCCAGCCGAATGACCGGATGCGAAACGTTGTCCTTGGGCTCACGCCCGCCCCAGGCAGTGCCGGCAAACAAGAGGCCGTAACCCACCTGTGGCTGACCTGGTACCGGCAGATGTCCCTGGTACATGCACTCAATGGTTGACAGCATAAGAGTCTTGCCAAACCGGCGGGGACGGCTCAGAAAGAGGTAGTGTGACGGATATGCGAGCAGCCGTGCAATCTCGGCCGTCTTGTCAACGTAGGCTCCTCCATTACACCGCAACTGTACGAATTCCGAAGTCCCGGTAGCCAATGGGGGCAAGGCTCCGCTGCACAAACCTGTGTCTGACTGGAACTGGTTCACACTTCCACATCCCCGACCATGTTGTCGGCTATTGTAGTAGGCAGTGCAAATGCCAACTCTGCACTGTGAGATCTCCGCCCGGATGCTTCGGATGCAACCAGCCAGTCACCCAGTCGAACCTGATCCCCTTGTTGGCAGGGGCTTGCCATGGCCCATTTCACCCGAAGAGTACGAGGCGTCCCGTCTGGGTTGGAGCACCTGTCCAACACGGCACGTGGCTCCAGCCTGTAAGTCCATGTATTCGAATACCCTATCCTCCTTGATCCGGGCAGCGGCTTTCCCTGGCCCCTTCGAACCCACCATCTCCTCGGCGAATGTTGTCCTCCAGGTTCGTCCGGGCTTGACATTGGAGGTGCCCATGATTGCGTTCCGGTACGGATGCCTGTCCCTCCATCGGAAAATCCGTTGACAGAGGCCTGCACAACGTGACTCTCCCCGATTCGATTGCAGAGTTCTTGGCCGGGCAGTTGCCCGGTTACCGGATCGCTGCATCCTTTCGCGCCGACATCGGCAGGGACGAACGTTTCACGGACCAATGGGTCGTCGCCGGCAACACCGGGCTTGTCCGCGTGGAGGACGACACCGTGGAACTTCTGCCGTGGCCGGAGATGGGCGCCATGGCCTGCCACCGTTACGTCGGCGGCGGCAGCATGACAATCGGTACCGGCGCCGACACCCGACTGATTGCCCGCTTCTCGGCCGCCCGCATGGCGGACGCCCAAAACTTTGCGCGAGTTGCGAATCGCATCCGCGCGGGTGAAATACCTGCGATGTCCGAGAGCCGGCCCGAAGCACCGGGGGGCCCGCAGGCGGCAACAGACGGATCGGACCCCGATGGCCCAC
>DAOUIC010000034.1:0-2332 GCA_034428255.1 Anaerolineales bacterium
TTAAGTTGTAGCACACCCCGACCGGTCAGCCGACCGGAAATGGTTGCCGGACCAGGGCAATCGCATTGCCAATTCGGATGGCGGTACCTCCAAGTAGTATGGACAGCCTTTGCCTTGCCTGAAACGTCTGCCATGACCACTCCCTTCTTTGTGTCCCCGATGTCCTTGGTCAACAAGGTCGACGATCACTGTCGCCTCCGGGGCCGGTGCCATTCCCTGGGGCCATCTTCCTGATCGCTGCTCGGACCACATCATCTGCGGTACCCACCGCAGGACCGAGGTCAAGCTGTTCGTTCGCTCGATGCAGGCTTGGCTGGGACGTTTTCGGGCTGCCGCATGGTTATACCAATCCAGTATGGCTATGCGACTTGAGTGTTGGTGGGCAGGGGCTCCAGGGTATTCCGGATCCAGTTCCAGCCACACAGCTGTTGCACCCGCTTGAGGTCAGCCTGCTGCCACGCTTCCAGACCTGACTGCAGCACGTCCTGCTTGGCCTGCAGGTCAAGCAGGAGTCGGGGCTCAACCGGGCCATCCTGGCGATCGGCTGGGGTGGCTTGGAGCGCAAGCTGGCGTACAAGGCAGGCGCACTGCTGAAGGTGGACCCGGCCTTACACGTCGCAGATGTGCAGCCGGTGCAGCCATGTCCATAGGGACAACCGACTGTCGCAGGCGGTGTTCGCGTGCGGAGCCTGCGGGTTCCAAACCAATGCCGACCACAAGGCGGCGATCAACGATTTTGGCGCGGGCGGGACTTCCGGCCGTGCCCGTTTCGGCCCGCGGGACAGGGGCGGCTGCATGGCGAGGGACAATCCCGTGGGGGACCCCGACGACCCGTGAACGAGATGGGCCGGCTGTCAAGTCCGGCCTATAAGTCCCTTTTTTAGGCCGGGGTCCCCCGATGGTTGACGTTCCGGCGGGGATCTCAGTTTCACTTGCAGTCGACTCCTTGGGCGGTGGTCGATCCCGCAACGGCCGCGTGGCCATGCCGTTCCCGGTTTGCGTCGAGGGAATTACTGGCTACCGGGGCACCGCCCAACGGAGCATTGTACACTCATGTACAATATCTGTGTTGCACACAACACGCGCGAGGCATCCAAGCGATGGACAGGCACGAAACCGCAGGCGCAACCCGGACGATCCCGGCATCGCAATTCAGGGCCAACTGCCTGAAACTGATCGATCAGGTTGCCCAAGGCGGCGAGGAAATCGTGATCACAAAGCACGGCGTTCCGGCGGCGAGGCTGGTGCCCCACAACCGAAACCGGAAACCAACACCACCGTTCGGTGCGGGCCGGCACCTGTTTGACATCACGGGGGACATCGAGGCGCCGCTCGACGTGGAGTGGGACGCGGAAGTGAATCCCGATCGGGTGCTGAACCCATGATGCTGCTCGATACAAGCGTGTTGCTGTGGTTCCATTTTGGCGATCGTCAACGCCTGGGCGAAACCGCGCGTCGGGCGATTGACGAAGCCTGGGCGCACGGCGAGGCCGCGGTCTCGGCGATTACGTTTTGGGAAGTCGCCTTGCTGCACAGGAAGCGGCGTCTGCATTTCCATGTCGAACTCGGGTCCTGGCGCGCCGGCCTATTGGACAACGGGCTGGTCGAGATTCCGATCGATGGCGACATCGGCATCCGATCGGTGTTGCTTTCCGACTTCCACGACGATCCGGCCGACCGCCTGATTGTCGCGACCGCATTGACCGGGCACCGGCTCGTTACGTCGGACCACAAGATTTTGCGATGGGCGGGCCATCTCAGCCGCCTGGATGCGCGGACGTAGGGCATGTGTATTCCCTAAAGGACCGTGTTACTGCCAACCTGCGGGCAGGGTTGGGGATGCGCAAAATCACACCCGTCGAAGGGGCCGCCCACCTGAACGGCCACGACGGTCCCTTCGATCCGGACGGCCAACCCTGGACGGCTGCAAGTCTGGCTGCGTTCATGGACGAACACGACATCCGGCCCGAACGCGTGCCCGACCTGTCGCACCTGCAACCCTGGAACGAGGGCCGGCTCTGGACCGACCCAGAGCGCATCCTGCGCACGATCGAACGCGGCCCGGACGAGGATCATGACGAGTTGTGCCGGTTGATCAGAGAGGATGCCGCAGTGCGCCGGGCCGTGCTCGACATCTGTTCCGACATGGGGCCGGCCCAATACTGGTACGACCCCGGCCTCTACGCGCGCTGGCTGGCGTTCGCGCGCCGGGAGCGGCCGACACCCGACCGCGGGGAATGCTTGCCGTAGGCGGCATTGTGCCGCAAACGGTCGTTTGCGGGCTGGCGATCATTGGACAAACACGTGATGCAGGCTGCGTCTATTGGTCCGG
>DAOUIC010000035.1:0-24356 GCA_034428255.1 Anaerolineales bacterium
CGGATGGGGACAGCGTGCTGGTGGTCGAGTGGTCGGAACGGTTGGGATCGTTGCTGCCGGCCGATCGACTCGACATCCGCCTCGAGACCGTCTCCGGCCAGGAACGGATGATTCGCATGCAGGCCAGCGGTGAACGGGCCGCAGCCGTCTTGCAACAGTTGACCTTGGACCGACCCGGCTAATACCTCCGGCAGCCAGGCCGGTTCGGTTCCGGAACCGGAACCCCTATTCCACCCGTTGGGCGTCCTGCAGTTGTTGGAACAGCGCCGTCTGTTCCGGGGATAGGTCCTGGGGAATGCGGACGCGGACGCGCGCAATCAGCCGCCCGCGGCGATTCGGTTGCTTGAGCTGCGGCATGCCCTTGCCGGCAAGAGCGACGCGGGTATGGCTTTGGGTACCGGGCCGTATGCGCATCTGCACGGGGCCCTCCAGCGTCGGCACCCTGACTTCACCGCCGAGAACGGCCGTGTACAGGTCCACGTCCACATCGACCAGGAGGTCGTCCTCCTGACGCTTGAAAACAGGGTGGGGCTTGATCCCGACGCGCACGTGCAGATCGGACTTACCGTCCTCACCGGAGCCGCGCAGCCGCACCAGGGATCCGTCCCGGACGCCGCGTGGAATGTCGGCCGCAACTGTGGCACCGCCGGAAAGACGGACCTTGCGGGACGTGCCGGCCGCAGCCTCCTCCAGGGTCAGTTCGGCCTTGACCTCCCGCCGGGGCGGACGGGGTGGAGCCCGGCGGGCAGTGGACGGACCGCCCATGGGCCCGGGTCCGCCCATGCCGAACAGGTGCTCGAAGAAGGTCGAAAACCCCTGGCCCCCCATCTGCTGGCCACCGAACATGCTGGCAATATCCTCGGGGGACATGCCCCGACGCGGGCCACCGGCGCCCCACTGCTGCCAGTTGAAGTCCTGCGGATTGCCGCCGGCGTTGGTGAACCGCTCCCAGTCCTTGCCGAAACGATCGTACTTCCGGCGCTTCTCCGGATCCGACAGGACCGTGTAGGCCTCGTTGATGGCCTTGAAGCGGCTCTCCGCCTCGGGGTCCCCCTTGTTGGTGTCCGGATGGTTGGCGCGCGCCAGCTTGCGAAAGGCGCGCTTGATGGTTTCCTGATCGGCGTCGCGGCGAACGCCCAACGTTTGGTAGTAGTCGGTTACCTGCATTGCGATTCCAAACGGCCGGGCGCAGTGCTCCTTGTCAAGGCCGCCGGGCGCAGTCCTCGTTGAACCTCGTCGGGAACATGACCGGAGTGGACAGCCGGAAGTCCCGGCCCGCGTGGCGAAGCGACCGTGCCGACGGACACCGCGACACGCAGGCGCTCAATCTTGCCACGCCGGGCGGGATCTCCCTGCTGAATTCAGGCACTCCGGTACTCGCCCTCAATTACATCATCGTCGTCATCGTCGCCACTGTCGGTCTCGGCACCGGGGGCAGCGGAGGGATCCCCACCCATGTCCGGCCCGGCCGCCGCCTGCTGCTGGGCCTGGGCAGCCAGGGCCGCACTGGCCTGGGTCAAGGCATCCTTGGCCTCGTTGATGCGGGCCAGATCCTCACCGGCCATGGCGGTGCGCAGATCCGCCACCAGGGTTTCGATGCGGCTCTTGTCGTCGTCCGGAACTGCGTCGCCCATCTCCTCGAGCGCCTTCTCGGTGCCGTAAATCAGGCTTTCGCCCTCGTTGCGAGCCTCCACCAAGTCGCGCACGGCCTTGTCGGCCGCTTCGTTGTCGCGGGCTTCATTAACCAGGCGGTCCACTTCGTCTTCCGCAAGGTTGGTGGACGCGGTGATCGTGATGCTGTTCTCCTTGCCGGTGGCCTTGTCCTTGGCCGAGACGCTCAGGATACCGTCGGCATTGATGTCGAACTTGACCACGATTTGCGGCATGCCGCGCGGCGCCGCCGGAATTCCCTCCAGGCGGAAGTTGCCCAGCAGCTTGTTCTGGTTGGCCATGGGCCGCTCGCCCTGCAACACGTTGACGTCCACCATGGTCTGGTTGTCGGCTGCCGTGGAGAAGGTCTCCTCCTTGCTGGTGGGAATGGTGGTGTTGCGCTCGATCTGCACCGTGTTGACACCGCCCAGGGTCTCGATGCCGAGGCTCAGAGGCGTTACGTCAAGCAGCAGCAGATCGTGGACCTCACCGGCCAGGATGCCGCCCTGCAGGGCGGCGCCGACCGCCACCACCTCGTCCGGATTGACACCCCGGTGGGGTTCCGTGTTGGTCATTTCCGTGACCAGGTTCTGGATCATGGGCATGCGCGTGGAGCCGCCCACCAGCACGACCTCGTCCAGGCCGCCGGCCGTCAGGCCCGCGTCCTTCAGGGCATTGCGGAAGGGCGTCTTGCAGCGTTCCACCAGATCGGCGGTCAGCTGTTCGAAGACCGCGCGGCTGAGGGTAAGGTCCAGATGGCGGGGCCCTTCGCTGTCGGCGGTGATGAAGGGCAGGTTGACCTGGGTTTCGGGCGTGGTGGACAGCTCAATCTTGGCCTTCTCGGCCGCCTCCCGCAACCGCTGCAAGGCCTGGCGATCCTTGCGCAGGTCAATCCCCGTGTCCTTGCGGAACTCGTCGGTCAGCCAGTCGACGATGCGCTCGTCCCAGTCGTCGCCGCCCAGGTGGGTGTCGCCGTTGGTTGACATCACCTCGATGACCCCGTCGCCCACCTCCAGCACCGACACGTCGAAGGTGCCGCCGCCCAGGTCGAAGACCAGAACCGTTTCGTCGTTCTTCTTGTCGAGGCCGTAGGCCACGGCCGCGGCGGTGGGCTCATTGATGATGCGCAGCACCTCCAGCCCGGCAATCTGGCCGGCATCCTTGGTGGCCTGGCGCTGGCTGTCGTTGAAGTAGGCCGGCACCGTGATCACCGCCTGGGTCACGTCATCGCCAAGATAGGATTCCGCGTCCCGCTTCAGCTTGCTCAGGATCATGGCGCTGATTTCCTGGGGCGAGTACTGCTTGTCGTTGACCGGCACATGGACGCGGGCGTCCTGGTTGGGGCCCGCCACGATGCTGTAGGGAACCGACTCTTCGATCTGCCTGGTTTCGGCATCCTTCTGGTGGCGGCCCATCAGGCGCTTGACGGAGTAAATCGTGCTGTCCGGGTTCACCACGGCCTGGCGTTTGGCCGTGATGCCGACCAGGCGTTCGCCCTTGCGCGTGAACGCCACGATGGACGGCGTGGTGCGGCTGCCTTCGGCGTTGGCAATCACCGCCGGATCGCCGCCTTCGATGGCGGCCACCACGCTGTTGGTTGTACCCAAATCGATTCCGATTACCTTTGCCATAATTGTCTCTCTGAGATGTATGTATATTTCCCGTACCTGAATTCAAGCCGCGTTGGCTCCTGCAAGGGTGCAGTTCATGTCCTGCCGGACGAGAATCAGTATATTAGCGAGTGGTGCTTTCGTTCGTCGGTGCTGTGTTAGAGGATGGTATGAGGGGTCCGAGCCCGCTTCGTGCCTCGCGCAGCGTAGGGCATCCACGGTTGCGACCCAATTCGGGGTCCACAACGTACCTTCTTAATGTCCGTATCCGCACACCGCTCCGAGGTAACTTTCCCATGCTCCGCCCCACATCCACCCTCGCCGGTCTTTCGAGGCTGTGGCTGTCCCTGCTGCTCATGCCCTTGCTGTGGGCACTGCCATCCGCAACGGTCCACGCGGCTCAGTTCAAAGGCGACGACCTGTACGAACTGCCGGCCGGACAAACCGTTTCCGAAGATTTGTTCGCAGCCGGCAATTCCCTGGTGATCAGCGGCACGGTCGACGGCGACCTGTTTGCCGCAGGGCAGACCATCCGCATTGATGGGGTGGTCACCGGACACGTCTTCGCTGCGGGTTCAATCATCCTCCTGACGGGCGAAGTCCAGGGGGACCTGTACGCGGCCGGCGCAACCGTCATCGTCGAGGGCACAGTGGCCGAGGACCTGCGCGTCGCGGGCGGTGGCCAGGACGCAACCCTCAACATGGCCGGCATGTTCCAAAACGAGGAATTCATACAGGATTCGGTGCTGCAGCTCCGGATGGCCGGTCCCGATCACGGCGTAGTGGTGGCCCCGGACGCCCGGATCGGTGGCGACACCCTGGCGGCCGGCATGGACATCTCGTTGGCCGGACACTTCGGCAGCGATGTGCACGCGACAGGTGCCAATATCACCCTCACCGACACTGCATCCGTGTCCGGAAACCTGCATGGCGAAGCGGGAAGCGAATTTGTTGTCCGGGGCCACATCGCCGGCGATGCCGAACTCAAGTCGCCACAGTTCGAATTCGGCGATGGCCTGTCGGTGGGAGGAATCTTGAACTACGGTGCGCCGGCACCCGTTGCGCAGGCACCGGCAACGGCCCAGTTCCACGAGTGGGATCCCCAGGCCGCCCAAAATGCCGAGAGTTCCGGCGGGAATTGGGGTACTTGGATCTTCCGCACCCTGTCCGTGCTCGCAGGCACCGCGCTGCTGGTCTTCCTGAGCAACCGGATCGGACGCTCCTTCTTTGAAGGGGCCGCCACCCAAATCCGCACGCAGGCGGGCATGGCCGTCGTCTGGGGCGTGGTGTCCCTTCTGGCCATGCCGTTCATGCTGGGCCTGCTGCCCTTCCTCGGATTCGTGTTCTTCGGTGTGCCCGTGGCCATCATGATCTGGGCCTTCCTGATGCTGATCTGGTTCGTCTTCTGGATCTTCAGCCCGCTGATCACGGGACGCACGCTGGGCAGTCTGCTGGAAGGGGCCCTACCCGGGGAACAGGTTGCCTGGCCAAAGATTCTGGCGGGCGTGGTGATTGTGGTCCTGGCGGCCCGCCTGGTCTTCCTGCCGAGCGGAGCCGGCCTGCCCGACCTCGCACGCGGAATCCTGAGTGCGGTTGGTGCCGTGGTAATCGTCCTCAGCTACATTCTGGCCGTGGGCGGCTGGGTGCAAACCTGGGGCCGCGGCGGCCGCCAGGCGGCTTGAGGCGCGGGTCGGCCGCCTACCGGTCCGCGGGCAGCCAGCCCCGGTACCTGAGAAACTCCGCCAGCAGGGGAATCGACGCGGTATGGCCCTGCAAGGCCTGCCAAGCCGCCCACAGGGCCACCGCGGCGGCAATCATCCACGTAATCGGCATGAGGCAGAGGAGCATACCGCCAGCCAACCAGCCGATGACAGGGAGGGTTGAGCCAAAAACCCCGGCACCGAGCAACATCGCGATCCAGAGGAGCGTTACCGATACGGCCAAGGCCAGGCTCTGCACGGCGTGGTAGTGTTGGAAGCGTGTGCGCGTGCGGCTCACGAGCACAATCAGCGGGATCGCGAACGGCAGGACCAGCAGGGATCCGTAACAGATGGCTGCCACCAGGCGCTCACTGCTGTTGGGTACCGGTTCGGGGGCGGCCGCCTGCTCCCAGTCGTCGCCGTCGTCGGCCAGCGGATCCCAATCATCGGCGATTCCCGGCCAGTCGTCAGCATCCCGATCCATGGGCGTCGGGGAGTCCAGGGGGTTTTTCCCTTCGTCTGGCGAATTCTTCGAATCGTCGGCTGACACACCCAATCTCCGTCACGGCACGCGATGCCCCTGCGCGCGGCAGGGGCTTCCAATCAAGGTACGCAGGGGCGGGCAGCGGGGTTGCATCGACCCAACCAAGGAACGACATCCATGTCCGACCACCAACGCATCGTGTTCATGGGAACACCGGATCTGGCCGCCATCGTGCTGGCGCGCATGCTGGAGCATCAACGGAACAACAATCCCCCATGGCACCTGCGGGGTGTGGTCACACAGCCCGATCGACCCAGGGGCCGGAAGCGCAAGCCGGCGGAAAGTCCGGTCAAGCAGTTGGCCGGGTCCCACGGCCTGCCGGTGCTGCAGCCCGATCGGGTTAGGCGCAATCCGGAATTCGCCGCCCAACTGGCAGCCTGGGAGCCGGACGCGGTTGTGGTGATGGCCTATGGCCAGATGCTCCCGCCGTCCATCCTGAACCTGCCCCGAACCGGCTGCCTCAACATCCACGCGAGCCTGTTGCCGTCCCTGCGGGGAGCCTCCCCGGTCTTTGGTGCCATACGCCAAGGCTTGGCCGCGACCGGAGTCAGCATCATGCAGATGGACCGGGGCCTGGACACCGGCCCGGTGGTGGACCGGGCTGAGACCAACGTGCTGCCCCGCGACACGACCGGAACCCTGGGACCGAGGTTGGCGGAGCTGGGTGTCGAACGCCTGCTGACCGTGCTGCCGGCCTGGCTCGCGGGGGAGTGCCGGCCCATCCCCCAGGACTCCCTGCCGGGCACGCCATCCCACTGCGGCTTAATCCGCAAGGCGAACGGGCGCATCGACTGGACGCAGTCGGCCACGGACATCGCCCTACACGTCAGGGCCTGCAATCCCTGGCCGGCCGCGCACTGCTGGTGGCAGGGCCAACAACTCCGGGTGCTGGAGGCCCTGCCCGAAACGGGAGGGAAACCGACGCAGGAACCGGGACGGGTGCTGGAGACAGACGACGGGCTCGCGGTCCAGACAGGTGACGGGCTGTTGCGGTTGACCACGGTTCAACTGGCCGGTCGCAAGGCCATGGCCGCGGCCGACTTCCGCCGCGGTGCCGGGCGCAACATGGCGGGGAGTCGTCTCCTATCCGTACCTTGATACATGCAGGGCTCGGGCACGCCAGCCGCAGCCTGTGCTACGCTGACCACCCGAATCCCGTGTAGATCCAACCTTTTCCATGGTGCGAACCGAACGCATCTGCGCCGAGTGTGGCGGCAGTGTCCAAATCGAGGACCAGTTCTGTCCCGCCTGCGGACTGGATACGCAGGCGGAGCTGATGCCTACCCCGGCATCGTCACTGGCGCAGAAGGCCGTGGCTGCGGCACCCGCCCTGCTGGCGGTAGGCCTGGTAGTCCTGAAGCTGGGCGGCAGCCTGTTGCGCAATTCCTTGGTACGCCAATTACTGGCGGGAGGCAACCGCGGCCTCCCCGACGTCCGCCGGAACGCGGCCTCCCCGACATCCGGTGGACGCCTGCATGTCAGGCGCCGCTGGCGTATCCACCACCGGGACGGACGGCATACCAGCGGTGAGGAAGAGGAAACCTACACCTTCCTCTGACGAGTTGGCACCCGAATCCGGCGCAGATCAGCCGAGGGACGTGCTGGGACGCCTGCCGAGCTTGATCATGATCCCATTGCGGTGGAACTGCTGTCAGGCTCACCGCACAATTCGAAGTGAACAGCAAGGCCGTTTCGTCTCTACTTCAATCGTTCCAGCCACAAGTCCAGTACAACAGACGGCTGCCAGAGTTAATGTGTTGAGCGTAGGCAGAGCACGGTTCGGCGGGAACACTGCAGCCCCTCTCTGCTGCTTCCGAGACAGATACCTTACCGGTAGGCTGTAGGCCACTATGCAGGAGGGCAGCATTCATGGCGAAGAAGAATCCGAAATCTCAGTGGGGTTCAACACTCTGGCTGGGACAGTGGCAAGGAGTGGAGGACGGAGTCCTGAGTTTCCTGCCGGAGGCCACGTGCGAATGCGAATGTTACGGAGTGTCCGTTGGCTTGGCCATGGCCATGATCACCAGTTACAACGAGTTGCCTTCACAAGCCCGTCGAACCGTGGTGCGGACCGTGTTGAACGACTGCCTTAAGAACAACATGGTGTTTGCGGAAGAAGACGGCATCCCCTTTCTGGTCAAGGATCCGGGACCGGACGACAAGAGGCTCATGGCATCCCAAATGGCCGCCTACATCAAGATGCCCGCCAAGTTCACGCACTTGGTCTTTTGGGCAACGATCTTCCGTTCTGCCGCAGTGCGTGCAGAGTTGAGTGCGGAATTGAACCTGGATGGTTTGGAGTGCGGTGCAGCGTGCAGGCAGATGGAACTGCCAGCAGACATCAACAACCGCATCCAGGTCATCCACGAGCGGGGCATTCCCATACCACCGTTCCCGGTTGCGGACGACGACATTGCCGAGGCGTGACTCGACACCGCTGCTCACCGAGACCGCACCGGACACTGAACCGGAAACCGCAGCAAGCCCAACCACCTTGACAGTTGTGTCGGATGGCGGCCCGCGGACCTGGCAGAACACGGCTGAGAGCACTTGGCTCAAGGCATGGCGCAGTGGGCAAGTCGGCCATCATGCCCGTTGAACCACAACTCGAATTCGGCCGCATGGACTGAATGCGCCCCCGCTGTCCATGCCCACGGCATTGATAAAGCCCGTCACCGGGCGGACACCACCTGAATCCCTACCCACTCCGGATTCCGATGGTGAACCTCGGCGATGCGGCTACGGGATGGAGGTCACACCAGCAGCGAAGCACACCTTGCCCTGCGCGCGTTAACTGAGGGACGTGCTGGGACGCTTGCCGAGCTTGATTGTGACCCTTACGTTGCTGCCGTTGCGCAGCACGGTCAGATCGACCTCGTCCCCCGGCGACGAGTACCGTTCCAAGTAGAGCATGAGGTCGTCGAACGAACTGAGCTTGAAGTCCTCGATGTGGGTGATCAGGTCACCCCCGGCACCGGTGGGGCAAATGAATTCCAATTCTTCCGAATCGAAACGGGCCCGGGCACTGGCGCCGGCCAGTCCACCCCGGGCCGCCGGGCCGCCGGGCACAACCTGCGTGACATACGCGCCCCGTACGCTCTTGGGCAGGTCCAACGCCTCGGAGCAGATGGGGCTGTAGCTTGCGCCCTGGACTCCCAGGTAGGCGTGCTCGTACCGACCCAACTCGATCAAAGCCGGGATCACCCGGTTCACGATCGTGGACGGAACCGCCAGGCCGATGCCGCTGAAGGAACGCTGCTCGGAGATGATCTGGGAGACCACACCCACCACTTCGCCCCGGTTGTTGAAGAGGGGTCCGCCGGAGTTGCCGGGGTTGGTGGCGGCATCGAACTGGATGCTGTCCGGAATCCGGTATCGCGTCATCGTATTCATGGTGCGGCCCAGGTTGCTCACAATGCCGGAGGTCAGGGTCTGCTCCTGCGAAAACGGGGTCCCAATCACGGCCACGCGCATACCGACCTGCAGTTCCTCGCTGCGGCCCATCGTGACAGGCTGCAAATCGTAGCCCTCGGGATCGATCTTGAGCACTGCCAGATCGCTGTCGGGGTCCGTGGCCAACACCTTCCCAACCGACATGGTCCTGTCCTGGAAGGTGATGTGCATGGCGTCTGCGGTCTGCACGACATGGGCGTTCGTGACGATGTGGCCTTCCTCGTCCCAGACGAAGCCGGAACCCTGGCCCAGGTTGCCCAGCATCGGATTGTTGCCGTTGCCGAACGTGTTGACCTGCACCACCGAGGGATTGCCGCGGGCGTAGATGTCCATCAGTACCGCGGTTTCATAGTCCACCTCGACCGCTTCCAGGGATTCGGGATCCACGGTGACGCTGAGCGTCCTGGGTTCCGCGACCGGCACCTCAACCTGGACCCGTTCCGTACCGATGCCCGGCAGCAAATTGGGTGCGAAGCGGTTCGCCAGCGCCGTCCCCCGACCCAATAGGTTGTCCCAGGCCACCAGGCCCGCCAGGACAAGGACAATGATTAGCAGGAAGGAAGCCAAACCCGGTCCGCGGCGGCGCGGGCCGGGCGTTTCGGGACGGGAGTACTGTGTCATGGATGGATATTGGCGCCGAACGGGATCCCCCGTCCGACCGGTTGAAGGAACAAGTTAGTCGCGGCTCAGTCCAACCAGCAGGAAGGCATAGTAGGCCAGTGTCATGACCGAGGACACGGCGGCTGCGACATAAGTGAGGGCAGCGGCATTGAGCACCTTGTTGACGCCTTCCATCTCCTCCGCGTAGAGGATGCCGTGGCCAACGAGCAACTGCCGCGCCCGCGTGCTGGCGTTGAACTCGACGGGCAGCGTAATCAGGGTGAAGACCGTGGTCAAGGCAAACAGCACGACACCGACGCCAAGCAGTTCAGGGGTCTGCATAATCGCCCCCAGGAAACAGATGCCGGGTCCCAGCCAACCGCCAATGTTGGCGGTCGGGACGGCGGCCGAGCGCAACCGCAGTGGTACGTAGCCCTGCTGATGCTGTACGGCGTGGCCCGCCTCGTGGGCGGCAATCCCGGCCGCGGCCACGCTGCGGCCGTGAAACACGTCACGGCTCAGGCGCAGGGCGCGCTGGCCCGGATGGTAGTGGTCCGACAGCCAACCGGTGGATTCCTCGACCGGAACGTCGTACAGACCTTGGCTGTCCAGGATCTGGCGGGCGGTCTGGGCACCGGTCAAGCCCCGGATATTGGCAACCTTGGAGTACTTCCCCATGTTGCTCCTGACCCTGGCTTGGGCCCATAGGCCCAGCAAAAGGGAAGGAATGATCAGCAAAAAGTAGATGCCCATCGTGCGTTCTCTGCAGGTCCGACCTCGGACCGTGTAAAGCGAATCCGCCACCCGCCGGCATAGCTTGGCCATGGCCACCCGCCGCCGGATCGAGTTGGATTGTAGTGGATTGGCGGTCCCGGTATGTTAGGGATTTGTTGATTTCCGGCCAGCAGCTTCAGACCGAGGCCCGACGCACTCCCGCCAGCCAGCGCACGTTGCCCATCACCGCGCTAAAGAGGAAGTAGGCGGTGCCGCCTGCAACGATTCCCAGCAGCAATTGGATCCAGGCGGCTTCCACCCAGGGGCCGGTACCGGAGCCGATCCCGACCAGCACCAGCCACACGGCACCGCCCATCGCCGCAGCTGCAACAGCCGTGCGCACGCTGTCCCAGGCCAACTGGACGGTGGCCAGCCGCGGCAGGTGCGCGCGCAACCACCACAGCAGCAGCAGAATTTCGACAGTGGTCGCCACGCTGGCGGCCAAAGCCGGCCCGGCGTAGCCCAGCGGTCCGACCCACCACAGGCTCAGGCCGATGTTTATCAGGACGATGGTCACACCGGCCAGCATGGGCCTACGGGTATCGTGCAGGGCATAGAAGGCCCGCACCGTAATCTCGACCGCGGCGTAGGCCGTCAGGCCGGGCAGGAAGTACTGCAGGGCCCTTGCCACCCGTTGGGTGCTGTCGGCATCAAAGCTGCCCCGCTCGAAGAGCAGTTCAATCAACGGTACGCGCAACAGGTACATGCCGACGGTGGCGGGCACGGCCAGCCACACCACGAGCCGCAGCATCGTGCGGAAGGATGCGGCCATGTCGTCGAACCGACCGCGGTCGGCCTGGGCCGCAAAGGAGGGGAACGCGACGATGGACAGGGCCTGGGCGAAGACCGAGACCGGAATCAGCATCAGGCGGAACCCGTAGTCGAACGCACTTACACTGCCCGGAGCAAGACGGCTCACGAGATTCGTGTTCACGATGAGGTTCAGGTGAATGAACAGGAGGCCGATCATGCGCGGGCCCATAAGCTTCAGGATGTGGAAAAGGTCCGCATCGCGCCAGTCCAGGGTCCAGCTGTAGCGGAGACCGTGCTCCCGCAGGGCCGGCAGTTGGATCAACAGGTGCAGCAGGGATCCCGCCACGGCCCCCACAACCAGGCCGCGGACGCCGAATGGTTCCGCCAGCCACAGGGCCGCACCCCAAATGGCAACATTGCGCAGGGCCGGAGCCGCCGCCGGCAGCAGGAAGTGCCTCCTGGTGTTCAGGGCACCCATGCACAGGCCGCTGACTCCATAGACCACGGTACCCAGCAGCAGCCAGCGCATGAGTTCGGCAGCCAGATCCTGCTGTGCCGGTTCGAACCCGGGTGCCAGAACATGCCGCATCAGCCATGGCGCCATGGCAATCCCGACCAGCGCCAGCACGCCCAACACCAGCGTGACCGCGTTCACCGTCTGGCTGAAGAGACGCCAAGCCACCGCCGCGCCGCGGCGATGCGAGAGACGACTGAACGTGGGTATGAAGGCACTGCCGAGCGCGCCACCCGCCACTACTTCAAAAATCAGGTCCGGGACGCGGAACGCGGCCTGATAGGCATCCAGCGTCGGCGAGAGGTTGAAGGCACCGGCGATGGCGATGTCGCGCGCCACGCCGGTCACCCGGCTCAGCACAAAGAAGAGCATCACCAGCGATGCCGCCCCCAGCAGTGAGGGGGCATTGCCCGCAGGACGCGATGGAGCGTCCCGACCGTCGTCCACCGATGGCATGCTTCCTGTCGGCCGGCTGCTGCCCGGCCGGACCGGGATCAGCCGGCCGCGGCTTTGGCCTTGCCCTGTCGTGACTTGTCGGCCGGCTTCGCTGCCTTGGGCGGGGTTGCGGTCTCTCGCGATCCGCTGTCGGATGCCTCCCCCTTGGTGCTGTCTTTCCCGCCCTCAGTGCCGGCATCCTTCGCGTCGGCCTTCACATCGGTGTCGGCCTTCTCTTCAGCCTTTTCCTTGTCCTTGCCGTTGGCGTTGTCCGTCTTGTAGAACCCGCTGCCCTTGAAGTGAATGGCGGGCATGCTCATGAGACGCCGCGTCGCCGTGGACCGACAGTGGGGACAGGCCGGTGCTTCGGTCATCGAAAACGACAGAATCTGCTCGAAGTGTTCGGAGCAGTGCGTGCAGGTGAACTCATACAGGGGCATGGCAGGGCACGTGGTGTTTGGACCGCGGGTGCCGATCCCGGGCTGGGACAGGCCGAGTTTTCCCCATTCCACGGTTTCCGGACAAGACAAATCGAAAGGGAAGTATATAGAGGGTGAGTTGGATCGTTGTATTCGTAGGGTAGCCGGTTAATGGGGAAAACTTGGTGCCGTCGGAGGAGCTCGGAAGCCTTTCTTCCTCGTAGGGAGGCGGTCCTTGGTGGATTCGGGACTTGGCCATCAATGGGGAAAACTAGCCGAATCGTGGGGAAAACGTGGGGAAAGAATGGGGATAACTCAGGGGTTAATGGGGATAACTCGCTTCCTATGCGAAATCGATGGCACGGGGCCGAGGAGAGTTTTCCCCATTCCAGCCCAAGTTATCCCCACGTTTTCCCCATTAATCGCCGAGTTTTCCCCATTCTTTCCCCATTCCCCAACCTGTGCACCAGTCGGTTGGCACATGGCTTCCTATGCGAAATTGGCGATGTTGGACCGAGGCAGTCTCCCATTCCGGCCCGAGCATCCCCACTTCAACTGGCGGGAACCGGTCGTTTGCGCATGTGGCAGTGCTTGAACTTGCGGCCGCTGCCGCAGGGACAGGGATCGTTCCTGCCCGGCTGGGCCGAGCGGCGTCGCTGCACCGGCGTCGCCTGGGTGCCGTTCTGTCGGTTCAGGTGGACGCGGTCGAAGGCGGGCTGTCTCCGAACCATCGGCTGGGCAACCTGCAGCTGCAGGGCCAGCAGCGTGCGGGCCGTCTGCTCCAGAATATCCGTCTGCAGGAGGGAGTACATGTTGAATGCCTCCTGCTTGTAGGCGACGATGGGCTGGATTTGGCCGACCGCCCGGAGACCGATGCCCTCGCGCAAATGGTCGAGGTCGGTCAAGTGGCGGGTCCAGAGCGAATCGATGGTGCCCAGCATCACCTCACCCAGCACCTGCCCAAACAGATCATCGTCTTCGCACTGTTCCCGCTTGGCGGCCAAGGCATCGTCAATGCCTCCCAGGAGCATTGCCTCCATCTCCGCCTCGGTGCGCAGAACCTCCCGGTCCTCCTCCACAACCTCCAGCAGCGGCACCGGCAGGCGCGTGCTGTCCGGTGGGAAGAAGGCGCGGAGGGGTCGCAGGGCCTCGTCCGCATCCTCATCCTCGCCCAACACGAAGGCGTCCGCGATCTGGTCGGATACCAAGTCCGCGATCATGGCCCGCGCGATCGGAACCCTGTCTGTGGCCTCCAGAACGAGCTGCCGCTGTTCATAGATGGCGGTGCGCTGCTCGTTCACCACCTCGTCGTACTGCAGCACGTTCTTGCGGCTGTCGAAATAGAAGCCCTCGACCTTGACCTGGGCGTTTTCGATGACCCGGTCAATCATCCCGGCTTCGATGGGGGCATCCTCCATCTTGAAGCGATCCATGATCCGGGACACCCGTTCCCCGCCAAAGCGCAGCAGGAGGTCGTCCTCGAGGCTGAGGTAGAACCGGCTGCTGCCGGGATCGCCGAGGCGTCCGGAGCGGCCGCGCAACTGGTTGTCGATGCGGCGGGACTCGTGGCGCTCGGTGCCGACCACATGCAGGCCGCCCAAGGACAGAATCTCCTGCTGTTCCTGCTCGACCTGGCGGTGGACCTCCGCCACCGTGTCCACCCATTCGCCGTCGGATGCGGCGTGGGGATCGTCGCCGCGGTCGAGCAGATCCAGCACCCGGGTCCATTCGCCCTGCGGAATGGACAGAAGGTCGATCTTCTGCTTCCGCAGTTGATCGCGGGCCAGGCCTTCCGGATTGCCGCCCAGCAGAATGTCCACACCGCGTCCCGCCATGTTGGTGGCAATGGTCACGGCACCCCGGCGGCCGGCCTGGGCGATGATGGTGGCCTCCCGCTCGTGGTTCTTGGCGTTGAGGACTTCGTGCGGCACCCGCGCCCGTCGCAGCTGCCGGCTCAACTGCTCGCTGGTTTCCACTGCCACCGTGCCGACCAGCACCGGCCGGCCGACCTCGTGCTCGGCCTTGATCTCCGCCACAACCTGCCTGAACTTGAGGTCCTTGGTCTTGTAGACCACGTCCGGCCGGTCGTCGCGAATGACCGGCTTGTGCGTGGGGATGGCAACCACGTCGAGGTCGTAGATGCCCCGCAGCTCCTCTTCCTCCGTCTTGGCCGTGCCGGTCATGCCGGCCAGGCGCGGGTACATGCGGAACAGGTTCTGGAACGTGATGCTGGCCAGCGTCATCGATTCCCGCTGGACCGTCACCCCTTCCTTGGCCTCGATGGCCTGATGCAGGCCCTCGCTGAAGCGCCGTCCCTCCATCATGCGGCCGGTGAACTCGTCCACGATCACGACCTCGCGGTCCCTGACCAGGTATTCGACATCCTTCCGGTAGAGAACGCTGGCCCGCAGGGCGTTGTCCAGATACGGCAGCATCTCCGCATGCTCGCTGCCGTAGAGGTTGTCGATGCCGAGCGCCGTCTCCATGCGCTCGATGCCGGCCTCGGTCAGGGTGACCGTGCGTTCCTTCTCGGCGACGGTGTAGTCGCGCTCCGCCTGCAGCTGCCTGACCAGCGAGGCAAACCGCTGGTAGTGGCTGGAGCTGTCGCTGGCCACGCCGGAGATGATCAACGGGGTCCGGGCCTCGTCGATCAGGATGTTGTCGACCTCGTCGACGATGGCGTAGTGGAGTTCCCGCTGCACCTTGCCGTCCAGGCCGCGGGCCATGTTGTCGCGCAGGTAGTCGAAGCCGAACTCGTTGTTGGTGCCGTAGGTGATGTCCGCGGCGTAGGCCTCGCGGCGGGAACAGGGCCGGAGACTCAGGTACCGGTCGTCGGATGTGCGGAAGTCCGGGTCGAAGATGAAGCTGCCGGCTTCCCCGCCGCCGCCCTGGTTCTGGATCACGGCGGCGGACGCGCCGAGGAGGTGGTAGATCGGTCCCATCAGCTGCAGGCCGACCTTGGACAGGTAGTCGTTGGGGGTGACGAGGTGGGCGCCCCGTCCGGTCAGGGCATGCAGATAAAGCGGCAGGGCCGCCACGAAGGTCTTGCCCTCGCCGGTTTTCATCTCGGCGATGGAGCCCTGGTGCAGGACGATCCCGCCCAGCAGCTGGACGTCGTAGTGGCGCTTGCCCAGGGTGCGCCGACAGGCTTCCCGGACCATGGCAAAGGCCTCGGGCAGCAGATCGTCGAGCACCGCGTGTTCCGCGTCGTAAAGCTGTTGCCGGGCCTGGCGCTGGCGCTGCTGGACCGCCCCGCCCCGCCCCAGGCCGGCGTCGGCAAGGCGTCGGTCGGCTTCCGCCAGTCCCTCCCGCGCCGCCTCGGTGCGTTCCCGCACCAGCACCCGAAACGCGTCCGTGCGTCCGCGCAGGTCCGCGTCCGGCCGGCGCGCGACCTCCGGTTCCAGGCCGTTAATTTCCTCCACCAGCCGGCCGTGTTTCTGGATCACCCGCTCGTCGGGCGAGCCGAACACCTTGTTGTAGAGCCTGCGCAACATGAAGCGGCCCGTGTGGGAAGTATTCCGTCCCGCTGTCAGTAGTTGAGGTATTCGCCCACGCTTTCGCCGCGGTGGATGCGGTCGATGACTCCGGCCAGCGTGCGGCCCATGGGCAAAACGTGGAAGGAATCGGTTCTGCGCCCCTGCGGGATGGGGATGGTGTCGGTCACGATGACCTCGGTGAATTCGCTGGCGGCCAACAGCTCGACGGCCCCGCCGCTCAGAACCGGGTGTGTGGCTGCAGCATACATTTGCAGTCCGCCGTGCTCCTTCAGGAATTCCGCCGCCTTGCAGATGGTGGAGCCGGTGTCGATCTCGTCGTCGAACAAAATCAGGTTGCGGTTTTTGATCTCCCCGATGATGGAGAACATGGCCAGGCCGGTTTGGTGGCTGCGCCGTTTCTCGATGATGGCCATGGGCAGGTGCAGCTTCTCCGCCAGGTTGCGGGCGCGCTTGACCGAGCCGACGTCGGGCGAAACCACTGTGGTCTGGTTCAGGTCGAGATCCAGTGAGCGGAAGTGATTGGCAATGATGTCGATCGCCGACACCTCGTCGACCGGAATGTTGAAAAACCCCTGGATTTGGCCTGCGTGGCAGTCCACGACGAGGGCGCGGTCGGCACCGGCCGTGACGATCAGATCCGCCACCAGCCGCGCCGTGATGGGGGAGCGCGGCACGTCCTTCTTGTCGGAGCGGCCATAGCCGTAGTAGGGGATCACGGCCGTGATGCGGCCGGCACTGTCGCGGCGCAGGGTCTCGATGAAGATCAGGAGTTCCATCAAGTTGTCGTTGGCGGGAGCCGCCGTGGGCTGAATCAGGAAGACGTCCTTGCTCCGGGCACTGTGCGCCAACTGCACGAACGTGTTGGAGTTGGGAAACGTCGTGACCGTCGACTCGGCCTGGCAAATGCCAAGACAGCGGCAAACGGACTCGGTCAGCGACTGGTTGGCGGTGCCGCCGTACACCACCAGTTCGCCATACAGGTTGGATGAAATCTCATGTCGGGTGGTTTTCACGATGTCATCCCTTGGACGGAACCCGCGCCGGGTCGCTGCGAGGGAGGTCAGCGATGTCGGACCGGGTCGAAGTATGCGTCCTGGTAGAGGATCATGGCCGTGGCATTGGTTTCCCAGAGCCGGTCCAGCAGGGCATCCGAGTCTATCAGACCAAAGCGGTTGGACTCCACGAATTCGGTCAACATTCGGCGGAACGCACGGGCACCGGACCGTTCCCGGAAATGGTCCAGGAACAGGGCGCCCTTGGCCCGCACCAGGACGCGGTAGTCGGTGCCGGTGACATAGTCGTGGACGCGCAGGTCGACGGGTCCGTCCCGGTCCTGGCTTTGGAGGCGTTGCACCGGAATCTCCAGTTTCTGGATGCGATGCACGGCGGCCGCGTCCTCGCCGTGCAGGCGTTCCTGGTAGAGCAGGACGGCCAGGGTGGACAGGGCCTCGTCCAGCCAGGGAGCGTTGACCGGGTCGTTCTGAACAAGCTGGGACCACCATTGATGCGCTACGGAAAACGCGATTTCCAACTCCAGGTCGATGGCAAAGGCGCGGTACAGCTGCACACCGATCAGGCTCACCTGGGGCAGTTCCATCGAGAAGTTGGCCAAAGGCGCCATCGCCACGGTCAGGGTCGGCCAGGGATAGGGGCCGAATTCCTCCTCGAACGCGCGCAGGGCGGCCACGGTAAAGTCCCGGGCTTCCAGGCCGGCGTCGCCGTAGGCCGGCACCCACCAGCTGGTCACCAGCACCCCGCCGGCGTCGAAGGAAGTCGATTCGTAGTCGGCATGCGTGATCAGGGAGAACTCGGGCACGGGGCCGGCCAGCAGGTTGTAGCGGATCAGCGGTGCGGGTTGGCATTCCCATGCCGCCAGGCGGTCGGGACAGGCGGCCACGTCCTCCTCCGTGCACTCGGACCAGGGCGCCTGGTGGGGGCAGTTGTGGATGAACCCGATGCGTTCCTGCTCCACGCCGGGGGTTACGGGCGGAAATCCCTCCGGCATCCACAGCTGCACGCGAAAAAAGGAGGCGGGGCTGTAGAGGATATCGGAGAAGGTGGGGGCCGTCTCCAGCCACCAGTGGCCGGGGGCCGCAGGACTGGTCGGCACGTAGTGGGCGAGCACGGGGTAGAACCACGGCGCGGCGTGGAAGCCCAGCATCTGGCCGAACGGCACGTAGACGGACGAGACCTCCGGGAAGACGGGCAGGTCCAGGCTCCAGACCAGATCGATTTCAAAGGGCCGTCCGGGACGGATCCATTCCTCGGTCGGCAGCAGGAAGACAGCCGCCGTGTCGTCCGCCGCCAGCTTGAATGGCACAAGTGCGTTGCGCACCGTGCCCCGTTCGAGCACCAGACGGCCGCCCACGTGGGTCAGGTTGGGGTAGAGACGAAAGACCAACTGTGTCCAGGTGTCCCCGGAAAGGTTGACGCCGGAGACCTGCATGCGGCCCTCCAGGTGGTTGCGCGTCGGCTGGTACCAGACTTCCATGTCGATGCGAGGGGCACCCGTCAACTCCGTCAGAAGCGGTGCATATTCCGGACGCACGACCGGTGCGTACACTTCCGCGAGTCCGGGAGGGGCCGTCGTGCAGGCGGCCAGGACCAGCCACGCGAGCAGGAGGGCCGTCATCCGCCACCGAAGCCGGCCGGGTTCCCGGCGTCGTGCCCGCAGGGCGTGGGACGATGCCGGTTGAAGGTTGGGACTGGACACGATCGGAAGCCGGGCAACGGGGAGGTGGGAACGGCGGGCCGGTGAAATTGTAGGGTGAACCGGGGAATTTCGGCGGCCTAGTGGACAATAGCAGCATCCTGAGGCATTTTCAGTTCCCGTGGACGGGGCAAGCCGTGCTCGACCGAAACCAACTCTATGCCGAGCTGACCGGGATCAAGCCCAGGCTCCAGGCCCGCATCGACCGGGATCAGGGGGTGCGACAGAATCTGGCGCCGGTCCGCGACTGGTTCCGGACCGTTCGGCGGCCGGAATTGGAGGCACAGCTGGAAGCGAGCGGGGTTGCGTGGCCGGGCGCGCGCCCCACGTGCGACATGGACCGCGCCGACGGCTTTCGCATTGCCGGTCCCGTCGACACGGACGACTTTCAGTCCATTGCCGGCCTGTTCGGCTGGGCGGACGGCATCCTGCGGCGGCGGGCCGTGCTGGCGGTGGACGGCAGCCACCTGGTGCCCGAGCGAGGCATGTCCCTGACCCTGGGTGCGATTCAGATCGGCTGGCACCTGAACGATCCCCTGGCCGGCCGCGCGGAGGAGTACCAGGACATCAGCCTGCAGCTGTCGGACAAGTACGGCAGCGCCGAGCACAACGCCGAGTTCGTTTCGCAAATCAACCTGGCGCGTTCCGTCAAGGAGTGCGAGACGCTCCTCGACAAGGCCCTGACCATGGCGCACACGCCGGTCTGCTTCTACGACAACTCCTACATTGCATCGTTTCTGGCCTATCAGACGGACGAGTTCCGGGATCGCTACCTGGGAGCCCTGGACACCCTCCTGACCCGGGCCGAGGCCGCGCAAATTCCGGTGGTGGGATACATCGACGCCAGCGACAGCCGCGATCTGGTCCACATGTACGGTTCCGTGCACGGCCAGGCGACACTGGACGATTCGGACCTGTACGGAATCACGGATGCCGCCCTGGTGGCCGAACTGCTGCCCGGCTGGGGCGATCGGACCCCCCTCATGCAGTGCGCACGCCACGACGGGGTCAGCTTCGAGCGGGGACCGGACTTCCTGTACGGCAGGGTGGGGATTGTCTATCTGCGACTGCACAAGCGAATGCTGCCGGCCCGGGTCGAAATCCCCCTTTGGATTCGGGAGCGGGAGGGCCTGCTGGAAGAGGTCATGGACATGGTGCGGGCGCAGGTGGTCCTGGGCAACATGAGTTATCCGCGCGCGCTGAGCCGCGCCGATCGCCAAGCCACCCTCAGCACGGCCGACCGCCGGGTCTTCTACAACCTGGTCAAGTCGTGGGCCAACCAGGAACTGGGCCAGAACGTAACCCGATCCGCCAAGGCCAACAGCAAGCGTGTCACCCGTCCGTCCGGGACGGGGGCCGCCGATTTCGGCTGAGTTGGAATGCCGGCCGGCCTGTGCCATACTGAACGTCCAACCCCCAAGGACCCGGGGACGCCTCCGGTGTCCTGAACCATTCCGCTGCCATGATCGATGACAGGGGGCCGGAGGCGTCCTCCTCGCCTCCGGTCCTGCCCGCGCATTGGGACACGCCCCTGAAGCGCGGGATCCTGATCCTGATCCTGATCCTTGCGATCTTTCTGCTGTGGCTGGCCCGGCCGGTGCTGCCGCTGGTCATTTTGGCCGGCATTCTGTCCTACCTGCTCACGCCGGTTGCCAACTTCATCTCGCGCCGGCGCCTGCCGCGCGGGGTGATGACCTTCCTGCTCTACCTGCTGCTTCTGACCGCGCTGGTGCTCGGCCTCTACGCCATGCTGCCGGTGCTGGACACGCAGTACCAGACCGTGTTGCGCATCGGCGGCGGTTTCGTCTCCGGCCTGCTGGTCCAGGTCAGCCAAATCCCGGACACGGTGTACCTGCTGGACATGCCGCTTGAGACCGCGCCCCTCAAACAGGTACTGGAACCGTGGCTGGGGGAGACGACCGTGGACGGCCTGCCAACCCTGCAGGGCGTCCTGAACCGGATCAACGACGCCTACACCGCGACCTCCGGCGTGTTCCGGGGCACGCTCAACTTCGGCCTGGGCATCATCAACACGGGCGTCGAGGTCCTGTTGTCGGCGCTGTTCGTCTTCGTGGTCAGCTTCTACCTGACCAAGGATGCACCGCATATCCGCGCCTTCCTCGAGGGCAATTTCCCGCGGAAGTACAAGTCCGAGTGGCAGGACCTGATTCGCTGCGTGGGCAATGTGTGGCGCGCCTTCTTCTTCGGCCAGATCATCCTGTCGTTCACGATCGGCGTGGCGGTGTACGTGCTGCTGCGCCTGCTGGGCGTGCAGGGTGCCCTGGTGCTGGCGCTGATCGCCGGCCTGCTCGAGGTCATTCCCAACCTGGGGCCGATCATCTCCCTGGTGCCGACGCTGCTTGTGGCCCTGACGACCGGCAGCAGCACCTTCCCGGAGATGAACTTTGTTGTGTTCAGCCTGATTCTGGCCGCCTCCTACTTCGTCCTGCAGCAGATCGAGAACACGATCGTGGTGCCCCGCCTGATTGGCCGCTTTGTGCAGATTCACCCCACCCTGGTCATCATCGGGGTAACGGTCGGGTACCTGTCGAACGGTGTGGTGGGCGCTTTTCTGGCGGCACCCCTCATGGGCAGCGCACGGGTGCTGGGGACGTACATCTTCGCCAAGCTGATGGACTATCCGGTGTCCTTCCCGGAAAGGGAATCCAATCACCCCTTCCGCCGCACCGAGATCTCCATTCAGGTCCACAAGGACGGGCCCGAGACCGATGGATTGGAATCGGATCCTGCCGCGGGCGATTCCAAGGCGCCTCAACCGTCCCAGAGGACCCAGGACACGGCTGCCAGCGACCTGCCGGCCTCCGATCCGATGTTGGACACCCCAGCGCCGTCGGCCTGAGGACGCGTCCCACCCGCATCCAAACCCGTTCTTCAATCCGTTGGCAGCACGGCCTGCCAAGGAGTGTAGGCATCATGACGCGCACCGGAGTCATCGGCTTGGGCGACATGGGGTTGGGCATGGCCCGCAACCTGGTGGGTGCCGGCTTTGACGCGTACGGATACGACCTGCGGGAGGAACGGCGACGCATGTTCGCCGAGTCGGGAGGCACGGCCACCGGCTCCGTGGCGGAGCTGGGGCGCAACGTCGACATCGTGTTCCTGATGGTGCTCAACGGAACCCAGGTCTTCGACATCCTGAACGGACCGGACGGGCTCCTGGCGACCATGGAACCCGGCTCGACCGTGGTGGTGAGCGCCACAATCAGACCCCGTGAGGTGGAGGAGGCCGCGGCCCTGTGCGAGGACGCGGGCCTGCGCCTGCTGGACAGTCCGGTCAGCGGCGGCCAGTCGGGGGCCGCCACCGGCACGCTCTCGATGATGGTGGCCGGTCCGCCCGGTCTGCTGGAGGAGCACCGGGATGTGTTCGCGGCCGTGGGCGGCCATGTGATGAAGGTGGGTGACCGGGCCGGTCAGGGCCAGACCGTCAAGGCCATTCTGCAGGCCGTAATCGGCACCACGTTCGCGGGTATCTTCGAAGCCTTGGTGCTGGGTGAACAGGCCGGGGTGGACGGCCGGATTGTGCGGGAGGTGCTGGTGGCGAGCCACGTGGGCAGCCCTCTGCTCGGGAATACGGTTGAACTCGTCCAGAGCCGCCGTTTCGTCGGAACGGGCAGCAATGCGGCCACCATGCACAAGGACTTGACAATCACGATGGACCTGGCCCTGCAGAGCGGTGTCACGATGTTCACCACGGGTGCGGCCATGCAGCTAATGCAGGCGACCCTGCACTCGTTCCCCGGCGAGGACAACTGGGCTGCGGTCAAGGTGCTGGAGCGCCTGGCCGGTGTCGAGGAGGTGTGAGATGGCGATTTCCCTGGGGGTCATTACCGACGGCATCAGCCGCGACCTGGACCGGGCCCTGGCCGTGGCCGCGGAGCACGGTCTCAATGCGGCGGAGCTTCAGTACGTTGGGTCCCATGAAGTCGGCGATGCGGACTTTCCCGTCAATGCCGACACGGCGGATGCGGCCCGGGCACGGGGTCTCCCGATCTCCTGCCTGTCGCGTCACCTGTTCAGCGGGATGCCGGTACTGGACACGGAACCGGGCGACGCGGCGCACAACCGACAGATGACCGAACTGACCCGCTGTCTCGACCTGGCTCGGGACTGGAATGTGCCCCTGGTCCGCATCATGTGCTTCCGCAAGGAAATGATCCTCTTCGGGGATCGGGGAGCCGAGGAATGGGTGGTAACGCGGGGTGCCTGGACCAGGACGCTGCAGCTGCTGGAGCCGGCCGTGCAGCTGGCCTCCGATCGCGGAAAGCAACTGGTCTTGGAGACCGGCAACAGCGGCATGATCAACTCCGCCGCCCTGGCCCGCCGCCTGCTGGATGAGTTGGGCCGCCCGGAGGCACTGCAAATCCTGTGGGATCCCTGCAACTGTCTCTATGCCGGTGAACGGGCCTGGCCGGACGGCTGCGAGGCGTTTGCCGACGGCGGCCTGGGCCATATCCACATCAAGGATGCAGTCGTACGTCCCGCGCTGGGCTCAGTGAGTTGCAGGGCCCTGGGCACGGGGGACATGGGCCCCGCCCTACCGGGTTTGGCGGAGTTCCTGCGTACCAGCGGCTATGCCGGTTCCATTTCCCTGGAGAGCGTCTACTGCCCATTGGGCGGAACGTCTGCGGACGGGTTCCGGGAATCCGTAGGGAAGTTCAAGGAACTGTTTGGCTGAAGCCGGTGGCTCGAGAAGCCGAAAGTCCATGCAAGCGACCGTGTGCCGGGCGTGCCGGACTTGCCGGCAACGACGCGAGCAGGTACCGCTGACTGCTATAGCTAAGGTGGTCAGGCCACGGGCAGTCGGGCTGCCACGTCCAAGTCCAGTCCGTGGCCCGGTTTGAAACGGGAGGGGCGGCCAAACCACGCGGCGGCCCCAATCATGGCCGCGTTGTCGGTGCACCAGGCCAGGGGTGGAATGCGCAGGGGCAACCCCAATCCGGCGAATCTTGTGAGCGCCTGTTCCCGGAGCAGGGCGTTGGCACTGACCCCGCCACAGATGCCGATGCTGGCCGCGGAATGGCGGACGGCTGCGGCTTCAAGGCGATCCAACAGCAGTTCCGCCACGCGGGCCTGGAAGGACGCGGCCAGGTCGTTGACCACCTCCGGCGGCACTCCGGCGGTATTGCCGTCGGAATCAATGCCGGCCCGGCGACACCGGTGCAACATGTCGGTCTTGAGGCCGGAGAAGCTGAAGTCCAGTGCGTGCTTCGGATCGCGACGCAGGGGATAGGGCAGGCCGTGCGCGGCCGGATTTCCTTGGCTGGCCGCCTGCTGGATGGCGGGACCGCCCGGCATTCCCAAACCCAGGATGCGCGCCACCTTGTCGAAGGCTTCGCCTGCGGCGTCGTCCAAGGTTCCCCCCAGACGTTCCCAGGAGCCGTGGCCGCGCATCAGGATCAGCTCCGTGTGGCCGCCCGAGACGATTAGTGAGAGGTGGGGAAAGGCCAAATCACGCCAGTCGCAGCCCAGCGCCTGGTCCGTCTCCAGCCACAGGCTATAGAGGTGCCCAACCAAGTGGTTGACCCCGATCAGGGGCAGGCCCGAGCCCAAGCAGAAACCCTTGGCCGCGTTGACGCCGACCATCAGACTGCCCACCAGCCCGGGACCGCAGGTCACGGCCACGGCGTCCAACTCTGCCGGTTCCTCAGTGCCGGCATCAGCCAGCGCCCGTGCCAC
>DAOUIC010000036.1:0-3573 GCA_034428255.1 Anaerolineales bacterium
CGGCATCGAGTTCCAGTTGGAGAACCGAATACCGCCATGGTTCAAGGTGGGCCAAGTCCGGGATAAAGGGATCCGGCCTGAGTACCGGCGCGAACGACGGCACCACGCTGATCAGGATCAGCCACCAATGCAGGCGCAGGCCCAGCAGGATGCGCGCGGCGCGCCACTTGCCGTTCATGGGCAATTCCGGTGTTGCTCCGGTCGCGGTGCGCCTGTCGTCGGCGAAATCGGCCGGCATCCGGACGGAGCCAGGTCAAGGGCCGTGCTCAGTCTGCCGGATCAAGGCCGGCGAGGGGGCCTGCCAGATCCCCGGGCAGATCCGATGCAAACGCCATGGGCTCTCCGGTGCACGGGTGCTTGAAGGACAACCTTGATGCATGGAGAAACTGTCTGGTCATGTGCAATCGCGGTTTCGTCAGGCCGTACACCCGATCACCGACCACCGGGAATCCCAGCCATGCCATGTGAACCCTGATTTGGTGGGTCCGGCCCGTGTGCAGGCGTAGGTCCGTCAAGGAAAATGGATGCTGCAGGCCCGGCGGACGCGAGACCAGGTAGCGGGAGATCTTGAAGTCCGTAACGGCGTCGCGCACCCGGACTCCGGCCTTGGCGGAACCAGGTGGAAAAGCAGCCTGCCGCTGCCGCCAGCGTGGATGGCGTCCGAGTGGAACATTCACTGTCCCGCTCGGAGGTTCGAGCCACCCGTCCAGCAGGGCCGTGTAGGACTTGCCTACGGTACGTTCGCTGAATTGCCGCTGGAGGCTGGCTTGGACGGCCGCGGTGCGCGCGACCACCACCAGGCCCGACGTGTCCATGTCGAGACGGTGGACCAGACCCAGGCGGCTGTCGGGACCAAGGGTATGCCAATCCGGCCAGCGATGGACGAGGGCGTTGACCAGGGTCCGGTTGGGATGGCCCGGCCCTGGGTGCATGGACAGGCCAGGTGGCTTGTCAATGACCGCCAGGTGCTCATCCTCGAAAACCACTGGTACATCGACGCTCCACGGTTCAATCGTGGTCGTCGGCGATGCTGGCAGGTCAAGTGTGACGGTTTGGCCCGGGTTCAGCCGGAGTGAGGGAACGGCCCGTCGGCCGTCCACTAGGACGCCGCCCTCCTGGACCAGCCTCTTGACTCGGGTTCTGCTCAGGGTTGCCAGCCGGCTGGCACACACTTGATCAAGACGGAGGCCCGCGTCGCCCAACTCTGTCCGGAACGACAGCTGTTGCACATCCACCTATGCCCCGGAACCGTTGCTGCCGCTTGATGACTCCGGTGCCAGCGTCAAGGCGTCGGATTGGCCCTCTTCCCGATTCTCGTCGTCGGCGAAGATGTCGCGTCGCCAAGCCATGAGCATCATCACGAGGACACCGACCACGATGCTCGAATCGGCAATGTTGAAGTTGGGCCAGTAGGCCTTTCCGGGAATGCCCACCTTCACAAAGTCGGTCACATAGCCCAGAGTCGTGCGGTCGATGAAGTTCCCGATTGCACCGCCCAGGATGAGCCCCATGAGAACCTGCATTCCTCTTTGCGATACTCCCAGGCGACCGATGCTGACCACGATCGCAATGCAGATGACCACCGTGGTGATGACGAACAAAATCCCCGCGTTCTGGAGGATGCCGAAGGCGGCACCGTAGTTGTGGACATGTTCCAGCATGAAGATGCCTTCAAGCCAGGCAATGGGCGTGGACGCGTGATGCAGTTCGATGTGTTCGCGCACCAGCACTTTGGTCCACTGGTCCAAGGCAACCACCACTGCGGCACACAGCAGTGGGAGCCAGGCTCGGTTGAAGTAGCCGCGAATCATGGCAAGCGATCGGTGAAGGGAAAAGGACACGAAGGACCACGGGTTGACAACGTTTCCGACAGCCCCTGGGCATTATCCTATACGCGACGGGTTCGTGCAGGCGTAGGTTCACAACTGGCGCGACATGACACCAAGTGAAGAGGCGTGGGTCCGCCTGGACTCCGCAACATGTACCGTGGAGCCGCGGACCGGGGATACGTTGCCGGTTCAGTGCCTCACGCCGACGTTCGGCCAAACAGGATTGACCACCGACAGGTCGCTGTCCAATCGCCGTCGTTCAGCGGTTGGACCCGCCATGGTCCCGAACATGCCGTCATCTCCGTATTCCTCCATGCCGACCAAACTGCCATGGACTTGTTTCAGGCTCTGATTGCCCACAGCAACACCTGTGGCAAACGCGTGTTCTCCCAGGCTGACTGGGAGACGGACAGCGACACCATCGAATACAACTGTGTTGAAACCCGGCGCATGCTGATCGAGAAGTCCTCCTTCTCCAGCAGCAGCATGGGGATGTCCGGAACCAGAATGCGGTTCTGGCTGACCGATGCCAACCATGTGGTGGAGAAGTACTTTGGCCCCGATCTGGTCCCGGTTGGCTGGTTCATGCCGGTCTGCGAGGAGATCACAAATGTGGACCGGCGGCTGCAAGCCTGTACGCTGTACCTCGGCATGGTGGCCAACCGCACACGGAAACTGGTGGTGACCGGGGAACGACTGCTGGAACGGGCCGTTGTCGAGCAGCGGTTGACCCGACAGGCTGCGGACCGGTACCAGGAGCGGCTGCGCCAATTGCGCAAGGATTGTCTTTCAGGCCGGTTTCCGCCTGCCATCGTGCGAAACTTCGAATTGGACGGTTGATCGGGAGGCGGCGCATGACAGTGGCAATCATCGACTACGGGGTTGGCAATCTGCGCAGCATCAGCAACTCGTTCACCCACGTGGCGGGTCCGCTGAACATCGAAGTGGCAATATTGGACCGGGCTCAATGCCTGACCGGCTTCAGTGCCCTGGTGCTGCCGGGCCAAGGCGCATTCGGGAGCAGCGTCGACAATGTCCGCAACAAGGGTTGGGAAGAGCCCATGTTGGAAGCTGTGGCTGACGGGGTGCCGTTGTTCGGAATCTGCGTAGGCATGCAGCTGTTGCTGGATGAGAGCGAGGAAATGGGACGTCATCGAGGGTTGGGCCTTGTGCCCGGTCAGGTCTTGCGCTTCCCGGAGGCGATGGCCGATCCCAGGGAGCCGGCGCGCATGCTGCGTGTCCCGCAGATTGGGTGGAATCAACTCCACCAACAGCGAACCGACCCGTTGCTGGACGGGGTCCCGAACCATGCCTATGCCTATTTCGCCCACTCGTACCGGTGTGTTCCCGCCGACGAGTCCGTCGTTCTGGCCACGACCGACTACGGGGTGTCCTATGCCAGCGTGCTGCAATCCGGCAACCTTTGGGGCATCCAATGCCACCCCGAAAAGAGTCAGCAGGTTGGTCTTCGGATCCTGACCAACTTCATGCGGACCGTTGAGGAACGGGTCGCTTGACCGGGCCGGTTGCCCCGAGATGTGACGGCCAGCCGGTGGATGAAAACCAACCTCGATATTTTTGGTGATGCTCTGTGATCGTCTTCCCCGCAATCGATTTGCGCAACGGTGCCTGTGTGCGGTTGCGCCAAGGCGACCCCAATGCCCAAACCGTTTTTAGCCAGGAACCTTCGGCCATGGCTCGGCACTGGGTTGCCGAAGGCGCCGAGTGGCTCCACGTGGTGAAC
>DAOUIC010000037.1:0-4782 GCA_034428255.1 Anaerolineales bacterium
GCGTCCGCCAGCAGGCCGGCAATGGCGGCTCCCATGGTGCCGGCGCCCAGCACGGTTGCGGTCTGGATGTTCAGGGTCATGGCTGGAGAATGTTGGATGGACCGGTGTTGTTCAGGGGGCCGGAGGTGGCAGCGGCTTCCGCATGCCGAGCCAGGCCGGCTGGAACTGGAACCCAAGTCTGCGGTGAATGTGTCCGATGGAACTGTCGGGATCGCCGTAGGCTACAACCTTCGCGTATCCCTGGGCCTTGGCGCTGCCAAAGGCGTGCAGTTTAAGCGCGGTGGCCACACCGCGTCCGCGCCGGGCCCGATCCACTCCCGTGCGAAAGGTCTCCACTGCTGTGTCGTCATCCGCCGTTGCCCGAAGCTCGGTCATGCCGATCCAATCCATTCCATCTCGTGCAATCCAACACAGGTAGGGATTGAAATCCCTGGCATTGAGGTGTTCCTCGGCGAACTGCCGGGCGGAGGGTTTCTCCAAGGGTTCGGGGGCTACGGCTTCGGCCTGAATTCGGTAAGCCAAATCGCGGAAGTGCTCCATCCAGTCGGGACAGTCCTCGGTCAACGGAGCGAGGGGCCGGAACCGTGCCGGACTCGGGTCCTTGCAGGTTGCCGCCAGCCGGATCATGTCGAATTCCGCCAAGTCCAGCTCGGCATCGGCATCGCGTTCGACTTCGACGAAACCGTGTGCCTGAAGGAATTTCACGCCTCCGATTTGATCCTCCCGACAGCCGCTGTTCAAGGTCCGCATGTCCGCAGTCGGTGCCCGGTCCAGCAGATCCCGGAAAATGCGCGAGCCAATCCCCTGCCGGCGATGTGCGGGATTGACCACCACATAAACATGAAAGACACCGGGCTCACCCAGCCAGAAGGCTTTGCCGCAGGATCCGAACCCCGCGACGGAGCCCTCGATTTCGCAGACCCGCTGATCCCACCTGATGTCCGGACGCGCAGCCGCCATCTCCCGCTGGGCTTCCACGGTGGTTGGCGTATGCGGCCAGGTTTGGTTCTCCATGTCCACCAAGGCCTGGTAGTCGGCGTCCGATTCGTTGAAGTCTCTCAGGTGCATGGCGTCAACGGTATTGGGTCCTGATCGGAACAAGCGCACATCGCGGCCTTGTCACTCGCGGTTGGCCAAACCGGCATAGCCCCAGGCCAGAGCCAGGACAATGGTTCCATAGACCAGTTGCTGGATGTCCTGTCCAACATTGAGGAATGTAAGCATGGAGTTGAGCACGCTCAAAATCAGCGCGCCCAGGATGGTTCCGGTATAGCCGCCCACCCCGCCAAAGATGGATGTGCCGCCGATCACGGCCGCCGCGACCGAGGGCAGCAGGAAGGCGTTCGCCAGCTGGAGGTCGACCGCCCCGGTGCGCCCGGCCAACAGAATACCCGCAATGGATCCCAGGATCCCGGCCGCGATGTAGGCGGCAATCCGCACCTGCCACGTCCGGACGCCCGCCAGCCGCACCGCGGTCTCGTTGTCGCCCACGGCGTACAGGAGACGCCCCCAACCGGTACGTCTCAGAAGCCAAATCAGGATCAGCGAAATCGCGGCCCATACAACGACACTGTAGGGCAGGCGGTTGCCGAGGAAGGAACCTGCCGCCAGTTCCTTGATGAACGGGGCGACCACGGTGGAACCCCGTAGGATGGATTGGGTCCATGCCGTGAAGGTGCCCAGCATGATGCCCGACATCGCCAGGGTCATGATGAGGGGGTTGACGCGGAACACGGCGACGCCGATGCCGTTGGCGGCCCCGACAACAAGGCCGACGGCCACGCCCATCAGGATGGCAACGGCGGCTCCGTGGGAGGATTGACTGGCCGCCACATAGGCGGAACCCGTGGCGATCATGGTGACCGACAGGTCGATGCCGCCCGTAAGCATCAGAATGGTCTGTGCCCCGGCCAGGATGCCCAGCGGGGCCGCCTGCAACAGTGAGCTGCGGGCCCCGTTCAGGGAAAGGTATTCGGGCTCGATAAACCCGGTGACCAGCACCAGCAGGAGACACACGCAGCCCAGGGCCACGGAGGGGTTGGACCGTGCCTTGGCGGCCAGGCGCGCCCGGACGGTCGTGGCGGCGGCCGTGGAGTCAACCATGACGGAGCCTGTCCGGATGGCCGTGCGGACCGGGATTGCGACAAGGGCTCATGTTCGGCGCTCCCTGATCAAGGCCACCAGGCCGCCAATCATCATGACAATGGCGATGAGCACCCCCTGCAGGATTTGGGCATTGTTGGGGTTGATGCCCATGGCGCTCAGGATGGGGTTGAGCATGATCAGAATCATGCCGGCCGCCACCACCCCGAGGACCAGTCCGGTGCCACCGGTCAGGGCAATCCCGCCCAGTACGACGGCAGCCACGCTGTTGAGGGTGGCGTTGGCCCCCACGCTGAACCGCGGGTCCCCGGTGCCGGTAATGGCAACGGTGGCCAGGCCCGCCAGGGCCGCCAGCGCGCCGCCCAAGGCATAGGAGGCCACCTTGGCCCGGGTCACGCCCAATCCGGCCAACGAGGCGATGTTGGAGTCGCTGCCGATGGCGTACATGGACAGGCCCAATCGGGTGCGTCGCGACAACAGGAACACGGCGGTTGCGGGAATGAGCATCATCAGGACCGGCAGGACGTAGGTGCCGCCGATGCCCGATTCGGAACCCGTGAACAGCCACCGGAATTCGGGAGCCGTGCCGCCGCCCGGCGAAGGCAGGATCCACAGGGCCAAACCCGACCAGATGTAGCTGGTGGCCAGGGTAACCACAATGTCCGGCACCCCCGAGATGCGGATTACGTAGCCGGTCATGCCGTTGAGAAAGGCGACGAGGCCAATCAACAGGAGAGCGATCACCACAACGGCCCCTAAGGACTGGTCCGCCATGAAACGGGCCGCAATCGCGTTGCTCAGCAGCAGCAGGGCCCCCAGCGACAGGTCGATGCCGCCCGCGATCACGATGATGGCCTGTCCCAGCGCCAGGTAGACCAGGGGCAGGCTGTTCTTGCTGATGGATGTGATCTGGAACTCCCCGAATCGGGGAATGAGATTGGCATACCAGATCAGGAGGACCAGCAGCAGCAGCCAGACGCCCAGGGTCCAGCCACTGCGGGACAGGATCAGACCGGTCCTGTTGAATGCGACTGTGGCGCGGCTGTCCCGGTTCATGCCAGGGGTTGTGGGCCAGGGTCAGACGAGTCCGTGGGCCGCGGTCAGGAGGGAGGCTTCCGTGGCCTGGGCCGCCACCTGTTCATCGACGATCAGGCCGTTGTGCATGACCAGCACGCGATCGCAGACGAGCGGTATTTCGGCCAGTTCGCTGGTATACAGGAGCACGGCCGCACCGTCGCCCGCCAGCTTGCGCAGGAGGGCGTAAATCTCCCCCTTGGTCTGAATGTCGATGCCGCGGGTGGGATCAAAGCACAACAGTGTGCGGAAGCCCGATACCAGCCATCGGCCGATGGCCACCTTCTGTTGGTTGCCGCCCGACAGGCGCCGCACCTGGGCCGCCGCCCGGGTGTCGATCGACAGGCTGTCGATGGCATTGGCAGCCCGGGCGCGTTCATCGGCCGGGAGGCCCAGCCACTGCCGGATGCGCGTGATGAGGGTTACAACCAGGTTTTGGTACACCGGCAGACTGGGCAGCAGGGCCTGGAGACGGTCTCCCGGAATGAGGACCACCCCCTGTCGCACCGCATCGGCCGGCGACAGGAACCGGCAGGGACTCCCGTCCACCAGGATCCGGCCGGAACTGGGGCGCCTCTCTCCACACAGGATGTCGAACACCCGTTCCTGCCCCTGCCCCTCCAGTGCCACCAGGCCGAGGACCTCGCCCCGGCGAACGGCAAACGAGATCTGGCGGACCGCCTCCCCGGATGCCAGTTCCTCCACGGCAAAGACGGTCTCGGTGTCTGCAGTCGTTGACGCGGTGGTGCCGGCTGGTGTGGCGGGTGCAAGGTCCACCGGAGAGCCCAACATGGCGTGGACCAGTTCCTGCTGCGTAATGCCGCCGACTTCCAGTTCGGCGACATTGCGCCCGTCGCGCAGAATGGTCGCCGTATCGCAAATGCGCATCACCTCGGCCAGGCGATGGGTGATGAGCACGACGGAGCATCCGTCGGACTTCAGCCGGTCAAGCAGTTCGAACAGCTTCTCGGCCTGATCCGCGGTCAAGGCGGCGGTGATCTCGTCCAGCAGCAGGATTTTGGGATTCAGCGCCAGGGCGCGGGCGAGATCCACCAGGCGCAGAATGTCCAGGGGCAGGTCCCGGACCATGCGGTCCCGGTCCAGCGAACCCAGATCGAACTCGTCCAGCCACTGTGCAAAGGTGGCCGGATCGGTTTGGCTCAGCCGCAGGTTCTGGGCAATGGTCAGATCCCGGATTAGGGCCGGGTCCTGAAAAACCGTGGCGATACCGCCCCGCATCGCCTCGACCGGAGTCCGGAAGTTGGCGGTCTTGTCCTCCACCGCCAGCGTTCCCCGGTCCGCCGGATGGACTCCGGCCAGGATGCGGACCAGGGTGCTCTTGCCGGCGCCGTTGGCACCCAGCAGGGCGTGGATCTCGTGGCGGCGCACGGTCATGTCGACCGCTTCCAGCGCCACCACGGATCCATACGCTTTGGCCACGCCCGATATGGTCAGCAGCGGGGATGGCCTGTTCATGTCAACTTGGGACGCAGGTGTCCGCTATTCGCCGGGCGCCTTGCAGGCGGAGACGTCCGCGCTGCCGTTGTAGTGGGTAAACGGTTCGATGTCGACGTACGTGCTCCATCCGACCTGTTCATCCGGGGC
>DAOUIC010000038.1:0-2131 GCA_034428255.1 Anaerolineales bacterium
CCCATGCCGAACTGACCGCCGTCGTTGAACCGGGTGCTGGCGTTGATGAACACGGCCGAGGAATTCACGGCCGCCACGAACCGCCTCGCGTTCATCATGTCGTTCGTGAGGATGCCGTCGGAGTGGTCCAGGCTGTGATCACGAATGTGATCGATGGCCTCCTCCATGGAGTCCACCACCTTGATCCCCAGGATGAGATCCATCCACTCGGTGCTGAAGTCCTCGGGACCGGCCGCGGCCACACGGCCGTTGGCGCCGTGCCCGTTCAGGGTTGCCATCGCGTCCTCGGTCAGCTTCAGGTCCACGTTGCAGGCCGTCATGTGGTCCACAACCTTGGGAATGAACTCGGAGGCAATGCTGCGGTGCACCAGAAGCGTGTCCAGGGAGTTGCAAACGCTTGGCCGGCTCGTCTTGGCGTTCTCGATGACGGTCAGGGAACCGTCCTGATCCGCGGTCTCGTCGACGAAGTAGTGACAGATGCCGACTCCGCCGGTAATGACCGGCATCGAAGCCTGATCCCGACACAGCGCGTGCAGGGACCCGCCACCCCTGGGGATGATCATGTCCACATACTCGTCCATGCGCAGCAGGCTTGTCACATGGGCGCGGTCCGTATCCTCAATGTTCTGAATCGCGCGGATGTCCATGCCCGCCTTTTCAAGGCCGGCATGGATGACCTGCATCAGGGCCTTGTTGCTGTGCCGAATGTCGCTGCCGCCACGCAGGATAACCGCGTTGCCGGTCTTCAGGCACAGGGAGGCAATGTCCAGGGTTACGTTGGGCCGGGCTTCGTAGATGACGCCGATCACGCCAATGGGGATGCGCCGGTAGGTTAGGCGCAGACCGTTCTCCAGAAGCTTCCCCTGGACGTCCTCGCCCACCGGATCCGGCAGGCGGACCACGGAGCGCAGGTCCGCTTCCAGGGCCTTGAGACGATCCGGGTCCAGAAGCATGCGATCCAGGAGACTGTCACTCTTGCCCGCGACGCGTCCGGCCTCCATGTCCAGGGCATTGCCGGCCAGGACCAGTTCGTGGCTGGCAGCCAATTCATCGGCGATTGCCAGCAGCGCGTCGTTCTTTTCCCTGATGCCGGCGGTTGCCAGGTTGTGGCTCGCGGCCTTGGCGTTGCGTCCCAGTTGAAGGATGTAGTCCGAGGGTGTATCCATAATCCGGTGGAGGTGTTGTTCAGCGACCGGCGGCCGCAGGTGTCAGATCAATATGAGGTCGTTGCGGTGAATGGCTTCCGCACCGTAATCATAGCCGAGCAGGGAGGCAATCTGAGACGACTGGACGCCCTTGATGACCTCGAGTTCCGCACTGGCGTAGCGGGAGATGCCGCGGGCAAATTCCTGACCGTCCAGAAGGCTTAGCCGCACGGTCTCCCCGCGCCGGAACGAACCATCCACGCCCTTAATGCCGGCGGGAAGCAGACTGGTGCCCCTGTTGACCAGGGCGTTGCGCGCGCCCATGTCGACCTGAATGGTGCCGGCCGGCACCGCGGTCAGGATGCGGCGCTGCCGGTTCTGCAGCAGATTGCCAAGGCCGGGAATGAGCGTACCCAGTTCCTCGCGGTCAAGGACGATGCGGGGGACGATCCGATGCCGGGCTCCGTCCGCGATGATGGTGTCCACGCCGGCGCGCTGGGCGCGCTGGGCCGCCTCCAGCTTGGTGGTCATGCCGCCCGTGCCCTGGTCGGTGGAGGTATCCCCGGCCATGGCCCGGATGCGCCCGTCCACAACCGGTACAGTCTTCAGGTGTTCGGCATCCGCGTGCCTGTTGGGGTCCTTGGAGTACAAACCGTCGGTTTCGGTGAGGATGAGCAGCAAGTCCGCCTGCATCATGACCGCGACCATGGCCGCGATGCTGTCGTTGTCCCCCACCTTGAGACGACTGGTGGCCACGACGTCGTTCTCATTGATGATGGGAACGATGCCCCGTTCGAGGAGTGCGCCGAGGGTGTCCTGAATGTTGAGGTAACTGACGGAATCTTCGATCTCGTGCCGGGTCAGGAGAATTTGGCCGACAAGCACCCCGTGTTCGGCAAACGCCTGGTCCCAGTAGCCGGCCAGTCGGGCCTGGCCGATGGAAGTCAGAACCTGTTTGGTGTGGGTGGCCGCGGTATCCGGTTCCG
>DAOUIC010000039.1:0-35408 GCA_034428255.1 Anaerolineales bacterium
AGGCACGGGATATGCAGTGGGGAGGCTGCCGGCCTGCTGACGCACATGAACAGCACAGTCTTCACGCGTTGGGATGCCGAGGCCGGATTCGGGCCAACACAACGGCAGCAATACTGAAACAGCATCCCCGGAACACACGACCCGGGGCCGGCCATCACCACACTGTCGGAATGTCCAAACCGGATCAAGTCGGCTTCACCGACGCTGAGCGAGGGCCTGCCATCGACACGGGAACGGAAAACATCGCGTGGTCCCAATCCAGTCGACGGACAGCGCGGAAGGTGGACAGGCTCCCGGCCGCATCAAATCGGCTCCCCGGTGGGACGGACATCCATTCCTTCTATGGCCGATTGGCGACGTACTGCTCCAGCGCCTCCCGGCTGGCAGCCTGCACCCTGGGCAACATCACCCAGACAACTCCCAAACTGAACAGGCTGCCGCTGAGGGTTCGCCACAGCCAGTTGCTCTCGCGCCAGCCGAACGCCTGGGTCAGGCCGTCTGTTGCCATGGGCACGCACAGCAAGGCTCCAATCCACAACGCAAGGGGGGGCCATCGACGCCTGGTCAGGCCAAACACAAGGCCGTACAGAAAAAACGATCCGTAGATCGCGAGATTCCGTTGACACAACGCGGTCTTCCAGCCGATGGCGGACGAACCTTTCCAAAAACGGTCGTCAACCAATTCCGCCGGCAGGGGCTCCCCGCGCCCGAAGACCAGGTAGCTGGCGCCGGGTTCCTGATGGCAAACCCAGAAGTACAAGCCGTGCAGCGCAGTGCCAAGTCGGATCCAACCCAGGGACATGGCCACCGGCGCCAACAGGGCAAGACCGGCATACAGGCCACTCAGCACCAGATAAAGGGCAAGCCAGTGGCGCAGGCTGAACCGCAACAGGGACCACAGGCGAGCCGTCCCGGTTTCCGATATCAAGAAGTGGTCGCCGGATTTGTGTGTCGGCAAAGAAGGCATGCATGCTCCCCAAGGCCGCCCGCGTCAGCGGCCAAGCGAGGCGTCCGTCAACTGGACCAGCTTGGCCCGATCCAGAACCCCCTGCCAAGTGGCAGTGAGATTGCCCTGTGGATCCACGAAGATTGTAGTCGGAAGGCCACGGACGCCGAAGAGATCCGCGACTTCACCGTCCGGATCAAGCACGATGGGCAGCTCCATCGCCACTTCCGACGCGAATTCCGCGATCTTGGCTTCCGCCTCCCGGAGGTTCACGGCCAGAACCAGCAAGTCCTCCGGCAATTCCGCCTGCCGTTCCACCAACAGTGGGATCTCGTGCCGGCACGGACCGCACCAGGATGCCCAGAAGTTGATGGCCAGGGCCATTCCCGCCAGTTCCTCGCTGGACATGGCAACACCATCCGGAGCAGATAGGGAAAACGCCGGAACCGGCTTTCCCTCCACTGGATCCCACACTTCCGTTCGGACCGGTGCACTCCCGGTCAGGATCGATTTGCCGGGTTCAAACGGAGGAGTCAGCAAAACCTGGACCCCCGGCGACACCGTGCCGGGATCCAGGGGCGCCGCGTCGGGATTCGATGCTCCCCGGCAACCAGCGACGAGGCCCAGTAACACCAGACCAATAGCCAGGCGGACGGCCATCAGCGCAGCGAGGTTCCGCTGAGGTAGCCAATGTAGGCGGGAATCAATGGCAGGACACAGGGACTGAAGAATCCAATGAGACCTGCGAGCAACGCCAGCGGCGCGCTGGCCACGAGGCTGGCGTCCAGATTGATGGTCAGCCCCAGTGCCTCGGTGAACCATTCCTCCCACCGGAGCGCGACCACGTTGAAGGCGCCGAAAGAAGCCGTCAACCGCACCAGCTGGTCCTGCCACAACAGATACGCGACGGCCACCAGAAAGATGCCACTCACATAGCTGACAATACGGGTGTGCCGATTGAGCCGGCGCAACCCTTTCGCCACCGTGCCGAATGCGGCGCCGGTAACCAGAAACGGGATGCCGAGACCAAGGCTGAAGATCGCCAGGAGCGAGGCTCCCGTCACCACCGTGGCGCTGTCACCGGCCAGGAACAGAATGCTGGCCAGGATTGGTCCGACACACGGCACCCAACCTGCACTGAAGCTTACGCCCATCAGAATGCTGCTCAGATAGCCCCATCGCCGGCGGACCTCGTGCATCTGTGCCACCCGGCGCTCCGTGTAGAACAGGCCGTTGGCCATGTCGAGGCCGCGCACCAACAGCGCGGCCGCAGGATTGACGGAGAGGTCCATGCGCCGGCGCAGGCCGTTGGCCAACCGGTTGACCAGGCCCGTGACCACCAAGGCAAAAAACACCAGCAGCACGGCGCCAATCTTCTGCACGACGGGCAGCAGATAGTTCAGGTTGCGTCCCATGAGCCCGGCCGCGGATCCCAGCAGCGTGAAGACCAGACCGAACCCGACAACAAACGCCAGGGAATGCAGAAACGTATGGGACCAGCGTATTTGGACAGCCGGTGGGGCCATGGTCGCCGTTTGTTGGGTCACAGGAAACACCTCCGCGGAAATTGGTTCGGTACGGGAATTACAAGTCGGGTTCAGCCAGTCATTGTCGTTGCCGGCCGCGTCCGACCCGCGTTGAATCGACCATTTCCCGGTCGCCGGATTCCCAATCCAGCCGTTGTTGCAGTTCGTGCACCAAGGTCTCGAGCTGTTTTTGCTTGTTGATGAGGAACACCACATACAGCAGGGTGATGGTCCAAACGACGGCCAGGGCCAGGAAAAGATACTGCATGTGTTGGGAGTACCGAAACGGATGCCACGGCAAACAGGCTCCGCCGGAGCCCAAGGCCGCAGCCGGTTGGTCAGGTCAAGCGGGCCTGCAAAATCTGTATGGTCCGATCCAGGCGCAGCATGCGCCAGCGCAGGAACACGAGGCACAGGGCCAGCAGCACGAACGCCAGCAGGGACCACTGGAGGGCCAAAGTCATGGTGGGTCCCAGGAAGGGGCCGAAATCGCCCTCGCCGGTCGGATTGTCGTCCAGGAAGATCATCGGATGGATGCTGCGAAACCATACGGCGGAATAGTAGGTCAGCGGCACCATGGCATAAGCCAGGAGGGCGTACACGGCGGCGAATGTTGCCCGCGTACGCGGCTGCTCGAGGCCGTTCCGCAGAATCAGATAGGCGACGTATACCAGAACGAGCACCAGCATGGAGGTCAGGCGTGGGTCCCAGGTCCACCAGGTATTCCAAGTGGGCTTGGCCCAAATGCTGCCGGTGGCCAGCAGGCAGAGCGAGCCAACCAAGCCAACCTCGACACCGGCCGCAGCCATCAGGTCCCAGCCGGAACGTTTGCGCAAGAGCCATCCAAGACTACAGACGAAGGACAGCGCCAGACCGGTCACGGCGGCCATGACCGTCCCCATGTGGGTATAGAAAATCCGCTGCGCAACCTGCTCGACGCCGACGAGATTGGCGGCCGGACGCGCATTGATGAGCCCGAACCACTGGGCCACAATCAAACTGAGGAACGCCGCCAGCGTCACCAACTCGTGGGCCCGGTGCCAACGCAGCGTCACTGGGGTTGATCCGTTCACCGCCAATCCTGCCAAACAAGGTTGGCAAGCAGTATACCGACCGCGACCGCCACCAAATCAAAGAGGATCACCATCAAAATCCACGCGCCGTAGGTTTGACCGGACGCCCCCTGCGTCAGCGCGTTGCAGGCACCGGTTCCGGCCAGCAGCAACGGGATGGCCAGCGGCAGCACGATCACGGCCACCAGGCCCTGCCCCTGGCGCATGCCGGACATCATGGCGGCCACCGTCGTGCCCACGGCCGCGAAACCGATGCATCCCAGGAGCAGCGCGCCCAGGATGCCGGGCTTCCACAACTCCGCGTCGAACAGGACGATCACGCCTATCAACGCCAGCCCCCCCGCGACCGCCAGCAACAGGCTCCAGACCCAAAGCCGGCCCAGGAAGATCGCCGTCCGCGATACCGGCGCCGAAAGGAGGAATCCGGTCATGGACCGCGCGTCGGTCGAACCGAACTGCCGTTCCAGGCCGGCCGAGCCGGCCAGCAGCAACGCCGCCCACAGCACGCCGGACGCCCCGGCACCATCGGCGGCCCCCGCGGCTTCGAACACGAATCCCAGTACCAGGACGGTCAACACGCCCAAGCTGGCCATGGCCGACAGAATCGGCAGGCCCCGCAACTCCGTCCGAAACTCAAGGCGCACTATGGCCGCCACCTGAAAGCACAGGGCTGCCAACGGCCCGCGTTGTCGAATCCGGACGTCCCGCGTCGATGCCCGGTCGGGTGCGGAGGCCTCGCGGATGGTGTCCCCTGTGTCGACCGGACGAACGACAGCCATGTGCTACCCGGCCCACTCCGCGAGCCGGGCCTCCTTAAGAACCAGGATCCGGTCGGCCCAGCCTGACGGTGGCCGATGGCCGGCAAAGAGGATGCCCTGTGCCCCGGCCCGGCGCTCGTCCAGCAGGGACACGAGGAAGTCCAGGCCTTCGGCATCCAGGTGGCTGTCGGGTTCATCCAGCAGGACAATCCGGGGATCCGGCAACCATGCGCGGCACAGTGCCAACCTCTGGCGCCAACCCCTGCTCAGGTCCCGCGTGCGCGTGTGCTGCATGGCGGTGAGATCGGCTCGTTCCAGCAGTTCGTCGATGCGCAGGCTGGGAGACACCATGTCGAAGCAGACAGCCGCAAACTCGAGGTGTTCGCGCACGGTCAGCCTCCCGTCCAGGTAGGGATCATGGCCCAGATAGCCGACCGCTCCGGTCCGGGCCAGCTCGGCGGGAGGCACTGCCCGCCCGGACACCAGCAAGGTGCCGGCATCGCTGGGGGTCAATCCGGCCAGGATCCGCAGCAGGGTAGTCTTGCCCGAGCCGTTGGCCCCCTGTACATGAACGCATTCGCCGGCGCGCAACTCAAAGCCGATGTCGCTGAGTACGGTCCGGTAACCGTACGCCTTGGACAGTCCCTGCGCGGCAAGGAGCAGGCAAGAGGCACTCGGTTGGTGATCCGGCACAGGAGTTCCGCCAGGCCGCCCTCAGGCGGCTTCCATGTAGATCTCCTCGGGGCCCTCCTCATAGCGGGATGGGCACTTGAGCAGCAGACTGTCGGCCACGAAATGTCCGTCCGCGTCCAGGGAACCCTCGACGATGGCCGACGTACCCGGCCTGAAATTGTCCGGACGCGGGCCGTGGTAGACGACAGGCAACACGGTTCCTCCCTCAACCTCGTAGAGTTGGAAGTCCAGCCGGGTCGCGGTGGCATTCCACTGTTCGCTGTCCGGCACAACCAAACCGTTGAGGCGTACCCTTTGACCGGCCAGGGTGTCCTGCCGCGCCGCGAACTCCTCCACCGTCAGGTAGTACATGGAGGTCTGAACCGTGGCCCGCACAATCAGGAAGATGACCAGTGCAATGGCCGCCAGGCCAACCAGCGTCAGTTGCATCCGCGGACTCAGGCGCACACCGGAAGGGGTCTCGAGCAGCCGGTCCCGGCTGGAAATCACGCGTGCCATGTTCAGTTTCGATTCGAAGGTTGGATCGGCTCGTTCGGCATTGGTTCCATGTCCCTTGCATCCTGCGGAGTGGCGGACAGAACGGCGAGGGCGCTGTCGGCCAGGTTCGCCGGCACCAGGATTCTGCAGGTCGCCATGTCGCCGACGGTTACAGGATAGGCGTCCCGCACCGAATCCCGCTGAATCATCACCGGAAACCCGTGGGTTTCCAGGACGCCTTTCAGGACCTCCGCTTCCAAGGGGTGGCTGGTTTCCAGAACGCAGACCGGTTCGTTGCCGGATGGCGCGGCGAAGGCCTTCAGCCCTTGCCGCAGACGCTCAAGCCAGCCCAATGCCGCACGGGTCATGACGGGATTGCCTCCAGTGACTCAGATCACAATCGTGGCATGTTCGCCAACATACGGGTTCTGGACCCGTTCCTCGCCGATCCTGGTCTCCGGCCCATGTCCCGGCAACACGACGAAGTCATCCTCCAGGGTCAACAGTTGCTCGGTGATGGATGCCAACAGGATGGGACCGTCGGCACCGGGGAGATCGAAGCGTCCGATGCCCCTGTGGAAGAGGGTATCCCCCACAATGGCCAGCCGATGCGTCTCTTCCACGAATGCAACATGGCCGGGCGCGTGGCCGGGGACAAACCGAACCTGCAGCCGCATGGTTCCGAACTCCAGGGTCTGGCCTTCCTGCAGGTAATGGTCCGGATGCCGGACCGGCGGCACGCGGGCGCCAAGCCAGGCCTCGACCTGGGCCGGAACCGCTTGCAGCGTGGGCAGGTCCAGTTCGTGCAGCCAAAACGGGACTCCGGTGGCGTCCACGATGTCGTTTACGGCCAACACGTGGTCAAAGTGAGCATGCGTGTTGACGATGGCTTGCAGTTCGAGGCCATCCTCCTCCACCTGCTGAAGGAGCGACCGGGCCGAATCGCCCGGATCAATCAGGATCGCGGCCCGGGTTTCCTCGCATCCAAGCAAATAGCAGTTTTCCTCGAGCAGGCCGACCGTAATTTTCTTGATGATCAACGTCGTGAGTTCCGTTTATGTCTGATACATGCTCCAACAACCCCAACCTACGGCGGGTCGGACCGGTCCTGTGCATCGCGCTTGGAGCCGAACCAGTGGTGCAGGTCGTGCCAAGCCTGCGACGGCTTGCCATTATGGTCCATCAACCGGAACCAGGCTTGCGGATCACCCCTTTCCTCCCAATCCGGCCGGGCCCGTTTGAAGTACCAGACGTTGGCCAGTGTAAGCCACGGCCATTCGTCCTCGATGCGCCGGAACGCCTGAATCAGGAACCGCCCCTGGTCGTCCGGCGTGACCCGACCGAAGGGTGCCGGCCGGTCCAGGGGCACGGTGTTCCAGTTCATTTCGCTGATCCACATCGGCGTGGCCCCGTCACCGTTGCGCACCATGAGATCCCGCACATATCGGGCGCGGCCGAAGTTCAGCACCAGCGGATGCATGCGCCGGTCCAGGGGGCCGGACCAGAGGCCGTACCCCTGCACCGCCAGGATGTCGAACCACTCCGCGGCTCCTGCATCGTACAACCTCTGCAGGTAAATCAGATCGTTCAGGTTGCCGCCCGGCTCCGTATCGCCGGCATAGGCGGTCGTGGCTGCCATCGCCGCCAGCACGATGACCGCATCGGGATCCACCGACCGGATGGAGCTGACCGCGGCGGCCAGCAGTTCGGCGTAGGCCTCCGGGGAAACGGGCTGCTCGCCCCACTCCGGGTAGATGTTCGGTTCATTCCAAATCTGATAGTACCGAACGCGCCCCTTGTACCGGTCGGCCACGGCCTTGGCAAAGGCCGCGAAGTCCGCAGGATCGTCGGGCGGGGCCTGCACACCGACCCCATCACCGCCGGCACGGGTCCAGGCCGGCGGGTTGTCCAGACGGAAAACCACTTCGAGGCCATGAGCTTCGGCCTGGCGCACGATGGTGTCGTACTTGTACCAAGAGGAGCGCGGCGGATGATTGCGTCGGTCCTCATAGTCGCCGCGACCGTGGATCTCCACATCCTGCCAGGGCATGGGCTGGCGAATCCAGGTGAATCCGGTTTCGGCCACCATCCGGGTTACGCGTGCGCGACGGGCCTCGCCAACTTCGTGTTGCAGAAATGTGTTGACCCCCCAGGGAAACCCCTCGGGAGCAGACACGGACGCGACCGGTGCCTGGTCGTCGGTGCGCACCCTGGGCCGCACCACCTGCCGCACCAGATCGGTCATGCCCTTAATCTGCGGCAACAGTTCGGTTTCCCCAGTCCGGGATTCCATCCAGCTGCCGGCCGGCGACGTCGCGGCGACTGCCATGACAGCGACACCGGTGGCCAACACCAGTGTCCACAGTACGGCCAACTGGCCCCGGACATCGCGCCGGTCGAAGTCCATGGACAGTCAACGCCGGAACCGGAACCCAATTGGACCCGACGGGGCAGGGCTACGGCGAACAGTCAACCTTCCTTGACATCTCGATGTTGTTGTAGATGCCGGCCACCCAAGCCTCACCGGAGGACACGTCGGGATGCCGGATGCGAAACCAATCGCCGTTGGGGTTCTCTGCGAGAAACGGGAATTCCTCGTTCGGCGCAAGCTGGGCAACCACGGGATTGGCAGTCCCCGGCCCGGAACGCACATTAACTCCGTATTGGACTACGACCCGTACGCATGCGTCCGGGCCCGGCACGGGCGTGGGTTCCGGTTCGGCGGGTTGTGAATCCGAGCCCGGCGACACCGGGGAGGATTGTTCGCCCTGGGAACCGACCTCGGAGTCGACCCAGACGACCTCCTTGGTGGGAGCCGCTTCGACATAGAGCGGATCCGGAGTTCTGGTAGGCGGTGGGGGTTCCACCGTCGCCTGGGTGCAGGACGCCAACCCAAGCATGGCGGCCGCAAGCAGCAGGGATAGAAGTAGGGAATGGGATCGCACGGGGGAAACGGCCTGGTTGCGAGGTTCTGCGATTATACATCCGGAATCGGTGCCCCGATGGTCCGATCCGGCCGTCGGGGCACTGTTTTGATCTTGTTGATTTTGGTTCCAGACCATTATCGGCATCTCCCGCGCGTGGAACGGGTTTCGTTCGCTTGTCTCAGGCCAGGGCCGTCGCCTTCCGATAGGGCCGTGACATCTGGGAACAGGGAGGACTTTCGAGAATCCGGAACTCGTCCTCCGAACCGGAAGCACACGCCCACGGGACCGTAGGCGTAGAGGTGGGCCTGCCACCGTTGTCGTGGCCTTGGGTCCGCGCCCACGCAGGGGCCGCAGGGCTCTGCGTGGTTTCAGCGTGTCCACCGTCGGCCAGGCCGACGACAAAGGCCTGCATCAGGGCCCCCTCCATCCCGAAGCCCTACTCGCCGCGTCCGGTTTTAGGAATTCCTTTTCTGTCATTCATATGGAGCATGCGTCACCCATATTTATAACGTTATGCACATGTGTGTGGTGCACAGGCATTGGGTTGGTATAGAATCGGCCATTGACTGGCGGGTCTTGGGGAATGGCATGCGTCCCGCATCCATCCCGGCGCCCACGCAATCGTCGAAGCACATTGCGTTCACCCGCCGGAAGGAAAGGACCGCTCGTCCGGACGACGGGATCCACGAGCGGGAAGTCTGGGCGCAGGTCAGGACGGACCGCCACGGGAGATCGTCTCCATCGACGTGGTCGGCGGTGATTGGGCCATCGGAGACAGCCTTCGTGAAACGGTGAAGCGGCTGTGGGCGCAACGTCCAGAGGCGGTTGACGTCCGATCCCGGGAAGTGGGTCATCGGACGAGGTACCGGTTCGGTGCGAGATCCCTGCCGGTCCCCGGCCCGGAACGACACGATTTCGGGTGCATCAGGGCATTGGGCCATGCGCCCCCTCCACCGGATTGGGAAGCTGGTTGCCATCGTGCTCCCTGCCTTCCGGCCAATCATCGCGCCGTTGACCCCAACCCACTTGACCGTGACGAATACTTCCCATGAACGCTTGGAAGGCAATGCCGAAACCCGTCCGCAGGACCGGTACGACGGGAAGCCCCACGGTGACCGGCGGAACCGCGCTCCGGAGTGCCTTGCTGGCACTTCTGGCGTTGGCCGTGATCAGCGGAGGCGACCTCGCGACTGGCGACCTGTTCGACGATGACTATTCGGACTGCCCCCACGGAACCCGCTTTCGGGAAGGCCAGATTGCAGACTTGACGGTAGCCCGCGATGCCGACGCTGAGGATGAAGTCAACGTAGCGTGGAAGACCACTAATCCGGCGACCTGGGGTCTCGGTCCCAACACATTCAACGCATCCCTCGTGGTCCTCCTGGACGACGGCGACGACATCGACACCAGGACCTTGTCGCCGGGTACGGGGAAGACCACCTTCACCGACGTCAGGACCGGTACCGAGGTGAAGGTCCAGATGGCGATTGTGGTCGATACCCCGGACGGCAGCTACCTCATCAGTGACATCCTGGAGGTGCGTGTCAACCAGAGTCTGTCCGCGCCGGCTTACACGACTGACATCACTGTGATGGAAAGCAGCAGCTTCGTCCATTTTGAGTTGGTGCCGGTTGGCACCTTTTACTACGTGGGTTACAACGAACGCTTCGGAAACTACAGGGCGGATGGCTTGCTGACCAGGCCGCGCACGGCGAGGTTGAGGATCGGCTTGGCCAACACCGAGAAAGATGCAGACGGCAGACCCTACAAGTCGGATGCGGGGCCCTACGACGATGCGGACTTCGAGGCCTACATCATGCGGATCACCGGCGAAGGCGGCGACGTGGTGCCTGGAGGAGACGACGTTGCCACCGTGGCGTCCGAGGCCAGCTATCAAATTGCACTGACTGTTGGAAAAACCATCCCTGGATCAAGTGCCTCCGACCTTGCCAACGACGACAGGGTTCTCAGCAACGTCAGGATTAACGATGGCGGCAAGATTTCCGTTGCGATGCAGAATCTGTCCAGCCTGCCATTCACACCAAATGCGATCACTCCTGCCAACCAAGGTCTGTCCTTTATCAATGCACCCCCGCCAGACGTTGGCAGCCTCATCTTTGCATTGGCTCCGGATGAGCATCGGGATTTTCCAATCGACATGCTTGCCAGTGACGAGACCTACAAGTTCACGGCATGGGCTGTCAACGACAGAGGCGCAATCATCAGTCCAGTCGCCTCACTCACCGTGCGTCCAGTAGACAAAGAGGCGAATATCGGTTCCGTCACCGACTATGCCAATACGGGTACTTCCGTGACGAACGCATACGTCATCAAGTTCACGGTGTTCAAATAGACCGCGGGCGGTCTCGCGTCTGAACCACAAGGCAACCTGAAGCGGGACGGAAGCCGGACAGTCCCAAGGCCGTCCAAGGTTCCCTGGCGTGAAGACAGCCACTCGTTGCGGGCGGCTGTCCGGCATCCGATCCCGGCAGGGACCGCAGTGGTCACGCACGCTTCCACACCTCGCCACGCCAGCCCCAGCGTCGGGTACGCGGGGGTTTCATCGCCGCTCACATGTAGCCAGACCGTGGCTCCCGCGACGCGCTGGTTGCGCCGTCATGGCGGTGCCGGGAAACCACTCCGGTACGCCTTTGTGTCCAGGGGATGCCGACGGGGACGGACCAAACTCAACGAAAGTGAAACAGTGCCACCGTCGGAGTCGCCCTGGCAGCCGCTCTGCCGCCTGTCTGCCAACACCTGTCTGTGCCGGTGCTAGAATCGCCGGGCCGAGCGGTCGGCCGCACGGCTCCGGAGGCGACATTCAGACTTCATTGGACTTGGATTTATGTTAAGTGACACCCAGAAAAGGGAGTTTGTGCGCGATGGTTACATCAGCGTGCCGGACGCGATTCCCAGGGCGCTGGTGAACAGGGCGCTCCGGGCCGTGAACCACTCCATCGGCAACGTCGGCAAGGGGGGCGAGAACCCCGAGCGGAACCGGTCGGCCTTCTTCTGTGCGGAGTTGTTGCAGGCCGATGTGATCCTCGATCTGTACCGCAAGTCCGACGTGATGCAAATCGCGGAGGAGCTTCTGGGCAAGGGCAATGTCCTGCCGGTTGAATCGGCCAAGCCCTACCCGCGCTTTCCGGACGCCCCCGGCAGTCCGACACCGCGTCTGGGTGGACACATTGACGGCGTGGGCAGCGGCGGCAACGGTATGGCCAAGGGAACCTATTTCCGCTCCTTCACCATGTTCGCGGTGGTGTACCTGATGGACCTGCCGGAACCCGAAGCGGGCAACTTCACGGTCTGGCCCGGATCGCACCTGGTCTTCCGGGATTATTTCCGCGAACACGGTCACGAGGTGCTGGCCAACGGCACACCGCGGCCCGACCTGCCGCACGATCCTGTCATGGTCACGGGCAAGGCCGGCGACCTGATCCTCGCCCACCACCAGATATTCCATGCCGGTGGCTACAACCTGTCTCCCCATGTGCGCCAAGCGGTCATCACCCGGCTCCGTCACAAGGACGTGTCCGTTGTCGACAAGGATGCCTACACCGACATTTGGCGGGAATGGGAAGGGTTGCAGCCCTTCCTGCACTGAACGGCCTGCCGTCCGTGGCACCGTCTCCCATATGGCAGGGGCGATGCGTTCAACGCACTGCTTCGGGGGGATCCTCCAATCTGAAATAGCGCGACTTGCGCGCATTGAAGACCCTGTGCTGGAACCACCGCTCCCAACGTTCGGGTTCGACATGGGTGGTGATCACGGTGGGCAGACCGGCATCGAACCGGTATTCCAGCAGACTGCGCAATCTCTTTTCCGTCCAGCCCGACCCGCGCCGAACCGACTCCCAGGTGTCGCTGAAGCCGTCCAGGGCGAGGAACGAAACCTCCCGGATTTGCGCGGTTCGCCGCGCCGCCGCGGCCCCATCCGCCTGGATGGTCCGCCGAAAGTAGTCCTTCAGGTCCTCGACCGAGGCAAACAGAACATGGCGACCTGAATTGCGCCACCGGTTGGCCAGTGCGGCCGCCAAATGGGTCTTGCCGCTGCCGGGAGCACCGGCCAGCACCAGCCAACCCTGTGGCTGCTCCAGCCACAGTTCCAGTGTTTGATGAATTCCCACCAGCTTGTCCTTGTTGGCGCGACCAGCCCAGAGCACATCATAGGTATCGAAGGTTTCGCCCTGATGGAGGTCCAGGCTGTTGAGATCGGACCACGTCTCGCCACCCGGATCCGATGACCAAACCCTGTAGTCGGGCGCATTGATATGCACTTGATTCACCAGGTGCCTGTCCCCCAGCCGACTTTGCAGCCGGGGTTCGAATTCCCAGAGCGGCAGATTGGTGGTGATCACGGTAGGCAGTTCGCGCATGTGACGTTCGTTCAACAGTTGGAATAGCTTTTCCGTGGCCCAGGGAGTCGAGCTTTGGGCACCCAAATCGTCCAGTACCAGTACGTTTACGCTCTCCACCAGGTTGTACATCTGGCTGAAGGTTTGCGGCGCGTCGGGGGCAAACGTGGCTCGCAGCCGATCCAGCAGGCTGGGAACCGTCAGCATCAGGACAGGCGTCTCGGCTGCCGCCAGTTCGTTGGCGATGGCGCTGGCCAGGTGCGTCTTGCCGCATCCGGTAATGCCGGCGAGGAGGATCCACCCGCTCGGGTGGCCGGCAAAGTCGCGGCAGCTCCGGTGGGCTTCCCTTAGTGACGCGCGCGCAGCCTCGCCGTAGCCGGGCGGCTCCTTCAGGAAAGACGAAAAAGTCTTGTCCTGGACGGCCTCAAGGTAGGACAGGGCGTGGATCCGTTCAAGGGTGCGTCGCCGATGGCTGCGTTGGCGGCACTCACACGGAAAGGATGCACCGAAATCCGGATGATCCGGTGCCACGTCCACCGTGTAGAAGCCGAACCCTTGGCACACCGGACACTCTGGAACGGCTGTGCCGGCCCGGTTGGCCTCGGCCTCATTCCCAGCGGCCGCGCGGTCTTGAAGTCCATTCAGGGTGGTCATCATACGGCTCCATTGGCTCGCGGGGCCGGAGGAGGCCATCGGCTTTGCCCGCCTCCCGCGCCTCCCGTTCCCATCGGTTCAATATGGCCTTGACATAGGCCAGCGCCTTTTTGTTTCTGGCAACGGCAATCTCCATCGCCTCGCACACCCAAGGCAACGGAAAGTCCTCGATCAGATTCCGCAACTGATCCGCCAGCACCGGCGTCAGCAGGCCGAAGTTCTGGTGGTAAATCTTAAACGGCTCCGACTCCGACAACTGCGCGACTACCGGGATCCCGCCATCGCTGCGGACCTTGGAGCCTGCGGCCTGCATTGACATGCGAAGCTGCCGGCCCCGCTCCGTATTCAGAAACAGGGCCTTGTCGGCCGGTTCGCCGTCCGCACCGGGCAGTTCCAGTTCCAGCAGTGCGTTTCGGACCAGAGCCTTTTCCAAGGCGTCTGCCAGAACCTCTTGGGGGGAGTGCAGTTCCGACAACCCGGACATCAAATCCAGGAGAACGGGATCGAACCGCAGGTCACGGGCGCGCAGCCAAGCCGCCTGTCCGGACAGGCGGCCGATTTGCTGGTAGCAGTAGAGGGTCAGCCGGGTCTCGGCCAAGCTGTCGATCCGGCTCAACAGATCGGTCAACAGCCGGACGGGAATCGGAACTTCCTCCAAGTCGCCGGCCGGAAATCCGACGAAGGCATCGGCCGGACCGGCGGATCGCTTCCCGGAGTTCATGTTCAGCCCATCGATTCCGGATCGTAGACGGGGGCGGACTTGAACTGGGTCAACGTCTCCTCAAAAGCCAAGCGCACGGTTCCCGTGGCCCCGTTCCGGTGCTTGGCCACGTTCAGTTCGGCCACCTTGTCATGGATGGTTTCCGGGTCGTAGTACTTGTCCCGGTACAGGAACATGACCACATCGGCATCCTGCTCGATGCTGCCGCTTTCGCGCAGATCCTGGAGCATGGGACGCTTGTCCTGCCGCGCCTCGACCCCCCGGCTCAATTGGGACAGGGCCAGCACCGGCACATTGAGTTCCCGCGCCAGGTTCTTCATGGCTCCGCTGATGAACGTGATCTCCTGCTGTCGGTTCTGCTGGCGCGGGTTCTGCCCCGAGTCCCCGGCCGTCATCAGTTGCAGGTAGTCAACCATGATGAGATCGATGTTCTCCCGCGCATGCAGGCGCAGGGCCTTGGACCGCACCGACGTTACGGAAGCACCCGGGGTGTCGTCGATGAAAATCCGCGCCTTGCTCAAATTGGTGCTGGCCTGTTGGACGGTGGCCCAGTGGTCATCGTCAAAACGCCCCACGCGCAGGGCCTGCAGATCCGTGGTCGACTCGATGGCCAGCAGGCGCTGAACCAACTGGTCCGCACTCATTTCCAAACTGAAGATCGCCACCTTGAAACCTTGCAAGGGAGTCCGGACGTGTTGTGCGACGTTGAGGGCAATGGTCAGGCCCAGGCTGGACTTGCCCATGCCGGGGCGACCGGCCAGCACGATGAGGTCGCTCTTGTTGAATCCACCGAGCAAGTCATCCAGTAGTCGGAAGCCGGTGGGCAGACCCGGCGTGTTGCCTTCATCCAGATAGGCCTTTTCCAGATCGCGGACCACATTCCGCATGATGTCCCGGATGTCGGTCAGATCCTGGTCCGCGCGGGACTGGCCGATGTTGTAGATCGCCTTTTCCGCGTCCGAGATGATGTCTTCCACATCCTTCTCGGTCGTAATCAGGTCCTGGATGTCCAGGGACGCCTGGTTCAACTGCCGCAGCAACGCCTTCCGTTCGACAATCCGGGCGTAGGTGAGCAGGTTGACGGAAGTGGGGCAGCTCTCAATGAGGTACTGGAGGTAGGCAGTACCTCCCACAGGTTCTTCCAGACTGCCCTCTTCCCTGAGCCGGTTGGCCAGTGCGACCGGATCCGGCTCGAGGCCCTGGTCGCTGAGGGCCTGCATGGCATTGAAAATCGCCCGGTGGGCCTCGACCGTGAAATAGCGGTCCCGCAACAGGGTGCTTACATCAATCAGGGCTGCCGGACGCAGCAACAGGGCACCCAGAACCGCCTGCTCCGCTTGCGGGCTAAACAGGTTTTGGGCCGAGGCCTCGACGTCGACCTGGGGCGGTATCTCAAGCAAATCCAACTCGCCTTTCGGTACAACGCGGCATCAACGTCGCCGGCCTCCGCCTGTCTGAAGAACGCGGCCGGAATTCAACTCGGAAACGTGTCGGAACCGTCGGTTGCGCTCCCATGTGGCAACGGTTGCCGGAACGGGCACCATTAAGGAAGGCCGTCGCAACCGCTGTCCGCCTGGGCGATCCCACCGCGCCTGGCGGGCATGGGCAGGACGGTGCAGGCAGGCGCCACACCTGTCCGGACCGCCACGCGCTAGTCGCTGAGACTGCCGAAGTCCAATCCCTCCACCACGTCGCGGAATAGTTCAAGGTCCTCGCTGCTCGCATCGGGCGATTCGCCCTCGACATCCTCATCCAGGGGAATTTCCTCGTCCGGTACCTTGCCGGCCGCGTTCATGACCTCTTCATCCACATAAATCGGACAACCGAACCGAACCGCCAGGGCCAGGGCATCGCTCGCCCGGCAATCCAGTTCGTCCATGATGGGGTTGTCTTCCGCATTGAAGACCAATCGGGCCAGGTACACATCGTCCATCAGGCTGGCGATTTCCACGTACACCGGGTCGTGTCCGACCTCCAACAGGACCTGATGCAGCAGGTCGTGGGTCAGGGGGCGGGGAGACTTCTCCTTCCGCAACTGCATGGCAATCGCTTCCGCCTCGAAGGGGCCAATCCAAATCGGCAGGTATCGATCCCCGTCCTTTTCCTGCAGGACGGCGATCCGGTGCTGAGACAAGAGACTCACGCGGACGCTTTCGATCTTGACCTCGATCAACCGGTCGCTCATGCTGTAACTCCTTGTACGGTAGTCCAAACTGCAGCAGTTGGGAAGCCAAGGTTGTCCGGTTGCTGCACGGACTGTTCGGGAGGCTGCGAATCAACAGGTGCGGGCGATTGTAGCATAGGGAATACCGGCTTGATTCCCGCCTTTCGACCCTATCCGAAGAGGTTGGGCCAAAGTGGCCAATCCCGCCTTCCACCGGTCCGCAACGCCGACAACCACACCCTCCATCACGTTGTTCCACACCATGGCCAGCCACCGCCCGCGCATCCGCAACATCCTGTTCGCATCGGCCTTTCATGCGGGCAGCCACCGGGCCTGGCTGGAAGGATTCTTGCGACACACCCGGCACCGGTGCCGGGCGGCCACGCTGCCTGGGCGTTATTGGAAGTGGCGCATGCAGGGCGGTGCCGCCGAACTGGCGCGGCAGGTGCGAGCCATTACCGCAACGGGCTTCCGCCCGGATGTCCTCGTGGCCACGGACATGGTGAACCTGGCGGCCCTGCTGGGTTTGGCCCGGGATGCCCTGCCCGGATCGATGCACACCGTCCTGTACATGCACGAGAACCAGCTTACCTATCCCGGCCACCGCAGGCCCGACCGGTCCCTGCCGCTCGTCAACTGGCTGAGCCAGCTGGCCGCCGACCGCATCGTATTCAACTCTGCCTTTCACCGCGACGACTGGTTCACACACCTTCCCAACCTGCTGGCCAACGTTCCCGACCTGCCCGAGACGGCCTCCGTTCCTTCCCTGCAGGTCCGATCCGCCGTTCTGCCCATTGGACTGGACTTTCCGGCGGCCACGCCCTCCGCGGACCGGCAGGACGGTCCCTTGCACATCCTGTGGAACCACCGATGGGAGCAGGACAAGCGTCCGGACAGGTTCTGCGCCTTGCTGCATCGCCTGCATGACTCCGGCATTCCATTCAAGGTTTCGTTTGCAGGCGAGCCAGGTGCCCATACGCCTCCCGCCATGGTATCGGCCAGGGAGCGGCTTGACGAGCACATTGACCACTGGGGGTACCTGGACAGCCGCGCCGACTATTGGGAGTTGCTGTACCAGGCCGATCTGGTAGTTAGCACCACCGATCACGAGTTCTTCGGCCTGAGTGTCCTGGAAGCACTTGGGGCCGGCGCCATGCCATTGCTGCCGCATGGGTTCAGCTACCCGGAACTAATTCCGGAACATTGGCATGCAACCTGTCTCTACCGGAACGCGGACGACCTGTATGACCGCGTCGGAAAATTGGCGGAAACCAACACCCGCGCACCGGCAGCCCTGGTCCGGCACATCAGGCGCCGGTTCTCCTGGCCGTCGGTTGCGGGCGCCTACGACGAGTGGCTGGACAACCTCGGGCCCCCCGGCACATCGTGAATTCCGCACGCGGGTCCGGCATGGAACCAGTCCTACAACGAGTCCGCCTTGTTCCGCGAACCACGCCGGCCGTCGGATTCGTCGGTGGCTCCCCGATCGGGGGCGACAGAAGCGACCAGCCGGGCCGTCCACGCCTTCAAGTCGGCAGCCGACGCCTCCACGCTTACATCCTGCGCTTCGGGACCTCTGCGGCCCGCAACTCTCCGAAATGCCACGACATCCCCCTTGCGCAGACGGCGGCCCTGCTCAACCTCCGCACCTCTGCAGAACACGCGCCGGCCGTCCGACGCGCGCAGAAACCCGAATCGCCGACGCCGATTGAACCCCAACACGAGGCCGCGCTCCCTTTCGGCCGCCGGTGCATGCCGCCGACACACAGGGCACATGGCGGCCTGCACGCGCGTCACGGATCGGTGGTCGCGGGCCTCGGTGAACGATGCACCGCAAACAGAACATGAACCGAGGGCCGGTTGGTTCACGGGACGACAGTGAATGGCATGGAAGCGGAGGCGTCTTTTGTGGACAACCGCCGCCAAGGCGGACACAATTTTGATAGCATAGATCGGCAACCACAGCGATGTCACGGAACTGTCGGCTCCGTTGGACATTGTTCATGCTTGGATGGCGACGTAGCCAAGTGGTTTAAGGCAGAGGTCTGCAAAACCTCCATTCGCCGGTTCGAATCCGGCCGTCGCCTCTTGTTCCCCACCAGTGAATGCTGGTCAAGTCGATGCGGCGAGGGTGCTGACTGAACAGCACCCTCGGCATTGGGACCGTTCCCGGATCCGATCTGGACCAATCGGTTACGCAAAACGGACGCTGGTGATAGAATTGACGTATCGTTGCTGTCACAACCGTGACCGGGCCACCGAAGTTTCGTTGTGGTGCCCGCGCTCCGCGTCCGGCAGCCAGGCTCTTCGCACCCTCCCTTCATGAACGCCATCTTCAAGCGTCGTCATGTAGCCATTCGCATAGTGGCGTCGCTGGTGCTGCTGGCGATTTCGTTCATGCTGGTGACGTTTTCGGCGATCAACGCGCAGGACGAGGCGCGCATTCTGCCCGAGGCGGGAACCTCCTATGTGATTCAGCCGGGCGACTCCATGGCACGCGTGGCCGCCCACGCCTACGACAACGGCGAGTTGTACCAGGCACTGTGCGATTTCAATGAGATCGAGGACTGTCACAACATCAGCGTCGGCATCACGATCGACATCCCGACACTGGCGGCATTGGCCGATGCCCTGGACATCCCGCTGCCGACCGTCACGCCCACGCCCACGCCCGCCCCGACGCCAACACCTGCACCGGACCCGGCTTCCCAACTGCCGGCCGATCTGCAGGATCAACTGATTACCATCGCCGTCGGCGACACCCTCGCCGATTTGGCCGCCGCCAATTACAACAACGCCACGGTGGCCGGGCGCCTCTGCGCCTACAACATGCTGCCCGACTGTTCCGAGCTCGAACCGGGCATCCGCATTTTCATCCCACCCATGGAGCAACTGCTGTTCGGCACGCCCCAGCAGTACCTGCCCCCCGCCCAGGACTCGATGGCCGCAGCGGACCAGACCGGCACGGTGGCGGAACCCGAAGCGGCGGCCCCCACGGACAGTCCAACAACGGATGCCGATCCCGAACCGGCGGCCCCGGCGGCAGACAGCGAAGATACAACTGCCGAGGGCAGCACCGGGACACCGCCGGCCGAACCGACGCCCGAGGCAACCCCGACCCCGGTGTCACCAACCCCCACGCCTCTGCCACCCGTCATTGTCGATCCCGAATCGCTCACGATCGCGGAGTACCTCGATCAGGATTTCCGACTGGAAATCTACGCCTACGCGCTAACCCTGAGCCCGGTACTGGCAACGTTGGGGCAGGATGGACCCTATACGCTGCTGGCGCCAAGCGACGCGGCCTGGGTTGCCGCCGACACGGCCACGATCAAGTCCGTATTCAGTTCGCTGGATGCGTTGGCCGCCTTCAACCGGTCCCATGTGCTCAGCGGCAACCTGAGTCTGTCCGAATTGGCGGATGCAGGGACGGCAACGTCCATCAGCGGCCGGGTGTGGACGGTCACCCAAACCGACCAGGGACGGACACTGATTGGCAACGCCAGGGTGGTTGCCACGGTGTCCACACCGAGGAACGGGACCATCCATATTCTGGACACGCTCCTGCGCTAACCCGTCCCAACGACACTCCGGACCGGGGCCTGCCCAACCTCGGCCCCGGCGGACAGGCCCCGTTCCGGCACCGGCCGTTGCCCCCGCCCCCACGCCGTCTCCGCATACAACAATCCACGCCATGGACCCTGTAGCCGAAACGATTTCGGTTTTCGGCGCCACTGGTCCGCTTGCCGCCAAGCTACAGGACTTCACAGCCCGCATGCCGCAGGTCCGCATGGCGGCGGAGGTTGCACGGACCATCTGCGAAGGCGGCATTTCGGTAATCGAAGCGCCCACCGGTGTGGGCAAGTCCTTTGCCTATCTCGTGCCGGCAATCCTGAGTGGCCGCAAGGTGGTGGTGTCCACCGCGTACCGCACCCTCCAGGATCAGCTGATGGACAAGGACATACCGTTCCTGCTGGATGCCTTGGACCTGGACACGTCGGTCGAAGTGGCCAAGGGCCGCAGCAACTATGTGTGCCACTACAAATGGCACATGTTCCGCGACCAGGATGCCCTGTTGGAACCGGTAGACAACGAGGACGCACAGGCCTTGGACGAAATCGAGCTGAGGCTGTCCGATCGTACGTTTACGGGGGACGTCGCCTACCTGGAACACCGGCCATCCGGCCCGGTCCTGCGCGACATCGTCTCGCTGCCGGTGGACTGTCTTGGGTATGCCTGCACGTACGCCCAGGAACCATGCTACGTCGATTCCATGCGCCGGAGAGCCCAGGAGGCCGATCTGGTGATTACGAACCATGATCTCCTCCTCTACAGCCTCAAGGAATCCGTTGCCACCGGCCTGCACGAACTGGTACCCGAAGCCGATGTCTACATCCTGGACGAGGCCCATCACCTGGAGGACATTGCCACGCGGGTGCTGGCCGCCGAATTGACCGTCGGCGAGATTTCCTCACTGTTGAACTCCCGCATGTTCCGCCGAACCTACCAGCGGCTCGGAGACCAGCGGAGACGGCTGGAGGACACCTGTGGGTTGCTGCTCCGCGAGGCGGGAGTCGCCGCAGACGGCGACGGTGTCGTGCACGGTCCCCTGGAACAGGCGTTGAACCTGGCCGAAGAACTCGAAGCCGCCGCACAGGCACTGACAGACAAGAGCCCCGTGCCGGAGTCCGCGCACGACTCCCAACGGGAGGAATCGGCCCGCAAGGACATGGCCGTCACGGCCCTGGAACTGCTGGCCAAGACCGCGAGGGACATGGCGGAACCCGATCCGCTGTATGTTCGCTACATCACCGGCAACCGGCAACAGGAGAAGCGTCAGGCCGCCCTTGTCCGGGCGCCGCTGGATCCTGCGTCGGCACTGGACGAACTGCTGTTCGCGTTGGGCAAGACCATCGTCTGCACCAGTGCCACACTGACCGTCGACCAGTCGTTCGACAACTTCCGTTTGCGCACCGGACTGCTCGAACACCCGGTGGCGGAGATGCAACTGCCCCACGTCTTCGACTACCGCAGCCAGGCCCTGCTGTTTCTGCCCAAGGTGGATGCATTCGATTTCCGACAGCGGGATCCTTGGTACGACAGCATCAAGCGCATCATCTCCGCGTTGGTCGACATCACCGACGGCGACACGCTCTGCCTGTTCACCAGCTATGCCGCGCTGCGCGAAGTGCATGACGAGCTCCGGGACAAGGCGCGGCACGGAACCTGGCAGGTGCGCTCCCAGGAGGACGGGAATCCCGGGGAACTGATCCAGTGGTTGCGGGAAACGCCGCACAGCGTGCTGTGCGCAACCCGCAGCTTCTGGGAGGGTATCGACATACCGGGCGATGCCGTGGTGTCCGTCATCATCGACAAGCTTCCCTTCGTGCCTCCCAACGACCCCGTGTACAAGTACCGCACCGAGCTGTTGAACGACCGGTACGGCGAAGGCAACGAATGGTGGGCCTGGAACAACTACGCCCTGCCGACGGTAAGCCTGTCCCTGAAGCAGGGTTTCGGGCGCTTGATCAGGCGCACTTCGGATCGGGGGGTCGTCACCATCCTGGACTCGCGGCTGACCACCAAGGGCTACCGCTTTCGCATATTGAAAGACCTGCCGCCAGCCAGGACCGTGCGCTATGTCAACCAGGTCCGGGCATTTTTCGAATAGGTTAGTCTCAAGCCATTGAACCCGGCGATGCAACGGCAACCAAAGGCAAGGAAACTTTCGGCAAACCCTATTGCCACCGCCCTCGCTGGTTCAGGTTGGGGTCGTCGCCGACCATGCCGTCGAGGAAGCCAGTGCGGAGCAATCGTGCGAGTTCCCATCATCATCGTCCCCCAATGACGCACCAGCCACCATCACCGGAAGACCGGCCGCTGCCGGATCCCGAAGGCGAAGGAAACTTGCCCCATGTGCCGGAATCCGACGGTCCGGAGCAGGATCAGGAGCATCGGCATCTGCAAGCCGAGTTGCAACGCGACCTGCTGCCCACGCCGGCCGATCTGCGCGAACTGAACGACATTCTGCCGGGAGCCGCGGATCGGATCCTGGCCTTGGCCGAGGAACGGGTGCGCCAGGCGGGCCGCGCGCAGGACCAAAACCACACGGAGACCATGGCACTCCTGCAATCTCGGCAACAGCTCGTGCGGCGCGTCCAGTGGATGGCATTCGTGGTCGCGTTGTTGCTTGTCATGGTCTTGTTGATCCTTGCTACGGTGGGTCTCTTGGAATCGACCACGAGTTGGGGCATTGCCGTAGCCATTGGAGTCTTGGCTGCGGTGGTTGGCCGATTCCTTTGGAACTTCGGCAAGCGCTACGCTCGCTCGCATCGCATGGAGGGCCGCCAAACCGACGCGACACAATCCCCATAGACATCAACATGGATTGCGTTGCTGTTCAGCAACCGTGTTGAATGTCATGATGCGCGGGCTGATGATGCCTTGGTGGCAGGACTGGTCCGGCCGCGAGCGAGTTGGGGACCGGGAATGCGCAACTGCGCGAAGACGCGTCCGACGAAATTGTGCAAGGGAATGCGCGTAATGGAGCTGATGGGCATTGGCAAGGGAACTCCCGTTGGGAATGTGTGGTCAAGACACACTGAACCATTCCATGCCGGACAAGCCACGGATCCAAACCGGATGCCGGACCGGATGCCGCAGCTTCAGGCCGCGGCCTGCCACACGGAGAGGAACGGACTGTGCGTTGGTGGTCAAGCACCCGTCCGGAAGTGCCTGTAGGTCGGCCCATCCGCTGCAACCATGGAGGATGCGATGCCTGTTCCGGAAGACGTTTCGACCAGTTTGAGTTCTGGTTCTCAGCAGCCGCCCAACTGGGTCCAGGACGCAGTTTTTTACCAGATTTTCCCCGACCGGTTCCGCCGCAGCGAGGGCAGCCTGGCCCGGAAGGAGCACCCCTTTCAACCTTGGGGCTCGCCGCCTTCACGCACGGGCTTCCAGGGCGGCGACCTGGATGGAATCCGCGAGAAACTGGACTATCTGCAGGAGCTGGGTGTCACCGCCCTGTACCTGAACCCCGTCTTTGCTTCCGCCGCCAACCACCGGTACCACACATACGACTACTACGCGGTCGACCCCTTGCTGGGCGGCAACGATGCCCTGCGACGTCTCCTGGACGATGTCCATGCCCGGGACATGCGGCTGCTCCTGGACGGCGTCTTCAACCACGTGGGAAGGGGATTCTGGGCATTTCACCATGTTTGTGAATCCTTGGACCAGTCCCCGTACCGCGACTGGTTCCGGATCCGCGGATATCCCCTGCGCCCCTACACCACGCCCGAGGCCGGGAACTGCAACTACGAGGCATGGTGGGGATTGCCGGAACTGCCAAAGCTGAACGTGGACAATCCGGCTGTCCAGGACTACCTGCTGGACGTGGCCCGCCACTGGATTGACTTCGGCATCGACGGCTGGCGGCTGGACGTGCCGGAGGAGATCGGCACCCCGGGATTTTGGGAACGATTCCGCACGGTGGTCAAGGGCGCCTCGAACGACGCCTACATCGTGGGTGAACTGTGGGACTCGGGACGCGGATGGCTGGATGGCGATCGCTGCGACGGGATCACCAACTATGAACTGGGCCGCCTGGCACTGGGGTTTTTCGCCCGGGATGCCCTGCCGGCCGAGGGCATCTCGATTTCCGGATACGCAGTGCCGGGTTTGGAGGCGGCGGCCTTTGCCGGACGCGTGGAGAAAATGCTGAAGACCCACGCCTGGGAATACGCGCTGGCCAGCCTCAACTACCTCGACAGCCACGATATGCCCCGCATCCACCATCTGGCCGGAGGCGATACCGGCGCGGTGCGGCTGATGCTGGCCTTCCAAATGACCATGCCCGGCGCCCCGATCATCTACTACGGCACCGAAGTGGGCCTGACCGGCGCCGGAGACCCGGAGTGCCGCAAGGCGTTTCCCTGGCACCGTCCCGAAACCTGGGATCACAACCTCTTGTCGCATGTCCGGTGGCTGACACAACTGCGCCGCGAACATGAGGTTTTGCGACGCGGATACTGTATCCAGCTGCACGCTCGGGACGCCGTGTTCGCATTCAAGCGGACGTGGCACGGGCGGATCGCGCTCGTTGTATTCAATGCCGGCCGCAGCGACACACGCGTTCAATTGACCAACGTCGGCGGAACCGTCGAGCATTTCACCCTGACGGATGCCCGGGATGGTTCGGCCCTGCGCTGCATCGACGGCCGATTCGAGTCGGTGCATGTGCCGGGCCGGGATGTGCGTATCTTTACGGGCCGCGAGGACCAACCGCCAGGTGCCTGACCCCATTCACCATCCTGCCCGCAGGACAGGTCAGAAACCGGCGGCCGGCCGGCGAATCCAGTGATATATTTATCGTTTCGTCATTGCAGGCTCGGCCGGCCACACCGTTTTCAGGTTCGCATCACGAGCGCATCGGCAGGATCCCGCAATGGCTGCCACGTACTCCCCCTCAGGCACCATGAAGCACTTTACGGACATTTCCCGTCTGTCCCAACAGCAGTTCAGAGGACTTCTGCGGCTGGCCCGCAACCTCCAGGACGAGTGGGTCCGCGAAGGACACAACGAGCCGGTGCTGGATGGACGCAGTCTGGCCATGGTGTTCATGAAGGCCAGCCTGCGGACACGCGTGTCCTTTGAAGTCGGCATGCGCCATCTGGGCGGTGGGGCACTCTACCTGAGTCCCGCGGAAGTCGGCCTGGGCGAGCGCGAGACCGCGGCGGATGTCGCGCGGGTCCTCTCGGGCATGGCCGATGGCATCATGGCGCGGGTGTTTGAACACGAGGCGATCACCGATCTGGCACGTCATGCATCGGTGCCGGTCATCAACGGGCTCAGCGACCGTTCCCATCCGTGTCAGGCCTTGGCCGACATCTACACCATCGAGCAGATTGCCGGCGCCGGCCACGGCCTGACCATTGCCTTCGTGGGGGACGGCGACAACAACACGGCCCGTAGCCTGATCGAGGCCGCCGGCCTGGCCAACATGGAGATTCGGGTGATTGCACCCAAGGGCTACCAGCCGCGTCCCGAGGAATGGGACACCGCATGCGAACCCGATCTGGTCACGGATTCGCTGGATGCGGTTGAAGGCGTGGACGTCCTGTACACCGATGTGTGGACCAGCATGGGCCAGGAGGCCGAATCCGCGCAGCGCACGGCGGACCTGCGCGACTACCAGGTAAACACCGGCCTGTTGGACCGGACCGGCAACCCGGACGTGATCGTGATGCACTGCCTGCCCGCACACCGGAACGAAGAGATCACCGACTCGGTGATGGACGGCCGCCACAGCCGGGTCTTTCAGCAGGCCCACAATCGCCTGCATGCGCAAAAGGCGCTGTTGGCCCACCTCCTGGGCCGGGTGCCCTTGCCGGACTAGCCTTCATGGAGCGACTGGGGTTCCTGTTTCAACTCTTCCATGAGGACTCCGCGGCGGGCAATGTGGTTGCCCACCTGCCGCGGCTGCTGGAACCGCTCAACCTGCTTGACGTGGCGGCCCTGTGCGCGTTCCTTTACATCCTGCTGAGCCAGCTGGCGCGTTCACCGCTGCGCAGGCTCCTCAACGGCCTGTTGTTTCTCCTGGTGCTGTTTTCCGCCGTCACCGCGTTCGAGGGACTGACCGCCCTCAACCTCATCATCCGCAACAGCTACCTTGTCGTCCTGGTCTCGATACCCATCATCTTCCAGTCCGAAATCCGCAACATGCTGTCCCAGGCCGGACGCGGGGTCGGCTTCTGGGATCGCATCCGACAGGCCGGGAGCCAAGGCCGCCGCAACGAACAGTGGATACAGGAGATTTCGGAGAGTGTCCGCTATCTGCACCGCAACCGTCTGGGGGCCCTGATCGTGCTGGCCGGCCGGGACTTGTTGGCCAACACCGCCAGTGACGGCATCCACCTCGACGCGGTTCTCTCCCGGCAGCTGCTCAATTCTGTTTTCGAGAAGCAGTCCAGTCTGCACGACGGCGCAGTGATCATTGCGCAGGGCCGAATTCAACGGGCCAACGTCCTCTTCTCCATCGGCGATCAGGCAGGCCGCACGCTGAGCGCCCGCGCGGAGACGGGCACGCGCCACCTGGCGGCACAGAACATCACCGCCCACAACGACGCGCTGTGCCTGGTCGTGTCCGAAGAGACGGGCGGCATAGCCTATTCGATCGACGGCCAGCTCACGGAGACATCGCCGGAGAATGTCCTGTCCGTACTGCACGAACGGGACGCCCTGAGGTTCCTGAGTGAGTGGGGCATCCGGCCCGAACCTTCCCCTGCCGTGGAGGATCGGCCTTGAGACCGATTGCTTCCCGGTGGGTCCTGCGGCTGCTCCGGATGCTGGTGGCCCTGGTGGCTTCCGTGTTCGTCTGGCTGATCATCATCAGTCAGCAGGATCCGATGATCGTGCGCACCATCGCCAACGTGCCGGTGCCCTGCCCGGACCTGCAGGACACCGACCTGCAGTGCGCCAGTGTGAATGCCACACTCACGGTCCGCGTGCGTTCACCGCAAAGCCACTGGACCAATCTGCAACCTCCCTATGTCCAGTACCTGGAGGTTCAACTGCGGCCCGCGAACGAGGAACACGAACTGACCAGCGGTGTTCTCCGCTTCCTCTGCGATGCCGCGGCCCTCGAAGCGAGTCTCCAGGTGCTCTCGGTGCGGGCGTCGTCTGCACCGGCCGACGCGGCCTGCACCGTGGACATCGCGCTGCAATCCTCTCCCGAAGTGTTGGCCGAGGCGCTGGCCCTGCAGGAACAAAGTGCGCTCCTCCCGGTGACCCTGGTCCGGGTGGGGGACCTGCCGGACGGCTATGTGCTGGAAGGGACGACGCTTAACACCACCCACACAGTGATCACAGGATCGCAGGAGAACCTGACGCGACTGGACAGTGCGGTAGCCTATCTGCCGTTCTACTCCACGGCCTTCACCACCAACGCAGGGTCGTTCGAATTGCCCTTGTCGGTACAGGCTGTGGATAGAGGCGGCAACGCGCTGACGGCGCTGACCGCCGATCCGGCCATTGTGTTGGCAACAGTGCACTATTCGTCCCTGCCCAATACCCGACGCGTGCGGGTGGTCCTGGAGCCGCCGGCGACCGTCCCCAGCGGCTACAGTCTGGCGGAGGTGCGTACCGACCCGGAATTCCTGCTGCTGCACGGTCCGCGGGACGTGTTGGATGCCGTGCCGGACCCGCTGCCGCTGCATCCGGAGGAACCCGTCAAACCGGTCACGCGCACCACCACGGTGGTCGCGTCCGTGGACGTGCCGGAGGGTGCGACCACCGCCACAACGGAAGTCGCTTTCGTGATTGAGGTGGATCACGTCATCCTCGACAATACGCAAAAGGCCCGGGCGGCCTGTCAAGTGGAACACCCGGACCTGATCTACGAATTCACGCCCCTGTTCATGCACCTGCGCGGTCCGTTTGAGGCCTTCGAACAGTTGTACGCCATGGAAGCCGCGGGCGAATTTGCCTGGCTGGTCCTCTTCGACTGCCCGGCCGAACAGGGCACATGGGAACTTGCCCCTGTCCGATTTGTCTTTGCGGATCCGGCCGTGGAGGCTTCCAGCCTCATCACGCTGGTGAGCCACGATCCCGCCCAGACGGAGGTCGTCGCGAGCCTGAAGTCCGCCTTGGCCCCATCCTCCTGAATCCCCGGAAACACTTGCAGCATGTCGCCCGCACTCGTAGCCCTGGTGGGTCGCCCCAACGTAGGCAAGTCCACGCTGTTCAATCGGCTGACCGGTGTCCGCACGGCGATTGTGGAGGATCTGCCGGGAACCACCCGCGACCGTCTGTACGGCACAGCCGAATGGCAGGGGCAGCGGTTCGCCCTGGTCGATACAGGAGGCCTGCGCTTCCGCGATCCCGGCGCCTCCACAGCCCGTTCGCGTTCCGCCAACTCGTCCGAGGAGTTCTCCCTGTCGATTCTGGAACAGGCCACCGTGGCCCTGGACGAGGCGGATGCCGTCATCCTGCTGACCGATGTCAAGGACGGCGTGGTGGCCGAGGACATGGATGTGGCCGCGTTTCTGCGCCAGCACGACAAGCCGGTGGTGCTGGCGGTCAACAAGGCCGAGACCGATGCCCGCGTACTGGATGCCGCCGAGTTCTGGCAGCTGGGCTTGGGCGAACCGATGGCCATCTCCGCCCTGCACGGCGACGGCGTGGCGGAACTTCTCGACAGCCTGCTGTCCAACCTGGCCGGCACACCGGCCGAGGACGGGGAGGACGATTCGGTCCGGATTGCCTTGGTGGGACGGCCGAACGTCGGCAAGAGCAGTCTGCTCAACGCCCTAATTGGCGAAGAACGGGCCATCACCAGCGAGGTACCGGGCACCACGCGCGACCCTGTCGACTCCCGCCTCACCTGGTATGGCCAGGACGTGACTCTGGTCGACACCGCCGGGATTCGTCGAAGGGGCCGAATCGAACGCGGCATTGAACAATACAGCGTGCTGCGCAGTGCCAGGGCCATTGACCGGGCCGACGTCGCCCTGCTGTTGCTGGATACCACCGAGGGGATTACGGCACAGGATGCGCATGTGGCCGGCATGATCGAGGAATGCAAAACCGGGGTGGTCCTGCTCGCCAACAAGTGGGATGCGGTGGCCAAGGACGAGCGCACCATCCTGGAATACGAGAAGAAGATTCGATCGGAACTGCAGTTTCTGCCCTACGCGCCGTTGCTCTTCATATCAGCCTTGGACCGGCAGCGGCTGCACCGCATTCTGCCCACGGCCCTGGAGGTGCACGCGGCCAGGACGCAAAGGATTGGCACCGGCCCCTTCAACCAGCTGATCCAACAGGCGTACTTCCAGGGAGCCACGCCGTCGCGCAACGGCCAGCCGCTCAGGATCTACTATGGCACCCAGGTGGCCGTTGCGCCGCCGACGTTCGTTCTCTTCGTGAACAACAGCAAGCTGGTGCACTTCACCTATGCGCGCTACATCGAGAACGCGATCCGCGAGCAGCACCCCTTCATCGGCACGCCGATCCGCGTCGAATTCCGTACGCGTTCCTGAACCGCAGCCTCCCTGCCGCCATGAAGAAACTCCTTGAACAATGGCAGGTGCGCCGCTCCGAACTGCTGCTCGGGCTTCTGGTCCTGGGTTGCTTCGGCTACGGGGGACACCTGGGATGGGGGTACTTCTCCCATGCCGTGTACGGACCACCGCCATTCGACGGCGAACGGGCCTTGGAACATGTGCAGGCCCAGGTCGACCTGGGGCCGCGCCCGACGGGCTCCCTGGCCAACCGCCGCACCAGGGTTTTGATCAGGCAGCACCTGGAAGCCCTGGGTTGGCAGGTATACGCCCACCCGTTTGCCTTGCCAAACGGTGAGCGCGGCGAAAACCTGCTCGCCTGGAAGGGATCCGGACCCGATTTGCTGCTGGGCGCCCACTTCGATACACGCTTGTTTGCGGATGAAGATCCGGATCCGGACCTAAGGACGCGCCCGGTGGTCGGGGCCAATGACGGAGCATCGGGCGTGGCGGTGCTGATGGAGCTGGCGCGGGCCCTGGAGACCGACAAGACGGGCCACCGGATTTGCCTGGCCTTCTTTGACGCCGAGGACAACGGCAACATCCCCGGCTGGCACTGGATCCTGGGTTCCTCGGCGTTCGCAGCGGACCTCGATCTGTTGCCGGCCTGCAACGACCCCACGGCGGTTGTCATCGTGGACATGGTTGGAGACAGCCGGCAGGAACTGCCCCTTGAACGCACCAGTACCCCGGAACTGCAGGCCGCCATTTGGCAACAGGCGGCCAACCTGGGCCTGGATGCCTGGTTCCAGCCGGTCCAGGGCTACTCCATCCTCGACGACCACCACCCGTTCCTGAATGCCGGGATTCCGGCGGTGGACATCATCGACTTCGACTACCCGTGGTGGCATACCGTCGGCGACACGATGGACAAGGTCAGTGCGGACAGTCTCTGGCGCGTCGGAACCGTCCTGGAAACCTGGCTGGAGTCAGGTGCCGCATGGCGATGACATTGCCACTTTCCAGCATAGCTGTCCTGTGGCCACCAAGGCCGCGACATCCTTGAGGCCTTGCCGCATCTTCCGACCGACGGCGTCCACCTAGCCTATACTGATTCGCCAGCCACCGAGTGTTGGCCTGCGATGAGATCACCAATCCGGTCTCCCGTTCTCTCAATCTCCCGTTAGGATCCCCGTCCCATGAATCCCATTCTGCTGGAAGTCGGCAATTTTTCCCTGCACTGGTACGGGCTGCTGATTGTCGGAGGCGCCACGCTGAGCGCGTTTTCAAGCACCCTGTGGGCCAAGCGTTCGGGCGGAGATCCGGACCACATCTGGAACCTGCTGGCCTGGTGTCTGATTGCCGGCATCCTGGGCGCACGGGTCTACCACGTGCTCAGCTCACCGGCGGACGGAGGCGGCTGGTCCCACTACCGCGAAAATCCGATGGACATCATCAACTTCTGGTCCGGGGGATTTAGGGGGCTGGGCATCTACGGCGGACTGATCGGCGGGGTCCTGGCCGTCATCGTCTATGCCTGGATCTCGAAAATCAACGTGCTGCAGTACCTGGACTACATCGCAGTCAACGTCCCGCTGGCCCAGGCCGTCGGCCGGTTCGGGAACTTCGTCAACCAGGAGCTGTACGGGCCGGCCACAGACCTGCCCTGGGCGTTCCACATCAACCCGGACTACCCCTGTCAGGTACCGGAAGGCGCCTTGGGGGTATGCTCCGATCCGAACATCACACAGCAGGCCATTGACTGGTACGCCACGAACGGATTCCATCCCACCTTCTTCTACGAGATGCTTTGGAACCTGATGGCAGTGCTTGTCATCAACCTGCTGTTCCTGCGCTTCGGCAAGCGACTGCGCTTCGGGGACGGAGTGCTGATGCTGTTCTTCTTCTACCCGGTCGGCCGCTTCCTGGTCGAGTTCCTGCGTCCCGATGCCTGGATGATTGGCACTTCCCTGGCAGCCGCCCAATGGTTCGCGCTGATTTCGGTGGTGGTCACGGTGGCCGCCTTCCTGTACCGGCATGTGGACTGGCCCGGATACCCGGAGGCCAAGGACTCGTGGGTCGGCATGAGCGATCCGAAGGCGGTGGCTACATCCTCATAGGGCGGACGATCCCGGTCCGGCCATTCCCGGGCACGCGAATTCCGGTCGGCATCGTGCGAGCGGCGATGGCCTTGAAGCCTTGGTCGTTCAGGCAATCAGTTCGATGTGGCTGTCCAGCACCTCGACATCCAGCCGGGCATCCAGAACCCAGTTGAGAACAGCCTGCAATTGGCTGTGGACATGGCTGTCGTTGGTGCTCACAACCACCACGGAGATCTCCGCACGCGTCAGCACATCCTGGGCATCCGATTCGCAGACCGAAACGTTGAACTTGGTCCGGATGCGGCGGACGGCAGGAGCAATGCGGCTGCGCTTTTCCTTGAGGGAGGCGGTGCCTCCCAGATAGAGTTCGAGCGTCAGCAATCCAACCGACACGATTTCCTCGTCATCTGTTGCGCGGCCGTCGCCAAAGCGATGCCGTTCACGCGGAGCGTGCGGCAGAGGCTCGACATGCAGCTCACCGCAGATTGAGCCAAGCGCCGGCCGCATAGCGAACCCTCGCCAGCCGGGCCGCCGCCTCCAGTTCCGCCGGCCGGCTGCCGTCCTCAATCCAGTCCACCTGGGCATGGTTGCCGAACCCACAGGCAAACGCGCGTGCCAGGGGTTGCCAATCCGGCAATGCACCTTCAACGCCCGGCTTGTCCAGTTCACACGCCAAGGTGGTTGCCGTTGCCCTCAGGTTGTTGCGCAGCCGCTCCCGGCCACCGGTATCCAGACACAACACTTCGGCCAAGGCAGCCGGATCCCCGTCCAACGGCAGGCTGCCATGCTGCAGGACGTAACCGTGTCGCCGACACTGGGCACTGCCCACCAGCTTGCGGCCCGCGACGGCAAGCTCCCATGAACTGACCTGCTCGAGACAGGCGGCCGAAGCAGCCGCCATCCTGCGCGCACGGGCCTTCAACGGATCCGCGTTGACACCCAGAACCTCCAGGGCGGCCCGCAAGGATCCGGCCAGGGCACGGTAGGAATCCAGGATGCCCAGCTGTGCGACGGGGTGTGCCAGAGGCAACAGAAGCGCGTAGGTAAGTTCGTTCCCGTGCAGCAGCGCCCGGCCGCCGCTGAGCCGGCGCACCCAGTCCAAGCCCCCAACGTCAAGTCGCTCCAAGTCCAGATCGGCAACGGACTGAAACCGGCCGATGCTGACCGCGGCCGGAGACCACCGATACAGGCGCAGGGTCGGCGGTGCACAACCGGATGCCACGGATTCGGCCAAGGCTTCGTCCATGGCCATGTTGACGCTGGCCCGCCGCGGCTGCGGCTCGATGATCAAGCGCCAGGTTTCAGCCACGGACAACCTGCACCCGGCAAATCCGAAATCTCCGCCGAGGCCACCGAACGGGACAATCCGGAAACATTCCCCGACATGCCACGGTAGGCATCCACAAACGCACCCTAGACCAAACTCGCTTGGCGCATGGCCGCCACGACGGCAGGCCGGTCTCCGGCCACTACCGACTGTCCCGGCACGAGTTGCCGGGAACGGACAACCGCCAGCGACGGCCATGTGCGGTCTGCCGACACCGAACTCACGGATGTGACCTCTCCCAACGGCCGCCCCTCCAATTTGACGGGATCGCCCGTGGCCAGCGGCTGCTCGGACTCCAGCAACACCAGCGCCCGGGCCACGCGATCGTAGTTGACCTGCCGTGCAATCACCTCCTGCCCCGGATAGCACCCCTTGTTGTCCGAGCAGATTGCGTCCAGGCCCACCTCCAGGGGATTGAAGGCCTCCGTGTACTCGTACCCGTATCCACCCCGCACGGACCGGATGCGCAGATGGTCATATTCGTCCAATTCGGACCACAGCGTACCGTGGCCCTGTTGCACGGCCCGGCGGATGCCATCCGTCTCTGCCGCGGGGATCAACAGCCCGAATCCGGGAAGTTCAAGCAGGTTCTCGCACAGGCACAACCGATCGCCGGCACGGGCGACCGTAGCCGGCCCCGGCGCGGCAAACTCCAACAACTCCACGACAGCGGACGCCCCGTGACCCACCAGGTACAGGAAGTTCCATTGGTCACTCACATCCTCCACCGTGACCTGATCCATGAAGAAGATGTTGCCCTGCAACACAGTGCGCAGAGCCTCCGACCCGTGCGGGGGTGCGATCAGCCAATAACCTTCATCATCCCGAATCACATTGAACACGGCCTGGATACGGCCCGTGCCCGTCAGGAGAGCCGTGGGCCGATGTCCCCCAACCGGCAGGCGCATGTCGTTGGTCGTCATGCGCTGCAGGAAGTCTTCACTGTCGTCGCCGCTCATCCACAGGACCCTCGGTCCGCGAGCCGGTAGCAAGCAGGCTCCCTGCGGCACGTGTTCCTTGCCGATTTCGAGTCCTCCGATATGGGTCATGGCTGCTCCGAATGCATGCACGTCAACGGCAGTCCTACAGGGAATGGGTTTGAGTCTACTCGTCTTCCTGTGGATTGTGGGTAGTTATCCCAGGCGGCGAAGCAGGTCCCTTCCCCGACGCGGTTCTTGATTTCGTTGGGTGCCACATCCGTACCGTACCGTCATCACCGCCACTGGCCAAGGTTTGCCCATCCGGGCTGAACGTCACACTGTTGACCACGCGCTGGCCTTCCAGGATGGAGTGGAGGGTACCCGCGGCCACATCCCACAGACGGATAGTGTCATCCCAACCACCACTGGCCAGAATCAACCCATCCGGACTGAAGACCACACTCGCGACCACATCCGTATGCCCCTCCAAGATGCGGAGGAGGGACCCTGTGGCCGCGTCCCACAGGCGGATTGCGCAGTCCTTGCCGCCACTGGCCAGGATCCGTCCATCCGGACCGAACGCTACGCCGAGGACCTCATCCGTATGGCCCGACAGGATGCGGTGAAGCTTCCCTGTGGCTACGTCCCACAGGCGGACGGTGTTGTCCCACCCGCCGCTGGCGAGAATTTGCCCAGCCGGACTGAACGCCACGCTGAAGACTCCATCCGCGTGGCCCGGCAAGGCGCAGCGGAAGGTGCCCGTGGCGGCATCCCACAGGCGGACGGTGTCGTCCCACCCGCTGCTAGCCAGAGTCTGCCCGTCCGCATCGAACACCACACTGAGGACGTAATCCGTATGGCCTTTCAGGATGTGCCGGAGAGTACCCGCGGCCGCATCCCACAGGCGAATGGTGTTGTCCCCGCCGCCGCTGGCGAGGGTCCGTCCGTCCGAACTGAACGCCACGCAGTGGACCCCATCCATATGGCCTTCCAAGGCATACCGATGAATGCCCGAGGCCACATCCCACAAATGGACAGTGTTGTCATCACTGCCACCAGCCAGCGTTTGCCCGTCCGGACTGAACGCCACACCGTCGAAACGCATCCTGAATTGGGCCGTGGTGTCGGTCGGCAGGATGAGTGTGGTCTGCATCATGGGCAGATGAATCCGCTTGGAACAGCCCGTTCTTGACACCATTGCGGAGGTTGACCTACGCCTTGCGCCTGTATGGACACCATGGGACATCGTCGCCAAGTGTAAGCAGGGCGGCCGCTTTGTCGGTCATGGGATCGTGCCCGGTAGCCGCCGACCAGGCACAACCAAGGCCATCGAACGTTGCAGCTCGGGCATCCGGAACCGGTGCGTCGCCTATTGTGCGTCAGATTCCTGCTCCAGCCATCCGTGGAGGAATTCGAGTACACTGGCGAACAGATAGCGCGTAGTGTCGGAGGTGCGGACCCCTAGCTTAAGGTAGTGGCTCTCGTCCTCGAAGTAGATGGTCTCCACCGACACCCCGGCGTCACGCAGTGCTGCTTCGTACTCAAGCGACTGGGACAACGGCACCATTTCGTCCTTCAGTGTATGAATCAACAAAATGGGCGGCATCGCGGATGCCGAATACACCGGCGCATATTGCATGTAGCTGTCCGGCCGCTCGTTGGCCGTACCCAGCATGGCCAAGGCGTAGCGAAGGACCAGCGGCCACTCCACTTCGCCCGCATAAAACGCCGCCGCGCCCGTGAACGCGTTGCTGATTCCGCCCA
>DAOUIC010000040.1:0-4754 GCA_034428255.1 Anaerolineales bacterium
TCTGGTTGGACACGCACGTGCCCCGCTCCAGCGCCTACCGCACCATGGACTTCGTCCGCCCGGACCTGCGCGGCTTCATCCTCCTCGATTATGCAGACGGCATCAGTGATGTGCTGGATGTCGATTCGCTCGCGCGCACCAATGCCAGGTTGCTGGACCGATACATCGCCGACTGGGACGACAGGTCTCCCCGCTCCATCTTCCGGCCCATGAACGAGGTCGAAATCGACGGACCGGTTTTCCGGCCCCAGGGGTCCCACCTAACCGTGGGCTTCACCTCTTACCTGGAGTCGTCGGCCGCACAATCGATCGAGGTCTGCAACACCGTGCTCGGATGCCTGAACGCCGAGATCGACAGCGGCATGTTCAGGAGCTACATGCGCAACTTCCACATCGTGATCGAGGACAGTCACGTGTTGAACTGCATGGACCGTCTGGGCTGGAATGTGGACTCTGCCACCGCGGTTAAGTTCGACAACCCAATCCTCGCCTTGTGCGACGAACGCATCCGAACGGCAGCCAAGTACTGCCCCGCCAAAAACACCGGGATCCTGCGCGAACTGGTTCTGCTCTGGGACATGGGGCTGTTCAGGAACCTGGTCGCTGATCAGTTGGCCGTATCAGTCAGGTCAATCGTGGAAGAGGCCAGGGACCGGACCCCGGAGTGCCTTTGCGCTGCCGGTTTCAAGGAGCACAATTTCGTCGTCGCGGACCATTTGAGCTCCAATCCCTGGGCCGAGACCGGTGCCTTGCGGACCAAGGATGTCTGCGATTGACCGCAGACAGGTACCTCATGGCCCAAACCGACCGAGGTTCGACACCGCCAGTCCCTAACCCGGAGTCCCAACACGGTTTGTCGGCAGCCAACAGGAAATGGAGGGATCCCTGCCAGCCGCTGGGGAACCGGATGCATGATCCGGATCCTGGGCCTCGATGGGGTCGCGCGCCAAGCCAACACGACTGAAGGTTGCCTCCACGCACCCGTCTCTCGGCTGCGGCCCTTGAAGCTCTGGATACAGGGCTACCCTTGGCAATCGATCCCAGCCGGTCCAAGTACACAAGGAAAAAGGCGCTCGGCAACGCGCAACTGATTGGGCTCTGATCCGGCCCTCTGCTTGGGGGTCTCGGTTGCCGGCAACGGCCAACCAGTTGACACCACCCGATCGGACCTGTATCCTTTGGACCAACCATAAACGGACTGTGATCCGGGCTAGTAGCCTGCCAGTCTGCCTTCAGAGAGCTTCCGGTCGGTGGAAAGGAAGCAGGCAAGGGGCAGGTGAATGGACCGGTGAGTCGCAAGCCGAACGGAAATCCTCCCAGTAGGCAAGCCGGAGACGCCACCGTTATCAGGGCGCGGGGAATCGGACGCAAGTCCCGTTCCTGCAGAGAGGAGCGAAGGGCGGTGCCCGGAAGCTCAAGTGGGGTGGCACCGCGGAATCCCCGGATTTCGTCCCCGGATGTCCCGTCGAACACGGCATCCGGGTTTTTTGTTTTCTGGAGGTGCAGCGGTGAATTTCGTTCCGGCTTTGGCGATGGTCAAGGCCCATCGGGGAGAGGCAACCCGGTATCCCGTCTATCGGGAAATCCCGGCCGACATGGACACGCCCGTGTCCGTGTTCCTGAAGCTGTGCCGACGCCCCGACCAACAACTAATCCAGGGCTCCCAGGCCACCCAGCCCTGCTTCCTGCTGGAGTCCGCCGAGGCCGGGGAACGGTTCGGCCGCTACAGCTTCATCGGGCTGAACCCTACCCGCAGCCTGGTGGCCTACGGGGACCGCATGACCCTGGCCGGTCAGAACGGCTCGGTCAAGAAACTATGCGGAGACCCCTTCGACATCCTGCGGGAACAGGTCACGGCGGAAACCGTGGTCGATGTGCCGGACCTGCCGCGCTTCAAGGGTGGCGCCGTGGGCATGTTCGGCTACGACATGGTCAGGTTCATCGAAAAGCTGCCGGCCACCGCCGAGGACCTCATCGGCACCCCGGACATGGTCATGCTGTTCAGCGACGAATTGGTGATTTTCGACCACGTCAAGCACCGCCTCCTGGTGATGGTGAACCTGGACCTGACCCACCCGGACCTGGATCGGGCCTATGCCGACACCTGTCAACGCATCAACGCCATCTGTGATCGCATCCATGCGCCGTTCGCCGAACCGGCCCTGCCGGAAATTTGCGACGACTCCCCGTGGGCCTGCTCGAAGACGCCGGAGGAATACGCCGAGATCGTGCGCCGCACCAGGGACTACATCATCGCCGGCGACATCTTCCAGGGGGTGCTCAGCATGCGCCAGACGCGTGCGACGCAGGCGGACCCCTTCACAATCTACCGCGCCCTGCGGATGGTCAACCCGTCCTCCTACATGTTCTACCTGGACTTCTCGCACATCCCCGGCCTCAAGGGGCCGCCGATGCGCCTTGTGGGCTCAAGCCCCGAGATGCACGTGCGGTTGGAGGACCGCGAGGCCAGCCTGCACCCGATCGCGGGCTCGCGATGGCGCGGCGAAACCCCGGAGGAGGATCGGCAACTGGCGGAGGACCTGCTGGCGGACCCCAAGGAACGGGCCGAGCACGTCATGCTGGTGGATCTGGGCCGCAACGACCTGGGGCGCGTCTGCGACTACGGGTCGGTGCAGGTGGCCAACGTGATGCAGATCGAACGCTACAGCCACATCATGCACATCGTGAGCGATGTCCAGGGCCGGCTCAGGGATGGCATGGACGGCATCGACCTCATCCGGGCGACCCTGCCGGCCGGCACTGTCAGCGGCGCGCCGAAGATCCGGGCCATGGAGATCATCGAGGAACTGGAGGCGTCCCGCAGGGGACCGTACGCCGGGGTGGTCGGGTACATCGACCACGACGGGACCATGGACACCTGCATCACCATCCGGACCATCACCATGTTGGGTGCGACCTGTGTTCTGCAGGCCGGCGGCGGCCTGGTCATGGACAGCCAGCCCGAATACGAATACAACGAGGCCATGAACAAGATGCGCGCCCTGACCACGGCCGTCGCCCTGGCCGAAAACGCCCTGCAGCTTTGAAGGAGAGCAGCAACCATGAGCGATACCAAACCCCGCATCCTGACCGGAGATCGGCCCACCGGACAACTGCACCTGGGCCACTTCATCGGCAGCCACCGGCACCGTCTGGCCCTGCAGGACAAGTACGAGTGCTTTTTCCTGGTGGCGGACCTGCACATGCTGACCACCAAACCGGACAAGGCCAGCATCGAGGCCATCGCCGACAACGCCCGGGCCATCGTGCTGGATCACCTGGCCATCGGCATCGATCCCGACAAGGTCACCTTCTATCTGCAAAGCGCCGTGCACGAGGTCTACGAAATGAACCTGCTCCTGGGCAGCCTCGTGACCGTCGAGCGGATCCAGCAGCTCCCCACCATCAAGGACATGGCCAACGCCGCAGGCATGGATCAGGTCCCCTACAGCCTGCTGGGCTATCCGGTCCTGCAGTCCGCCGACATCCTGATGCCCCGCGGCAACCTGGTGCCGGTCGGACAGGACAACGAAGCCCATGTCGAGATGACCCGGCAAATCGCGCGGCGCTTCAACCTGGCCTACGGCGAAGTGTTCCCCATTCCCGAAGCGATGGTGGTGGGCGGTACGCTGGTGGGCACAGACGGCAATGCCAAGATGAGCAAGAGCCTCAACAACGCCGTGTTTCTGGCGGACGACGAGGCGACCGTCAACCGACGCGTGATGGGCATGTACACGGATCCGAAGCGGATTCGGGCCGATATTCCCGGCACGGTCGAGGGCAACCCGGTGTTCGAGTACCTGGACTTCTTCCATCCGGACGGTGCCAATCCGGCCATTCCGGAAGCCCAACGCAATCCGGGCGGGACCGTGGTGGAGGACCTCAAGGATCGGTACCGCAAGGGAGCCGTGGGCGATGTCGAGGTCAAGCAGACGCTGGCCCGGGCCATCAACGATTTCCTGGAACCCACCCGCGAGCGCAGGGCCCATTTTGAGTCGCGGACGGGATTCGTCGACCACTTGTTGGAGACGGGTACCCAACGAGCCCGCGCGGAAGCCCGGGAGACCCTCATGGCCATGAAGAAGGCGATGGGGCTGACAGGCATTTGGAACCGCATCCGGCGCAGCGGCGAGAAGTTTGCCAAACGCCAAGCCGCCAACCGGGAGGCCTGACATGGTGATTGTGATCGACAACTACGACAGCTTCACCTACAACCTGGTCCAGTTCCTGGGGGAGCTGGGGGCATCGCTGAAGGTCTACCGCAACGACGAGGTGCCGGTGGCAACCGTGGCCGCCGACAAACCCTCCCACATCGTGATCAGCCCCGGACCGGGAACACCCCAGGCAGACTCCGGCATCAGCAACGAACTGATAGAAACCATGGGCGGCCGGACCCCCATCCTCGGCGTGTGCCTGGGCCAGCAGTGCATCGGCCACGTACACGGCTGCGAGGTGTCCGGCGCGCCGGAAATCATGCACGGCAAGACCAGCCAAATCCACCATGACGGGGAAGGATTGTTCAAGGGCATCGCCAACCCCTTCACCGCCACACGCTACCACTCGCTCATCATCCACCGGCCCGTGTCCTCGGAGCTGGACGTCACGGCCTGGACCGCAGGCGGCGACATCATGGGCGTGCGCCACCGCAGCAAGCCGATCCACGGCCTCCAGTTCCATCCGGAGAGTTTTCTGACGCAACAGGGCCACGACATGCTGCAGAACTTCCTGGACTTGCCCGGTGCCGATGCCCGCCC
>DAOUIC010000041.1:0-2758 GCA_034428255.1 Anaerolineales bacterium
CCCCGGCCGTCTGGGCCTGGGAGGACCGCCCCGACGTAACCGCCTCGTCCGAGACGATGGTGTCTTCCGGCATCAGGTGCGCCACGGCCGCCCACACCTTTTCGATGGAAATGTCGCCGGTGGGCAAGGGCGGCGGCTCGTACCGGCCGGCCCGGCCCGGATCCGGTGTGGCGCTAATCTCCTCGGCCAGCATCGACAGGGCTCCAATCACGTCCTCGTCGGGCTCCGCCAGGACATGGTACTCGCAGTCCGGAGGGGCGGTACGGCTGGGCTGACCCGGATAGCCGAAGAAGCCAACCGGAATCGTTGCTCCGGCCAGCACCATGTGCCTGGTGCCTTCGAGCAGGGCAATCGCCTGGGGCACCGGGTAGGGGATGCGCACCAGGTCGTAGCGCCCGGCACCCCGCTCCATGCGGCTGTTAACCCGGTCGCCCAGCACGCGCACACCGGTACGCGTGCCGACGGCCGCGGCATGGCGCAAACCCTCGGCCCTGAAACCGCGGCCACCCACCAGCAGCACGACCTCCTCGCCCCTGGCCAAAACCTTCGCGATCTCGGTCACGCGTTCAGACGGTACCGACCGCTGCGTCTCCGGTTCCAGCCGCCCCACCGGAGGACCGCCCGGATCCCAGGCGGCGTCCGACGGCAGCACCAGGGTGGCCACCTGGCCGGGAGGCTTCAACGAGGCCTGGACCGCGCGGGCCGTGTCGCCGGGAAGGTCCCGGGCCGAACCCGAGTAGTGGTACCAGCCCGACACCGCGCCGGCGATGGCCTCGATGTCCGAGGTCAGGGGCGCGTCGTGCTTGAGATGCCATGTGGCATGGTCGCCCACAATGTTGACGACGGGGGTCTGAGCCCGCCGGGCGTTGTGCAGATTGGCGACGCCGTTGCCGAGGCCCGGTCCCAAATGCAGCAGCGTGGCCGCCGGCCAGTCCTTCATGCGGCCGTAGCCGTCCGCGGCACCCGTCGCCACGCCTTCAAAGAGGCAGAGCACGCCCCGCATCTTGTCCGTTGCGTCCAGGCCGCCGACGAAGGAAATCTCGGACGTGCCGGGGTTGCAGAAGCACACCGTTACGTCGTTGTTGACGAGTGTGTGCATCATGCTGCTGGCGCCATTCATGTAGGCCTGCCTGGTTTGATGAGTGAGAAAGCGGGCATGTCAGCCGCGGTCGATGCCGGCCTCCCTGAAGGCCGCATCCAGTACATCGTACGTCTGTTGCGCCGCCGCGATGGCGTCGTACCCCTCGCGGCGCTGCACCATAACGGAAATTTCGGCGGAGATGAACCCGGTGTAGCCGTGGCGGCGCATCGCCTTGAGATAGGTCACGTAGTCAAACTCGCCCTCGCCGGGAATGAGGAACTCGTGGTCCGGCGCCATGCCCCGTTCGTCCTTGACGTGGGTGTGGGCCGACAGCGGCGCCAAGGCGGACACCGAAGTCTCGATGTCAATGCCCATCACGTTGAAGTGCGAGATGTCGAAGTTGACCCCCAGGTTGTCGAGGCCTATGGAGTCGACGAGCTCCACCACGCGCGGCGGTGTGTCCAGTATGGTACCGACATGCGGTTCGATGGCGATCACCACCCCGCGCTCGGCGGCATAGCCGCACAGGTCCCCCAGCCTATCCTCCAATAGGGGCCGCAGAGACTCCCAGTCGTCCGGGCTGCCGCCGGCGGTGGTATCCAGACAGGGTGGCGTACCGCCGCGGGCCCAGTCGACGGCCAAGTCGACGGTCCCCTTGAGGCGACGCATGCATTCCGCCGCCCGGTCCGGGTCCTGTTCCACCAGGCTCTCGTGGCCGGCCAAGGCAGGCAGTTCGAGGTTGTGCATGTCCAGAAGGCGCACCACATACTTGCGGTAGGCTTCATCCAGGGTGTCCAGTTCGATCGAGTAGCCGGATTTGACGGTCAGTTCAACGCCGTCGTATCCCATTTCCGCCAGGCTGGCGATGATGTGATCCACCGGGACATTGGGCATGCCCCATGAGCTGAAGCCAAGTTTCATGTCTGCAGTTTCCGTTTTGGAGTCCGGCATCCGGGGCCGAACAGGACTCAGTTGACCAGCGCGAGCGGCTCCTCCCCCCGCGCGACCCGATCAATGTTGTTGAAGATGAACTTGCCCCGCCGGGAGAAGGAGTCGAAAGTGACTCCGGCCGTATGGGGGGTGAAGATTACATTGTCCAGCGACAGCAGCGGGTGATCCGACGGAGGCGGCTCCTTGACCAGGACATCCAGGGCCGCGCCGGCAATCTGCCGTTGCTCCAGGGCGGCATGCAGGTCTGTTTCGTCCACCACTTCGCCGCGGCAGGTGTTGACCAGCCAGGCGGTGGGTTTCATGAGGGCCAAGGTGTCGGCGTTGACCATGTTCCGGGTGTCGTCGTTCAGGGGCACGTGGATGGTGATCAGGTCGGATTGGGAGAACAGCTCCGTCAAACCAACCTGTTGCGCCCCCAGGCCGGCGGACACCTCCTCCGGAGGCGGGTAGGCGTCGCTGAAGATCACTTTGCAGCCAAACGGGCGCAGCAAACCCGCGACGCGGCGGCCGATGTTGCCGAAACCGATAATGCCGACCGTCTTGCCGTCCAGGGTGAACGTATTGGTGCCCGAATCGATGCCCCGCCATTGGCCGGCCTTGACGAAGCGGTCGAAGTCGGCAAACCGGCGCAGGGCCGACAGCATCAGCATCAGGGCGTGTTCGGCCACATCCAGGGAATTGGTGCCGCCGTTGTTGGCCACGGGCACTCCGAGTTCCCGGCACAAC
>DAOUIC010000042.1:0-1612 GCA_034428255.1 Anaerolineales bacterium
AGGTTTACATCGACGGGAATACCAATGCCAACCTCGAACGGCCGGTCCTGATCTGGGATCTGCTGACCCACACGGCAGGCCTGACCTATGGCTTCGATCCGGACCATCCCGTGGACCGTATGTATGCGGATGTCCCAATTCTCGACCTCCAGTTGTCTCCGGACGATTTTCTCGCCCGACTGTGTCGCTTCCCCTTGTTGTTTCAGCCGGGGACGGCATGGCGCTACAGCGTGGCCACCGACGTGCTTGGGATGGTTGTGGCTGCAGTCAGGGGTCAGTCTCTGGGGGAAGCCCTGAACTCCATGATCTTCGAGCCGCTGGGCATGAAGGACACTCGGTTCCAGGTACCGGAGGCGGATCTGCATCGGCTGGCAGTCGTCTACCAAGCCAACCGATACGGCCGGTTGGAGCCCATGCCCAGGTCGAACCCGGACCCGGTGGTTGTTGGCGTCAAGCGGGAATCCGGAGGCGGCGGGTTGGTTGGCACTACGGCGGACTACCTGCGATTCGCCCAAATGCTTCTCAACGAAGGAACTTTCGACGGAATGCGGCTGCTGGGCCCGCGTACGGTCCGCTACATGACCACCAACCACCTCACGCAGGACATGACAGAGGTCTTCGGCGACGAGCAGATTGGCTATGGGGCCTACGGCTTCGGTTTGGGTTTCAGGGTGATGCAGAACCCAGGCCGCTACCGATACCTGACAGGGGCGGGTGAGTACGGCTGGTCCGGTGCCGCCAACACCCACTTCTGGATCGATCCCAACGCGGACTTGATCGGCATCTTCATGTCCCAGTTGATGCCGTCCAACCTGCACCTCGCCCACTCGTTCCAGAGCCAAGCCTACGCGGCCCTGAACGACTGAACCGAGCAGGACTGACACCAGAACCGCCGCCATGCGCCAAAGCCACACGGCAGTCGTCGCCCGCAACGCAGCCTGGAACGGTCCCTTCACCACCGAGCCGTGGGAGACGGCCTGGGCCGCCGAGGCCATCTACTTTGTTCGACTGCTGTCTCCTGTCACGTTTCGAGTAGCCGTGCAATACAGCGTGGAAATCTCTCCTGACGGGATCCATTGGGCGGAACTGTCCCAAGGCACGTTTGACTTCGACGAGCAGAACCCCCTGTGGTACAGGCAACTGAGCCACTTCGGAGGCTGGCTGCGCCTTTCGGGGAACGTGCATTGCGCCCCTGAACATCGCGACCAGATGGGAGATGTCCGCTTCATGGCCTACCTGACCCTTAAGTCATGACCCGCCTCCTACCACCGACCCTGGACCTCTTCGACCCCTTGGATCGCATCCTGGTCCACGACGATTTCAACCGGGGCATGCAGGGCTGGACCGGCCTCGTCGGCAACTACGAGGACTCGCTCGACTCCATGCTGCCGGAGTACGCGGACCTGCGCGATCCAATGCTCAGCAACCTCACGGTCTGGGACACGGGCACGGACGGCTCGCTCCATGGCAACTACGCAATGAAGCTGGCCACGCTTCCCAGTCCCGGTGCCTTGGCGGTCGCGATCAAGCGCCTGACCTGGCGCGTGGCCACGCGCATCCGATGGGAATCGATTGTGACCTTCAAGCCGGAAGCGTCGGAACTCAAGCTCTC
>DAOUIC010000043.1:0-4398 GCA_034428255.1 Anaerolineales bacterium
GAATGCCCTACGGACGTGGTCGTGATCGCCGTACCGCCGGCCCTGCACCGGCCTGCGGTCATGGATGCCCTTGAACTGCCGCTGCGGGGCATTCTGGTCGAAAAGCCGTTGGGACACTGCCTGTCCGACGGCCGCGCCATCCTGAACGCCATCCGGGCGCGGCGCCTGCCGATTTGCGTGCCGCACGGTTTGTTGGTGAGGACAACGCCACTGAAGGTTCTGGCCCATGTTGCCGCCGGGGACATCGGCCAGGTTCAGCTGATCGAAATCCGTTGTACCGGCTGGGACATCATCAATGCCGGCATCCATTGGCTCGACTTCTGCATCACGGCCCTGGACTCGCCGGACATGGACCACGTGATGGCCCTGTGCGACACCTCCAGCCGCACCTATCGGGACGGCCTGCAGGTGGAGACGGTGGCCGCGACCTACGCGGTGACCCGCGAAGGTACCCGCATCGTGATGCAAACCGGGGACTTTGTGGACATCGGACGGCCGGGACGGGACACGCTGATGCGCTTCTGCGGCGACAAGGGCACGATTGAGTTCTGGCCTTGGTCCGAAGGGTATCGCATCGTGAACGCCGACCATCCCGGTGGGGCGGACCTTGCTCCCGAGGACTGCGAAACCCGCACACCGCATCAGATACACCTCGACAATTTGGCCCTTCAGATCGATGACGGCACGGCGGACTACACGATCGCGGAGGATTCGCTCAAGGCACTCGAGATTTGCGATGCCGCCTACCAGTCAAGTTTCCACCGATGCCGCGTAAACCTGCCGCTGGATGACTTCGTGTCGCCGCCCGCCCGGGACTGGCATCCCGGCCAGCCCTACGCAGGCTCGGGCGGCGGTCGAAACGGGCGAAAGCTGCCCGGAAGCCCCTGAACATGACCGACCGAATTCGCTTCGGGCTGGTTGGGGCCGGCGGACGTTCCGACTTCTTCCTGCGCATTGCCCGTCGGATGCCGGAACATTTTGAGGTGGTGTGTGTGCAGGTTCGGGATCCGGCCAAGGGGCAGGCCTATGCCGACCGGTGGCAACTGCCCGTGGTCAATGCCCTGCCGGAACTGCTGGAACGGGAGGAACTGGAGTTCGTGCTTGTATCGGTCAGCCAACCCGCCGCTGCGGAGGTGATCATGTCGGTGGCGTCAACCGGCATGCCGGTCCTGACCGAAACCCCGCCGGGCCAGACCGTGGCCGAACTGGAACGGCTCACAACCCTGACGCGCAACGGCGCCCACATCCAGGTGGCGGAGCAGTACCAGTTTCAGCCCCTGCATGCGGCCCGCATTGCATTGGCCCGCGACGGGCGTCTGGGTGACATTACGCAGGCGCAGGTGTCCGCGGCGCATGGCTACCACGGTGTCAGTTTGATGCGGCGCCTGCTTGGCGTGGGCTTCGAGGACGCGACGATACACGCCTTCGGCGTCGAGTCCCGTCTGTTGGCCAGTCGCCGCCGATCGGCCCGTCCCGCTGCCGACCAATTCGAGGACTCCCACCAGATCCTGGCCCTGTTCGAGTTCGACTCGGGACAGTCCGGCCTCTTCGACTTCACTTGGCACCAGTACTGGTCCTGGGTGCGGGTGCCGCGCGTTCTGATTCGCGGTACGCGCGGCGAGATCGTGCAGGATCGCATTGCATGGCTCAGGAACTCGCAGACACCGATGTCCCTGCCCCTGGAGCGCGTGGACGGCGGCCGTTTGGGATTCCTGGAGGGATATCACCACCACGGGATACAGGTTGGCGAAGAGTGGGTCTATCGCAATCCAACGGTACCGGCACGGCTGTTCGACGACGAAATTGCCGCGGCGGACTGCCTGCTGCGTATGGGCGCGAATGTGCGCCAAGGCGGCCGCTTTTACGACCTTGCACAGGGCGCACAGGACCAGTACCTGACCCTACTCATGGAAGAGTCGGTGCGGACCGGGGCAGCGGTCCGGTCGAGTCCGCAGGCTTGGACCAATTGACGCAAACAGCCGCCAAACCGCGAGGCTTGGCGGCTGCAGTTGGTACCCCCAAGGGGATTCGAACCCCTGTCGCCAGCTTGAAAGGCTGGTGTCCTAGGCCAGACTAGACGATGGGGGCCTGTCCCGAGCCAGGACCCGGCATTATAGACGCGGATTGCCCGAGAGCGCAGAAACCGCCATGCCGGCAAGGACGGATTGGGTTGGTGCCTTGCCGCCGTGGATGATCGTTGCTCGCCAACCCGTCAACTCCGTTCGGCCAATCCGAAGTGTTGGCGCGCCAACTCCAGGAATTCTTCGGGTGATGGTTTCGCCATCCATCCCTGCACGACATCAATATCCGGCATGGGAGTGGAGGCCCGCTGCATCATCAACCGCAGTTGGTCGGCAATGGAGTCGCCGTATCGCAACTGTGCCATGGTTGTGACCGCTTCCTTGAGGGCCCTCTCCTTCGCTGCCAACTGGGCGTTCCTGTCGTCGAGTTGGTCAATGTGCTTCGCCAGCTGTTCGTCCTGCTTTGCCAGCAGTTCGTCCTTCTCCGCCAGCAGTTCGTCCTGCTTCACCAGCAGTTCGTTCTTCTCGCTTTCGCTGGGCAGCGGCTCCCCCGTCTCGGGGTCCAGAATCCGGTAGCCGCCGTCGGTTTCGTCCCTGTGCAGTTCCTGCGAAAGGAGGATGTCGCAGTCCAGGACCGGCGAGTAGGCGGACCATGTGCGGGCGGCCACGTCCCGGGACATTGCCAGCGGTTCGTAGCGGCCCCGCTCCAGCCGCCAGCCCATCATTGGGCCGTCCGGCAGCAGGCCGTTCTCGAAGCGGCTGGGGTCGTCGGAGTCGACCGGATCCAGAATCCAGTACTCGCGGACGCCCATCCCGGCATACCAGGCCTTCTTGCGGCCCAGGTCCTTGTCCGCGGTGGATGGGGACGCGACCTCGATGACGCAGTCCGGCGGACAGGGCATGTCCCGGCGTCGCAGGGACCCTTCCCCGGTGTTGGGGAAGGGCATGACGATCAGGTCCGGGTCGCACCGCTGTGTTTGGCCGTCGGCATCAACGAAGTGGAGCCCGATTTCCTGATTGACGGCGAAGGGGCGGCCGCGCCGCCCTAGGAGGACGGTCAAGGCGCCGTACAGGTACCGCAGGATGACGACGTGCCTTGGGGTCACGGACATGTCGTCGCTCCTGGGCCATTCGGCGGGGTATTCCGGGGTGTTCCAGGAAGGGATCGGTTTGGACAGGTCCACCGGGGGAACCGGTTCGGCTGTGAGCGGTGCCACCGGTACTGTCCAAGGTTTGGTGATGGCCATCGGCCGCCTCCCGTACAAGCGGGATCATTGTAATTGGCGCCACCAACGACCCGCCGGCCGATCAACCCAGTTGGGTTTCCCGGTGTGTGGGTTCGGCAGCCCAAGTCCGGCGTCGATCTTGAAAGACCTGCTCGATTGGCAGATGCAGTCAAACAACGCCACGCGGTCCCAGCCTGCCCCGTTGTCCGGCACGGGTACGGTCAGATCGTGATGTCCACGATGCGGCCCGTGTCCTTTTCCATCAGGATCATCTTGACCCGGCCGTCCGGCATGGTCTCCTGCTTGACGATGTTCTTGCCGTCGTATTCCGCAATCTCGCGGTGAATCGGATCCGCCTTGCCGTGCCGCCAGTCGACCTCCACCGGCACCCATGTGCGTTCCTTGGCCGACCGATAGCAGGCGTCCATGACGCAGTTCACCACGTAGCCGTCGTAGAAGTCCTCGGTCGGACTGGTGCCCTGCTCCAGGCTGTTGAACATGTCCGTGAACATGTCGGTGTAGCCCAGCTCCACAATCTCGTCGCCGACCGGGAAGAGCCAGCCGCTCTCCACCTCCGACTTCTCCGCCACGTAGCCGGAGCCCTCGCCGGAAGTGAACATCTCGAAGCCGGTGCGCAGGAAGTGGTTGAGCCAGATGGTGCCCTCGGTGCCCGAGATTTCGTCCCGCAGGTCCATGCCGCCCCGGAACGTCCAGCTGACCTCGAACTGGCCGACCGCGCCGCTCTCGAAGCGGATCCAGACCAGTGCCGTGTCCTCGGCCTGGATGGGGTGCACCATCGTGTCGTGCCAGCACATCACCTCGACCGGCCGGTTGTGCTTGCCCACATAGCTGCGGATGATCTCGATGCAGTGGCACCCCAGATCGATGACCGCGCCGCCGCCGGCCTTCTCGGCATCGAAGAACCAGGCGCTGTGGGGGCCGGGGTGCGTCTCCCGCGAGCGCGCCACCAGGACATCCCCGATGGCGCCGTCCTGCACGGACTTGATCGCCTTCAGGGCCTTGGGGGCGTAGACCAGGTCCTCAAGGTACCCGTGAAAGACGCCGGCGTCCTCGACCACCTTCAGAATCTCCGCCGCTTCGGCTCCGTTGCGGGCCAGCGGCTTGGTGCACAGGATCGCCTTGATGTTGGG
>DAOUIC010000044.1:0-3326 GCA_034428255.1 Anaerolineales bacterium
TCCTGGACGCAGCCAATCAACCCGGCGCGGCCAACCGCCGCCGCGACTGTGCCGTCCTGACCATTGTCTACTACACCGGCCTGCGCGCGTCCGATGTCACAAAACTCAACGTCGACGATGTGGGCCCGCGGGGCGCCAGCCTGCACATGCCCGACGGAACCTTGAAGGCGCTGGCCGACGAGCCGGCCCAAGCCGTCCTCCATCACATGCGGGAGAACCACACCTCCCTGCACAACCCGGATACCGATTCCTGGACATCTCCTGCGGAGGCAGATATGCCGGTACCCCTGTTTCCAAATCGACAGGGCACCCGCATGACCCGTCAGGGAGTCTGGTCCATCCTCAAGTCCTGCCTGGCACGCTCGGACCTGGATCCGTCCATCAATCTTCAGGTGCTGCGCAATACCCACTTCCGGCACAATCCGTGAGGCCAACAGGTGTGAACGCCCTTCCTCCAGTACTGCAGCCCACAATCGATCCGGCCGCCTACGACAGGGCCGCGGCCTGGATCCAGACCCAAACCAACCTGAGGCCCGCCATTGGCCTGGTGTTGGGCAGTGGCCTGGACATCCTGGCCGACCTGGTGGACCAAGCGGTCGCGATTCCCTACGGCGACATTCCAGGCTTTCCGGTGAGCACGGCCCTGGGACACAAAGGCGAGTTGCTGCTGGGCAAGGTCGCACAACAGCCCGTTCTCATCATGCGGGGCCGGCACCACACCTATGAAGGGTGGTCGCCTGCGCAGGCAACGTTTCCGGTACGCGTAATGCATCGCCTGGGCATCCGCACCCTGATCCTGACCAACGCGGCCGGCGGATTGAAGCCAGACTTCCGAGTCGGCCAAGTCATGCTCATTCGCGACCACATCGCGCTGCCTGCCATGGCCGGCCTGAACCCGCTCCGAGGCCCCAACGAGGACGAGTTTGGCGACCGTTTTCCGGCCATGAATGACGCCTACAGCCATCGTCTGGCCAAGTTGGCACGCGCCGCGGCGCGTGAAGCGGAAACTGAGCTGCGGGAAGGAGTTTATGTCTGGGTAGCCGGACCCAATTTCGAAACCCCCGCCGAGATTCGGATGCTGCGCGCATGGGGCGGCGATGCCGTAGGCATGAGCACGGTACCGGAAGTTATGGTCGCCCATCACGCCGGCATGGAAGTGCTCGCCTTCAGCACCATCACCAATCTGTGCGTGGACACGCTTGAGGCCACGGACCGGCCGGATGCCGAGGAAGTGGTGATCGCTGGCCGCGCCACAGGAGAGAGCTACGCCAAGCTCCTGCGAACGTTGTTGCCCCGGCTGTGACCGGAGGCCTGTCAATCCGGTATGGGCAGGGCCAAAAGATCGTCCAGCCTGGTATGCTCCGCCTGAAGGTGGGGTTCCAATTCCCCACAGATGTTGTCCGCATTCAGCATGTAGCACTCACGAGCCCGCCGCAGCTTTAATTCCACATTGCCCTGGGCTAGGCCGCGCTTGCCCACGATAATCTGCAAGGGGATGCCAACCAAGTCCGCATTGTTGAAATTGATGCCGGCCTGGGTCTGACGGTCGTCGTACAGAACCTTCAGACCCGAGTCTGACAGATCCCGATAGAGAACCTCGGCCTTTCCCACACGGCGATCTGGCATGCTCGGATCTAGCCCTGTCCATCAACCTTCAGATGCTGTGCAACACCCTCTTCCGACACGATCCATGAAGCCGACAGCCGTGGACGGTCGGTCATACTGCTACAGTCCAACACCACCACTGCCTACGGCCAGAAGCTAATCCAATAGCCTGCAGGCTCTCAGCAGGCAACAGAATCGTCCTCCCGCACTGACTGATACAAAGGGGTGGACATTCTGAACTCGCCACCTGTGCATCTCCGACGTTCGGAACCACTCTCTCAAGCAGTCTTTCCGTGCCTGCTGCGTCTCCAAGGCATCGCAATCGTCCTCAACCTTGATGGTTCCTTCGTCCTCTCAGGAGATAATCGAACCATCCCTGCAGATCGTCAATGACCACGATGATTCCTTTGTTCTCCCAGCAGACGATCGAACCATCCATACGGACACCGCAGGCGTAGCCTCCTCCCGCACTGACTGACGCGAAGGAGCCGTCCGGCGGTTGGGTCGCGCTATGTTCACCGTATCCCCACCCCCAGCAGACGATCGAACCCTCCGTACGCACACCGCAGGTGTATCTAGATCCTGTGCTGACCATTGTGAAGGTGTCGGCGGGCGGATTGGACTGACCCTCTCTATCGTCCCCCCAGCAGGCCACGGTGCCTTCCGTACGCACACCACAGGTGTACCCATCCCCTGCACTCACCGAGGCGAAGGAGCCGGTGGGGGGACTGGACTGGCCAAATTCATCGTTCCCCCAGCAGGCCACGGAGCCGTCCGTCCGTACACCGCAGGTGTGCCCATCGTCCGCACTAACCGATGTGAAAGAACCGGCCGGTGGCGTGGCCAGTCCCCTGAACTCATCGTCCCAGTCCCTGTTTGAACCCCAACAGGCGACCGAACCATCCGGGCGGATGCCGCAGGTGTGCGGTCCCCCCGCACTGACAGATGCAAAGGTGCCGGTCGGCGGACGGGACTGGCCATGTCCACCGTACCCCCAGCAGGAAATCCAGCCATCCCTCCGCACACCGCAGGTGTGGTGTGTCCCCGCACTAACCGATGCGAAAGTGCCGGCCGCCGGACTGGCCTCGCCATGCCCATCGTATCCCCAGCAAACAACCGAACCATCCGTCCGCACACCACAGGCATGAACCCATCCCACACTGACCGATACGAAGGAGCCGTCCGGCGGACTGGGCCAGCGATGCTCGGTTTCATCGTCCTGGGCTGGTTCCTGCGTCACCACTACACAGGACACCAATATGCCCAGGGCTAGAGAGGTACTCAAAACGAGGGCCAAAATCCCGGTCAATTTCAACCTGAAGATTCTTGACATCCGAGGACCTTCTTGGCAGCGGTGCCCAAATCCTTCAGTTTGCGCGATACAGTGCAGCCGGCGATGCCAAATCAAGGCGTGTCCGCTGCAGATGGAGCCCAATGATGTCGCGGCTCGGAATAATCCGGCAGGGCACGTCGAGACACCAACGGTGACCCGGGCCGTACCGGCGCGTTCGCTATTGCCCCGGCTCTGACCAAAATCCGGTCCGGTCAGTCCGGAACGGACAGAGCCAAAAGGTCGTCCAGCCAGGTCTGTTCCGCCTGAAGGTGGGGCTTCAATTCTCCGCGGACGTTGTCCGCGTCCAGCATGTGGCGCTCACCGGTCCGCCGCAGTTTCAGTTCCACGTTGCCCTGGGCCAAACCGCGCTTGCCCACGGCAATCTGCA
>DAOUIC010000045.1:0-2380 GCA_034428255.1 Anaerolineales bacterium
GCAGGAGGTCCAGTTCCCGCTTCCCGATCCGTTCCATCAACGCACGGAACACGGGCCGCTGGAAGTCCAGGCCGCTGCCGATTTCGGTCAGCCACTCGTCCACTGCCAGGCCCGCACCCAGACAGAACGTCTCCATCGCCTGCTGCTGCGACCGCAGATCGTCCCCTTGCGCCCGGTTGGACACGCGGCAGTAGACCACGGTGCGCCCGGCCTCGGGGGCACGCTCCACACCGAAGTACCGATCCACGTCCGCATCCGTGTAGTAGCGGTGGCCGGCAGGGGTGCGGCGGTCCGGCAGCTTGCCCTTCAGGCTCCAGGCCTTGACCGTGTTCTTGTGGACCCCAATCCTAGCCGCGAACGCGGCGGCCCGGTAGATCTTCATATCCATAGAATACCACAGAATGTCCTTCAGTATCGATATGTCGTGCTAGTACGATGCTCCTGCTGTATTCTCTCGTGGCCTTGCGGCTGGGAATGAACGTCTTCAGAAATCGGGTGCCATTTGGCTGTATTACGAACGGAACCAGGTGAACGTACGCTTGGATGGCAACCACGTAGGTGTATTGTCCGGGATAGCGGTCCTGGTTCGGGTGAACCAACACATCCAACAGAGTTCCCTACTCTATGGCGGATATCACTGTCTCGAAGGAGACGTCCCGCTGCTCGATGAGTTGCTGGTTCCTCTCTATGCTCCAGTCGAAGGCGTTGCTCATGGACACATTACTCGCTGAATGTGTGCGTTTTGTCAACACTGCTCTGCTGTCGGATTGTGCCCAACACCTCCACGAACGCCTCTGGTTCCCCCCCCCAGAATGCCCGTCCGAACATCCTCGGGCGAGTGGACCACGGTCTGGCACCGTACGGCGAGGCCGGTGCACGCCTGCAGAGAAGAACGCCTACTTCCGCTGAAAGCAGCAGAGATACCGTACGGTACAGACGGGGTACTCGGCCGTGCGCCGCGGCGGCGGTTCGGACAACGCAAATATGGCGACCCGCATCCCGTATGACAGGGAATGGCTTGGGAGAGCCTTGACCTCGTGATGCAGTACATCCGACCTGGCGGTGCACGGTTGGGACGGTGCCCCCTTTACCCCACTTGGATGCAGCCGAACACCGCAAAAATTAGATCTAAAGTTCAAGTGTCGTGGTATGCTGGCGCGCATCGGTGGGTCTTGTTGATGGTTCCAATGCATCATGAACGACGTGGTAGAGGCCAAGATAGGCGGCTTCATCAGGGAAAAGCTGACGGAGCGCTTCAAGGACGACTTTGTGTTCGATCCCATCCTGGTCCGTGAAGAAATCGATGAGTATGGGAAACCCTATCTCCATACCTACATCGTGTATGACGGAGACGACAGCAAGTGGGATGCGCGCTGGAGGTTGTCCTTGACCCGGTGGGTTTGGCCGCTGTCAATCGAGCTGGGGTTTGACAGTGTCCCAATTCAGTCGTACATCGAGAAGTCCGATTGGCTTGAACATCCTCATACGTTGCAGGAGCACTGGTAGTGTCGCCGGACGATTTGTTCAACATGGCAGAGGGTCTGGCTACGGGTGCGGTCTCCCACAGGCAGGGCAGGCCTCGAAGAGCCGACCTAAACCGGGCTATCAGCTCGATTTACTATGCGTTGTTTCACGCTCTGGCCGCAAATGGAGCCAATTTGCTTGTAGGTCGTACCAAGGGGATCCGGAGTGAACCGGCGTGGAGACAGGCCTATCGGTCCTTGGAGCATGGAAAAGCGCGACAGCAATGTGAACGCAAGAAGCACATTGCCAAGTTTCCCAGTGAAGTTGAAGATTTCGCTTCACTGTTTTCGCAGGTGCAACGGTTGCGTCACTTGGCCGATTACGACCCAGATGCCTTGTTTTCTCGTTCAGAGGTGCTTCAATGGTTGGACGACAGCCGGGATGCCCTTCACGACCTCAGTCGAGTTCCGGATAAGGATCTCCGTGCGTTTGCAGTGCATTGATAATCCTTCAAATTTGTATTGTATTGTGTTGCACAGCACCATATTTGACATGGACAGAATCCATCGCATCCCGCAGTTTGGCGCCCGTGTGGGGCGTTCGGCGCACCCGTTGCGCGTCATGGATCGCAACGACACGTTCCCGGCCCGCGGGACTGCGACCGGGCGGCGGTACCACACTGAGGCGGACGCCTTGCGGTTCCCGGGCGGGGGCGACGTTGCCCCGCAGGGCTTGACCGTGGTCTGCTGCCGAGTGTCCGGCCGGGGGCAGCAGGACGACCTGAAACGTCAGGTTTCCGCGATGGAAGCGTACGGCCCGGGTGCGGGCGTGGCCGTGGACGAGTGGCGGTCGGAAGTCGGGGGCGGCCTGCATTGGCAAGCGCAAGGTGTTCCTGTCGCTGATGGAATGCATCGAG